>NZ_JBIVFO010000033.1:0-92896 GCF_044748225.1 Streptomyces sp. NPDC090021 | reverse complement strand
CCTCTGTCCTGACGTCAACGAACAACGGTGCTCCGCACCGTTCCGCTTTCCCGCCCCGGCTGAAGCCGGGGATACCCAGCGGAGGAACTGATGGAAGGCACCATGCACGCCCCCGCAGACGACCTCGACTCGCCCTACGGACCGGCCGACACCGAGCGCTGGGCCGCCGAGCCCGACAAACGCCCCGGCCGCACCGCCTTCCAGCGCGACCGCGCCCGCGTCCTGCACTCCGCCGCCCTGCGCCGCCTCGCCGGGAAGACCCAGGTGGTCACGCCCGGCACGCGCTCCTACGACTGGGACGCCAGCCCCCGTACCCGCCTCACGCATTCCCTGGAGTGCGCCCAGGTCGGACGGGAGCTCGGCGCCGCGCTCGGCTGCGACCCCGACCTCGTCGAGGCCGCCTGCCTCTCGCACGACATGGGCCACCCACCCTTCGGCCACAACGGCGAGGAGGCGCTCAACGAGTTCGCGAAGGACTGCGGCGGATTCGAGGGCAACGCCCAGTCGCTGCGCCTGCTGACCCGGCTGGAGCCCAAGCGGTTCGTGCCCGGCCCGGCGGGCGGGGAGCCGGTCAGCGTCGGCCTCAACCTCACCCGGGCCTGCCTGGACGCCGCCACCAAGTACCCGTGGGCCCGCGGCGGCCACCCGACCGACCCGGACTCGGTCAAGTTCGGGGCGTACGAGGACGACCTGCCGGTCTTCGAGTGGCTGCGCCTCGGCGCGCCCGCCGACCGCAAGTGCTTCGAGGCCCAGGTCATGGACTGGGCGGACGACGTCGCCTACTCCGTGCACGACTTCGAGGACGGGCTGCACGCCGGGCACCTCGACCCCAACCTCCTGTTCGCCGAGCCCGAGCGCGCGGCGATCTGGCAGGTCGCCATCGGCCGCTATGTCCCCGCCGGCACCTCACCCGACGAGCTGCGGGCCGCCCTCGACCGGCTGATGGAGCAGGAGTGGTGGCCGCACGGGTACGACGGCTCCGCAGTCGCCCAGGCCCGCCTGAAGGACGCCACGAGCCAGCTGATCGGCCGTTTCTGCCTGGCCGCCGAGGGCGCCACCCGGGAGGCGTACGGGTCGGGCCGCCTCACCCGGTACTGCGCCGAACTGGTGGTCCCGCGCGAGGCGCGCAACGAGTGCGCGGTCCTCAAGGCGGTCGCCGACCTGTACGTCATGCAGCGCGACGAGCAGGAGCGCATCCGCGCCGACCAGCGCATCGTCCTGGCCGAGCTGGCCGAGGCGCTCAGCGCCCGCGCCCCCGAGGGCCTGGACCCGCAGTTCCGGGCCATCTTCGACACCGCCGCGGACGACCGGGCCAGGAAGAGGGCGGTCATCGATCAGATCGCGTGTCTCACCGACGCTTCCGCCCGTTCCCTGCACGCGCGTCTCACCCACCGCACCCGACGCGCCGAAGGGTGAGCCGATCGAGCCATTCCCCCTTCACGCGGCAGGCTCGGTGCGGGACGCTCGCATGTGGCCGCATGTGGCGTAGAGGTTATGAGGAGGCATCAGGTGGTCGACGCACACAGGACGTTCGTCATCGTCGGCGCAGGGCTCGCCGGGGCCAAGGCGGCCGAGACGCTGAGG
The DNA here is from genome assembly GCF_044748225.1 of Streptomyces sp. NPDC090021. Classification (NCBI taxonomy): domain Bacteria; kingdom Bacillati; phylum Actinomycetota; class Actinomycetes; order Kitasatosporales; family Streptomycetaceae; genus Streptomyces; species Streptomyces sp. NPDC090021. The sequence continues at coordinate 91,312 of NZ_JBIVFO010000033.1, read as the reverse complement.
TCCGAGGGGTTCACGGGGCGGGTGATCCTGATCGGCGACGAGCGCGACCATCCGTACGAGCGCCCCCCGCTGTCCAAGGGGTTCCTGACGGGCAAGGAGGAGCGCGAGAGCGTCTTCGTGCACGAACCGTCCTGGTACGCCGCCTCCGACATCGAGCTGCACCTCGGCCAGCCGGCCGTCCACCTCGACCGGGAGGCCAAGAAGGTGCTCCTCGGGGACGGCACGGTCGTGCACTACGACAAGCTGCTGCTGGCCACCGGCGCCGAACCGCGCCGCCTGGACATCCCCGGCACCGGGCTGGCCGGGGTGCACCACCTGCGCCGGCTCGCGCACGCCGAGCGGCTGCGCCACGTCCTGGCGGGCCTCGGCCGGGACAACGGCCACCTGCTCATCGCGGGCGCCGGGTGGATCGGCCTGGAGGTCGCCGCAGCGGCCCGCGGGTACGGCGCCGAGGTGACCGTCGTGGAGCCGGAGGCCACCGCGCTGCACGCCGTGCTGGGCCCCGAGATCGGCCGGCTCTTCGGCGACCTGCACGCCGACCACGGGGTCCGCTTCCACTTCGGCGCCCGGCTGACCGAGATCATCGGCCAGGACGGCATGGTGCTGGCCGCCCGTACCGACGACGGGGAGGAGCACCCCGCGCACGCGGTGCTCGCCGCGATCGGAGCCGCGCCGCGGACCGCCCTCGCCGAGACCTCCGGGCTGGCCCTCGTCGACCGGGAACACGGCGGCGGGATCGCCGTGGACGCCGCCCTGCGCACCTCCGACCCCGACATCCACGCGGTCGGTGACGTGGCGGCCGCCCACCACCCCGTGCTCGGGACCCGGCTGCGGGTCGAGCACTGGGCCAACGCGCTGAACGGCGGCCCGGCCGCCGCCCGGGCGATGCTGGGGCACGACGTCGCCTACGACCGGGTGCCCTACTTCTTCTCGGACCAGTACGACGTGGGCCTGGAGTACTCCGGGTACGCCCCGCCCGGCGGCTACGACCAGGTGCTGATCCGCGGCGACGTCGGCAAACGGGAGTTCATCGCCTTCTGGCTGTCGGAGGGGAGGGTCCTCGCCGGAATGAACGTGAACGTGTGGGACGTCACCGAGCACATCCAGGCCCTGATCAGGTCGAAGGCGCCGGTGGACCGCGAGGCCCTCTCGGACCCGTCGGTTCCGCTTGCCTCGCTGATCCCGGCGGAGGGGGCCTGACGGGTTTGTCCGCGCCCGGCCGTAGACTTCACGGGTGGCAGGACGGATCAACGACGACGACGTGAAGGCGGTACGGGACGCGGTCCCGATCGACGCCGTGGTCTCCGACTACCTTCAGCTGCGCAACGCGGGCGGGGGCAACCTCAAGGGCCTGTGCCCCTTCCACGACGAGAAGTCCCCTTCCTTCCAGGTGAGCCCCAGCAAGGGCCTCTACCACTGCTTCGGCTGCCAGGCGGGCGGGGACACCCTCGACTTCGTCATGAAGATCGACCACCTCTCCTTCTCCGAGGCGGTCGAGCGCCTGGCCGGCCTGGCCGGGATCACCCTGCGCTACGAGGAGGGCGGCTACACCGCCGGCACCAGCGGCCGCGGTGAGCGCATCCGGCTGGTCGAGGCACACCGGGAGGCCGCCCGGTTCTACGTCGACCAGCTGGACGGCCCCGAGGCCGAGATCGGCCGCAGGTTCCTGGCCGAGCGCGGCTTCGACCAGGCGGCGGCCGCCCACTTCGGCGTCGGGTACAGCCCGGCCGGATGGGACCACCTGACCCGCTTCCTGCGCGGCAAGGGCTTCACCGACAAGGAACTGATCACCTCCGGGCTCGCCCAGGACAGCCGCAGCGGCAAGCCGATCGACCGCTTCCGCGGCCGGCTGATGTGGCCGATCCGCGACACCAGCGGCGAGGTGGTCGGCTTCGGCGCGCGCAAGCTGCGCGACGACGACAACGGGCCGAAGTACCTGAACACGCCCGAGACCGCGATCTACAAGAAGTCCCAGGTGCTGTACGGCATCGACCTGGCCAAGAAGGAGATCGCCAAGACCTCCCGGGCCGTGGTCGTCGAGGGCTACACCGACGTCATGGCCTGCCACCTGGCGGGCGTCACCACCGCCATCGCCACCTGTGGCACCGCCTTCGGCGGGGACCACATCAAGATCCTGCGCCGCCTGCTGATGGACAACGCCACCGCCGAGGTGATCTTCACCTTCGACGGTGACGCGGCCGGTCAGAAGGCCGCCCTGCGGGCCTTCGAGGACGACCAGAAGTTCGCGGCGGAGACCTCGATCACCATCGCCCCCGGCGGGATGGACCCCTGCGACCTGCGCCTCGCGCAGGGCGACGCGGCCGTCGTCGGCCTGGTGGAGGCCCGCACCCCGCTGTTCGAGTTCGCCCTGCGCCACATCGTCGCCCGGCACAACCTGGAGAACCCGGCGGGACGGGCGGCCGCGCTGGACGAGGCGGCGCCGGTCGTCGCCAACATCAAGAACATCGCCATCCAGCACGAGTCGGCGGTCCAGCTGGCGGGCATGCTGGGCATCCGCGACGAGCAGTTTGTGGTCAAGCGGGTCGCGCAGCTCGCCCGGTGGGCGCGCGAGCGCGGCCAGGGCGGCCAGGGCGGCGCACCGCAGGGTGGCCGCCCCGGCGGGAGCCGGCAGCGGGGCCATCAGGCCTACGAGGACGTTCCGGCGCCCGCCGCCCAGCCGGCCGGCGGCCCCGCGCTGAACCTGCGCAGCCCCGCCCACCGCACCGAGCGCGAGCTGCTGAAGCTGGCCCTCCAGCGGCCCGCGCTGGTGTCCCCGGCCTTCGACGCGTACGGGATCGACGAGTTCACCGCACCGCCCTACGCCGCCGTCCGCCAGGCGATCCAGGACGCGGGCGGCGCCGCACCCGCCGCCGAGGACTATGTGGCCCGGGTGCGCGAGGCCGCGCCGAACGACACCGTGCGCGCGCTCGTCACCGAGCTGGCGGTGGAGGCGATCCACGCGAAGACGGTCGACGAGGTCTACGCGGGGGTCCAGCTGGTCCAGGTCCGGCTGCGCGCGGTCGACCGGCGGGTCCACGAGATCCAGGGCTCGCTGTCCCGGCTCGGCGCGCAGGCGCCGCCGGAGCAACTGGCAGCGGTCCAGGAGGAGCTGTGGGTGCTCCAGCAGTACGGGCAGCGCCTGCGCAACCGCGGCGCCGAGGGACTCTGAGGGCGCCCTGCCGGTCGGGCCCCGCGAGCCCGGCACGACCGGCGAGGCTTTCTAGTGCTGTGACCGGAAAGGTTCACCGCCTCACGACGCCCGGTACGGCACCTCGCCGCGTTGTCGGACCACGGAAGTACGTCCAGTACGAGCCGCGGCCCTCCGCCTTGCGATGCACCGCACCCGACGCCGCGAGACGGCAAACCCTTCCGGCCACAGCACTAGGGGGTGTCCCGGCCGGCCTCCGGGCCGGGTCGGGACGGCTCGGCCGAACGGTTGAACCAGTCTCCCCCGGGTATCTCCGTGCCCCTTTCCCGCAGGTCGCGGGCGATCAGCGGGGACGCCAGGTAGACCCAGGCGCGCACGGCGGTGCCGTCGGGGCGCAGGGCCTCGCGGGCGAACCGGTCGTAGACGTTCCCCGGCCGCCCCGGCCCCTCGTACTCCTCCAGCCGGTCCAGTTCGGCCAGCAGCTCCCGGTACGCGCCGGGCTCGGCGGTGATCAGCTCCCCGACGACGACGGCGCCCGGCCGGTGGACCGCGAAGGGATAGCCCGGACCGTCGTAGAGGGCCGCGTCCGGCAGGGTGGCGGGCTCCTCGGCGGCCGTGCGGCCGCGCAGGAACAGCGCGTGGTTGACCTCGCCCGGGCGCAGGGTCCCGTACACGAAGAACGGGAGCGCAGCGGTGGTCGTCTCCTGCGGCCGTTCGACCGATGTCACGAAGCCCTCCCTCGGATGTGGCGCAGCGTTCCGCGGCCGGGCCGCGGCTCCCGGCTCCGCTGCGCCCCACCACCGTACGCACCCCCGTCGCGCCGCCGGCCGGTGCCCGTGCGCAACGGCCGCCGGCGGCCGTACGGGGGGCCGGTCACCCGGACGGCGCGGGCGGCCCGGATGGCCGCACTCCCACCTTGACCTGCAGGAACGTGGCACAGCGACGCACCGAGGGGTCGAGCTGACGGAACATCAGCAGGCGCATGCCGAGCGGGCCGGGTTTCCTCGGACACACGACCCCGTGTCTTCAGGGAGAGTCCCATGCGCCGACGTACCGCACACGTGCTGACCGCGACCGCGCTGACCGCCGTCGCGTTCACCGGCCCGGTCGCCGGTGCGGTCGCCGCCGCGGACCTCGGCATGGTGGGCTTCGCACCCGGGGACTTCGCCCCGCTGGAGGTCTGGCCGAAGTCCGCCGCCCCGGGCGCCACCGTCACCGTGAACACCACGGCCTGCGGCCCCGGCAGCCACGCGGACGGCGATGCCACCACGGTCGGCGGCGGCCGGTTCAAGCTGGTCCCGGGCACCCACAAGGAGGTGGTCGTGGGACAGTTCCAGGTGGCCCGCGGCACCCGTCCCGGCACCTACGGCATCGGCGCGACCTGCGCGAACGGCAAGTTCGCGACCGGTGACCTGGTGGTCACCGAACGCGGCCCGCAGGGGCACGTCAACTCCGGGGTGGGCGGTGGCACGACCACCACCACCGACCCCGTCAAGATCGCGGCGGGAGCGGCCGTACTGGCAGCCACCGCCGTCGGCGGTACCTGGCTCCTGCGTCGCCGGGCGAGCGGCACGCGGAGCTGACGGACGCCCACCGCGGCTCCGGCCGCGGTCCGACCGGTACCGTCCCCCGTCGCCCGCCCCGCGAGGTCCCCCCGTTCGCGGGGCCGGGCGACGGCCAGTCACCTCGGACGAGAGGCTGAGGGGGTGCGCATGGCCCGCGACTTCCGCCCGACCGCCCGGCACGGCGGCCTCGTCGCGCTCGCCGCGTGCATCGGCGTCTGGCTCGTGACCAGCGGCTCCCGGGAGCCGGTCGGGCCCCCGCTGCCCTCCCCCGCCGAGGCGCTGACCGCCGCCGGCGTCGTGGGCCCCGGCATCGCCCCGCTGGTCGGCTCGCCGCCCGGGCGGATCAGGATCCCCTCCATCCGTGTGGACGCCCCGCTGGTCGGGCTCGGGCTGGACCGCAGCGGCCACCTCGAAGTGCCTCCGCCCGACCGGCGCGGCCTCGCCGGCTGGTACCGCGAGGGCGTCACCCCGGGCGCCACCGGCACTGCCGTGATCGCCGGGCACGTGGACGACTCCGCCGGGCCGGGGGTGTTCTACCACCTGGGTGCGCTGCGCCGCGGCGCCTCGATCGAGGTGCCGCGCGCGGACGGCCGTACGGCGGTGTTCACGGTGCACGCGGTCGAGGTCCACGACGCCAGGACCTTCCCGGACACCCGGGTCTACGGTCCCTCCCCGCGGGCCGAGCTGCGGGTGATCACCTGCGGCGGCGGGTTCTCACCGCGTACGGGCTACCGCGGCAACGTGGTCGTCTTCGCCCACCTGACCGCGACGTACTGACCGGCCGGGGCCGGTCAGCCCCACTGCTCCAGGCCGAGCTTGACCACCAGCGCGCCGACCACGGTCAGCAGCACCCCGCGGACGAAGCCGCTGCCCTTCTTGAGCGCCATGCGGGCGCCGATCATGCCGCCGGCCAGGTTGAACACCGCCATCAGGGCGGCGAGCTGCCAGAGCACCATGCCCTGGTAGGCGAACATCGCGAGCGCCCCCGCGTTGGTGCAGCAGTTGACGATCTTGGCGGTGGCGGAGGCGGCGACCAGGTCGAGGTGGAGCAGGGCCGTGAGCGCGAGCACCAGGAAGGTGCCGGTGCCCGGCCCGATGAGGCCGTCGTAGAAGCCGATGCCGAGGCCGGCCAGACCGATGGCGAGCAGCACCCGGGCGCGGCTGACCGGCGAGGTGGAGGGGGCGGTGCCGAAGCCGGGCCGGAAGAGCACGAAACCGGCGACGACCACGAGCACCACTATGATCATCGGACGGAGCGCCTCCTTGCTGATGCCGCCGGCGAGTGCGGCACCGCCCATCGATCCGGCGAGCGCCGCCAGGCCGATGCGGACGGCCAGCTTCACGTCCACCGGGGCCTTGCGGACGTACGTGACGGCCGCGCCGGCGGTGCCGACGATCGCCACCGCCTTGTTGGTGCCGAGGACGGTGGCCGGGTGGGCGTTGGGCAGGCCCAGCAGCAGTGCGGGCAGGAGCAGCAGGCCGCCGCCGCCCACCACGGCGTCGATCCAGCCCGCCGCCGCGGCCGCCACGCACAGCACGATGATCATGGTCGTTGATATGTCAGGCACGAACCGACCTTATGGAGCTGTCAGTGCAGCGACCATTCATTTCCCGGAAAGTTGCGCAAAGGTTGAGCTTTGCCCGGGGCCGGGGCCCGGTCCGGAGCCAGAGGAAGGCCTCACCGGCCCTTGAACCGGGCGCTGAGGTCGGCGTTCCGTCCGGGTAACAGAGGCGATGCGGAGGGGAAACAGCGGCCGCGCACCCTCATGGCATGACCTCGGAAAAGCGTGTGGTGGTGATCGGCGGCGGCCTCGCGGGCCTGCGGCTCGCGCAGCGGCTGGGCCCGGCCGCGACGGTGACCGTCCTCGGCGAGGAGTCCCACGTCCCGTACAACAGGGTCCTGCTCGCCGAGGTCCTCGCGGGCCGGTACGCGCCGGAGGTGACCGCCCTCCCGGCCCCCGGCCCGGTGCTGCGGCGCGGAGTCCGTGCCGTTCGCGTCGACCGGGCGGAGCGGGCCGTGCACTGTGACGACGGCACGGTGGCCGCCTACGACACGCTGGTGCTGGCCACCGGCTCGAACGCGGTCCTCCCGCCACTGCGCGGACTGTTCGAGCCAGGGGGACGGGAACTACCCGACGGCGTCCACGCGTTCCGCACGATGGACGACTGCCTCGCCCTTTCGGCGGCGGTACGCCCCGGGGTGCGGGCGGTGGTGATCGGCGGGGGCCTGCTGGGCGTCTCGGCCGCCCGGGCGCTCGCCGCGCGCGGAGCGGTGGTGGTCCTGGCCCAGCAGGGCGAGCGCCTGATGGAACGCCAGCTGGACGCGGACTCCTCCGCCCTGCTGGCGACGCACCTGACCGGACTCGGCGTGGAGATCCACACGGAGTGCCGGGTACGCGGGCTCGTCACGGCAGGATCGCCGGCGGCCGCGCCGCCCGGGACACGGCGCGGCGCGGACACCCCGCGCAAGGTCACCGGCGTCGAACTCGCCGACGGCTACCGGCTGGACGCCGACCTCGTCGTCCTCGCCTGCGGCGTGCGCCCCCGCACCGGTCTGGCGCGGGCCGCCGGTCTGGAGATCCGCAAGGGCATCGTCGTCGACGACGAGCTGCGCACCAGCGACCCCCGCGTCCACGCCATCGGCGACTGCGCCGAGCACGCCGGGCAGGTCTACGGCCTCGCCGGCGCCGCCCTGGAGCAGGCCGACGCCCTCGCCGCGGTCCTGACGGGCGGCTCCGCCCCGTACACCGGCACCCGCGCCCTCACCCGCCTCACCCTCGGCGGGAGGGGCGACGGCTCCCTGGACCTCGCCGCCTTCGGCGAGACCACCCCCCTCCCCGGCGACGACGTGGTCCGCCTCACCGACGGCACCCGGCGGACCTACCGCAAGGTCGTCCTGCGCGGCGACCGCCTCGTCGGCGGGGTGCTGCTCGGCGAGCTCTCCACGGTGGGCGCCCTCGCCCGCACCTGGGAGGGCGGGGAAGCACCGCACGACCTGTTCCACCTGCTCACCGACGACGGAGGCCACTGACATGACCGAGCCCTCGCCCACGATCGTGCTCATCGGGCACGGCATGGTCGGCCAGCGCTACCTCGAGGCGCTCGCCGAGCGCGGGGTGACCGCCACGCACCGGATCACCGTGCTCTGCGAAGAGCCCCGGCCCGCCTACGACCGCGTGCACCTGACCTCGTACTTCTCCGGCAGCACCCCCGAGGACCTCTCCATGACGCCCGCCGGGTTCATGGAGGAGCACGGCATCTCCCTCCACCTCGACGACCCGGCCGAGCACATCGACCGGGCGGCCCGCACCGTCACCTCCCGCTCCGGGAGGGTGTTCCGGTACGACGTCCTGGTCCTGGCCACCGGCAGCTACCCCTTCGTGCCGCCCGTCCCCGGCAAGGACGCCCCCGGCTGCTTCGTCTACCGCACCGTCGAGGACCTCCTCGCCATCGAGGAGTACGCGAAGGACAAGACGACCGGCGCGGTCGTCGGCGGCGGGCTCCTCGGTCTGGAGGCCGCCGGCGCCCTCCAGGGGCTCGGTCTCGCCTCCCGCATCGTCGAGTTCGCCCCGCGCCTGATGCCCGTCCAGGTCGACGAGGGCGGCGGCGCCGCCCTGCTGCGCACCATCGAGTCCATGGGCCTCACCGTCCACACCGGTGTCGGCACCCAGGAGGTGGTGACCGGCGAGGACGGACGGGTCAGCGGAATGCGGCTCTCCGACGGCTCCACCGTCGCCACCGACCTCGTGGTCTTCTCCGCCGGCGTCCGCCCCCGCGACCAGCTCGCCCGCGACGCCGGGCTGGACGTCGGCGAGCGCGGCGGCATCGCGGTCGACGCCCGCTGCCGCACCTCCGACCCCCACGTCTACGCCATCGGCGAGTGCGCCCTCGCCGTCGACGGCCGCGTCTACGGCCTGGTCGCCCCCGGCTACGAGATGGCCGAGACCGCCGCCGACGACCTGCTGGGCCGGGAGAAGGAGTTCACCGGGGCCGACCTCTCCACCAAGCTGAAGCTGCTCGGCGTGGACGTGGCCTCCTTCGGCGACGCGCACGGCAACACCCCCGACAGCCTCGACGTCGTCTGGTCCGACTCCCGCTCCGGGATCTACAAGAAGCTGGTGGTCTCCCCCGACGGCGTCCTCCTCGGCGGGGTCCTGGTCGGCGACGCCGACGCGTACGGCCTGCTGCGCCCGCTCACCGGCAGCGTCCCGCCCGTCGCCCCCGAGCAGCTGGTCCTGCCCGCGGGCGTCGGCGCACCCGTCGCGCTGGGCCCGTCCGCCCTCCCCGACACCGCGGTGATCTGCTCCTGCCACAACGTCACGAAGAAGGCCATCACCGCCTGCTCCACGCTCCCCGAGGTCAAGAAGTGCACCAAGGCGGGCACCGGCTGCGGCAGCTGCATCAAGGTGATCGGGCAGCTGCTCCCGGCCGCCGGCGACAAGGGGCTGTGCGGCTGCTTCCCGTACACGCGGGCCGAGCTCTACGAGATCGTCCGCACCCGCCGGCTCACCTCGTACGAGCGGATCCTCGACGGCCACGGCCGTCCCGAGGCCCGCGGCGGCGACGGCTGCGAGGTCTGCAAGCCGGCCGTCGGCTCGATCATCGCCTCGCTCGCGGCGACGCTCGGCGCGAGCGGCTACGTCCTGGACGGGGAGCAGGCCGCCCTCCAGGACACCAATGACCACTTCCTCGCGAACATGCAGCGCAACGGCTCGTATTCGGTCGTGCCGCGGATCCCGGGCGGTGAGATCACCCCCGACAAGCTGATCGTGATCGGCGAGGTGGCCCGCGACTTCGGCCTCTACACGAAGATCACCGGCGGGCAGCGGATCGACCTGTTCGGCGCGAGCGTGGACCAGCTCCCGCGGATCTGGGCCCGGCTCGTGGACGCCGGGTTCGAGTCCGGCCACGCCTACGGCAAGGCCCTGCGGACCGTGAAGTCCTGTGTCGGGCAGACCTGGTGCCGCTACGGCGTCCAGGACAGCGTGCGGATGGCCATCGACCTGGAGCTGCGCTACCGGGGGCTGCGCGCCCCGCACAAGCTGAAGTCGGCGGTGTCCGGCTGCGCGCGCGAGTGCGCCGAGGCGCAGAGCAAGGACTTCGGGGTCATCGCGACGGCGAGCGGCTGGAACCTCTACGTCGGCGGCAACGGCGGCGCCACTCCCCGCCACGCCGACCTCCTCGCCCAGGACCTGTCGGACGCGGAGCTGATCCGGCTGATCGACCGGTTCCTGATGTTCTACATCCGCACCGCCGACCGGCTGGAGCGGACCTCCACCTGGCTGGAGCGGCTGGAGGGCGGCCTGGACCACCTGCGGGACGTGGTCGTGCACGACTCGCTGGGGCTGTGCGCGGAGCTGGAGTCCCTGATGGCCGACCACGTGGCGCACTACCGGGACGAGTGGGCCGAGACGCTCCAGGACCCGGAGCGGCTGCGCCGGTTCGTGTCCTTCGTGAACGCGCCGGGCGCTCCCGACCCGACCGTGAAGTTCGTCCCCGAGCGCGACCAGGTCAAGCCCGACCTGGCCGTCCTGACCATAGGAGGCTCCGTCCGATGACCGTGGAACTGCAGGTGGCGCAGGGCTGGCTGACGGTGTGCGAGCTGTCGGCGCTCGTCCCCGGGCGCGGGGTCGCCGCGCTGCTGCCCGACGGGAGCCAGGCCGCGGTGTTCGTCGACCGCGCGGGCCGTGCGTACGCCATCGGCAACCAGGACCCCTTCACCGGCGCGCACGTGCTCTCGCGCGGCCTGGTGGGGACGGCCGCGGGCCGGCCCTTCGTGGCCTCCCCGCTGCTCAAGCAGCGCTTCGACCTGGAGACGGGGCGCTGCCTGGACGACGAGGAGGTGGCGGTCCGTACCTACCCGGTGCGGACCGCCGCGACCTCCTGACGGCCCGGGGTGGGCCGGCCGGTCAGTCCTGCTTCTGGACGACGGCCGGGTCCATCCACATGATCTCCCAGGTGTGGCCGTCGAGGTCGTCGAAGGCACGGCCGTACATGACGCCGTGGTCCTGGGCGGGGCGCGGTTCGGTGGCCCCGGCCGCCAGGGCTCCGTCCACCAGTTCGTCGACGGCGGCGCGGCTCTCGGCGCTCAGGCAGAGGAGGACCTCGGACGTCCTGGTGGCGTCCGCGATCTCCTTGTGGGTGAAGTCCTTGTAGCGGGCTTCGGTCAGGAGCATCGCGACGATGGTGTCGCTGATGACCATCGAGGCGCAGTTCTCGTCGGTGAACTGGGCGTTGAAGGAGTAGCCCAGCTTGCCCCAGAAGGCCTTGCTGGCGTCCAGGTCCTTGACGGGCAGGTTGACGAAGATCATGGTCGCGGACATCGAGGTCTCTCTTTCCTGCTGCTCGGTCGGTGCTTTCGAGAGGTAGACCGAGGGGCCGCGGAAAACTCATCGCCGCTCGCGAAGTTTTTTGGATTTTTCTTCACGCCGGAGAAACCGCAGGTCAGGCGGCCGAGCGCAGCTCCAGCGCCGCGAGGGGGACAAAGCCCGTCGTGCCTTCGCCCCGCAGATCGGCGTCCGGGCCGGCGAGGCGCCGGTGGAGGGTCAGCGCGATCCGCTCGCCCTGGGCCTTGGCCCGCTCGGCGTTCGGCCCGCTGTGCAGCCCGTCGATCGTCGCGTGCCACAGCTGCACCCAGCGGCCGAAGTCGGCGGCGGTCAGCGCCCGCACCGAGTGCAGCGCGGTGTGCGGGGCGAAGGCGTTGCGCCGGTAGGGGGCGGTGCGGAAGAGGGAGCGCTCCCAGAAGTCGGCGATCCGGGGCAGGTGGACCTCCAGGTCCGTGCCCGCGATGCGGGTGAAATACGGCCCGATCCGCGGGTCGGCGAAGGCGGCCGTGTAGAAGCGGCGCAGCACGACGTCGAGGTCGGCCCGGCCCGAGATGTCGGCGGCGGCACGGTTCATGCCTCCACCGTCCTCCTCCCCCCGGCGCCTGCCCAGGGCACAAGGTCCCGTCATGGGTCATTTCACGCCACCGGGTGCGGCCGCCCGCTAAACCCCGGACGCCGAGACAGGCCGGAACTGGCGGGTCCGGCGCACCGGCCCGGCCGCACGGCGGGCGCCGGGCCGCCGGTGTCTTCGCGGACGCGGCGCTGTGCGAACGCCGTCGGCCGTACGCCGGTCCGGGCGCGGGATTCCCGCCGGGGCCGATGCCGCGCGGGTCGGAAGGGCCCAGGGGAAAAGCCGGGGCGACGCGGAAAGCGCCGCCGAAGGATTGAACGCCGAGCGGTCGTCCGGGCGTAATGAGGATTTGGCGCCACGTCAACTGGCGTCTCCTAGGTTCCTCGACGCGTGCGACCCCGCGTCCGACCGGCCGCGGGGCCTTCCTCCCACAGGAGTGACCGTGGAACGTCGTACCTTCCTGCGCGGCGCAGTGATCGGTTCGTCGGCCGCCGCCTTCGGCGGCACGTTGATGCACGGGGCGGCCTACGCGGCGCCCGCCCAGCCCGGTGCCGGTCCCTACGGGGCGCTCGGCGCCGCCGACGCCAACGGGATCATGCTCCCGAGCGGCTTCACCAGCCGGGTGATCGCCCGCTCGGGCCAGACCGTCGGCGGCACCTCGTACACCTGGCACAGCGCCCCCGACGGCGGTGCCTGTTACGCCGACGGCTCGGGCTGGATCTACGTGTCGAACTCGGAGATCAACCCCTCGGGTGGCGCGAGCGCGGTGAAGTTCAACTCCTCCGGCACCGTCACCGGCGCCTACCGGATCCTGTCGAACACCCGGCAGAACTGCGCGGGCGGCAAGACCCCGTGGAACACCTGGCTGTCCTGCGAGGAGGTCACCCGCGGCTTCGTCTACGAGACCGACCCCTACGGCGTGAACGCGGCGGTCCAGCGCCCGGCGATGGGCCGCTTCAAGCACGAGGCCGCCGCCGCCGACCCGGTCCGCCAGGTGATCTACCTGACGGAGGACGAGTCGAGCGGCTGCTTCTACCGCTTCATCCCCACCACCTGGGGCAACCTCTCCTCCGGCACTCTCCAGGTCCTCAAGGCCGGTACGGCCACCTCCGGCTCCTTCACCTGGCAGACCGTCCCCGACCCGGACGGCTCCCCGAAGGCGACCCGCAGCCAGGTCTCCGGCTCCAAGAAGTTCAACGGCGGCGAGGGCTGCCACTACGCCAACGACACCGTCTGGTTCACCACCAAGGGCGACAACCGGGTCTGGCAGCTCAACCTCACGAACAACACCTACGAGCTGGCCTACGACGACTCGCTCGTACCCGGCGGCGCGGCGCCGCTGACGGGCGTCGACAACGTCACCGGCTCCTCCTACGGCGACCTGTACGTCGCTGAGGACGGCGGCAACATGGAGATCTGCGTGATCACCCCGGACGACGTGGTGGCGCCCTTCCTGCGGATCACCGGGCAGTCCTCCTCCGAGATCACCGGACCGGCCTTCTCGCCCGCCGGAAACCGGCTCTACTTCTCCAGCCAGCGCGGTACGAGCGGCAGCTCCTCCGGCGGCATCACCTACGAGGTGACGGGCCCGTTCCGGACCTGACGTACGGTCCCGGCGGCCCCCGGCCCCTCGGCCCCCGGCCCTTCGGCGGGCCGGGGGCCGTCGGCGTCTCAGGAGGCCACGGCCCCACCCTTGAGCAGAGCCGCTCCCAGCGGGGTCACGGTGTGCAGGACCGCGTTGCCGCGGCGCAGGGTGGTGACCAGGCCCGCCTCGCGCATCACGCAGGCGTGCTGGCTGGCGGAGGCCAGCGAGACCCCGGCCCGGCGGGCCAGCTCGCTGGTGGTCGCGCCGTCCCCGATGGCCCGCAGCACGACCGAGCGGGTGTGACCGACCAGCTTGCCCAGGGTGCGCTGGCGCTGCTCCTCGGCGGGCCGGGCCGCCTCGCCGCTCCCCGGCGCGGAGGCCAGCTGGGCGGCGGCCGGGTACACCAGCACCGGCGGCAGCTCCGGGTCGTGCAGGGTCACCGCGGTGCGCCGGCAGAAGAAGGAGGGCTGGAGCAGCAGCCCGCGCCCTCGCAGCCGTACGTCCCGGTCCACCGGGTAGTCGCACTCCAGTACCGGGGCCCGCCAGCGCAGCATGGGCGGCAGCGAGGCCAGCAGCTCGTCGGCTCCGCCGTCGAGCAACGCGCGGCCGCGTGCCGCCCGTTCGGCTTCTATCTGGGCCTGTATGTGGGTCCAGTACGGCTCCACTGCGGCCCGGTGGTAGGCGCGCAGCTCGCCCATCAGCCGCGGGAGCTGCTTGGTGCCGCCCTCCATGAAGTCCCGCAGCCGCGGTGTCGTGGGCGCTCCGGCACCCAGCAGCTGGAGCTCCCGGCGCATGCGCTCGGGACGGATCCCGCGCAGCGCGTCGAGGCCCACGTCCCACCCGTACTGCCCCTCCACAGGGGTCAGGAAATCGGGGAAATAACCGCGACTCGGTATGAGCATACCGAGCGTGCGTGTTTCACTATTCAACCTGCTCCGGGTTTCCGTACGCCATTCACCGAACAACCGGGCATCGCGCCGGTCTCTTAAGCGGTGAAAGCTGAGAATCGTTTCCCACAACGCATCGGGACGCCCTGCCATCCGTACGCGTGCCAGGTCCACTCCAGTGAAATGGATACGCAGCACCGAACCCCCACCTGTGCAACCGCAATCCCCCCGCCCCATGAGTATGCACGCAGTCACACGTGGTCACCACGCCCTTTCGGCCACAGTTGAAACCCCTTTCGGCAGGGGCGTGACAACCGAAATCCTGTACTCCGCCGGGCACACTCCGGTGCGACCGAAACGCTCCGCGAAGGCCGTGGGGGGCTTTGCGGGGCCTGGCGGTCGGTCGCACCGGGAAGCGCCGACGTGCCCGGCAGAATGACAGCGGCGGTGGACGGGTGGGGATCCGTCCACCGCCTGCTGGCGTAAAGAGTTGTTGAACAACAAAATTGAGGCGCGCCCGCCCCCGGGCAGTCAGGGAACCCGGGGACAGGCGCGGTCTGTGGGGCCCTTGTGAGGGGCCGGTGGGTCAGCGGCTGTCGCTGCCCTTCGCCTCGGCGGCCGCACGGCCGGCCTCCAGGCGCGCCACCGGAATCCGGAAGGGCGAGCAGGAGACGTAGTCGAGGCCGACCTCGTGGAAGAAGTGGACGGACTCGGGGTCGCCGCCGTGCTCGCCGCAGACGCCGAGCTTGAGGTCGGGGCGGGTGGCCCGGCCCTGCTTGACCGCGTGGCGCACGAGGGAGCCGACGCCGTCCTTGTCGATGGTCTCGAAGGGCGAGACCCCGAAGATGCCCTTCTCCAGGTACGCGGTGAAGAAGCTGGCCTCGACATCGTCGCGGGAGAAGCCCCACACCGTCTGGGTCAGGTCGTTCGTACCGAAGGAGAAGAACTGCGCGGCCTCGGCGATCTGGGCGGCCGTCAGGGCGGCGCGCGGCAGCTCGATCATGGTGCCGATGGAGAGCTTGAGGGTGGTGCCGGTGGCGGCCTCGACCTCGGCGATGACCGCGTCGGCCTCCTCGCGGACGATCTCCAGCTCCTGGACGGTGCCCACCAGCGGGATCATGATCTCGACGCGCGGGTCGCCCTTGGCGTTCTTGCGTTCGGCCGCGGCCTCGGCGATCGCCCGGACCTGCATGGCGAACAGACCGGGGATGACCAGGCCCAGGCGGACACCGCGCAGACCCAGCATCGGGTTCTGCTCGTGCAGCTTGTGGACGGCCTGGAGCAGGCGCAGGTCGTTCTCGTTGGCGTCCTTGCGGGACTCGGCGAGGGCGACGCGCACCGACAGCTCGGTGATGTCGGGCAGGAACTCGTGCAGCGGCGGGTCGAGCAGGCGGACGGTGACGGGCAGGCCGTCCATCGCCTCGAACAGCTCGATGAAGTCCTTCTTCTGCAGCGGCAGCAGGGCACTGAGTGCCTCGTCGCGCTCGCCGTCGGTGTCGGCGAGGATCAGGCGCTCGACCATCTCGCGGCGCTCACCGAGGAACATGTGCTCGGTGCGGCACAGGCCGATGCCCTGGGCGCCGAAGCGACGGGCGCGCAGCGCGTCCTCGGCGTTGTCGGCGTTGGCGCGTACCCGCAGGCGGCGGACGCGGTCCGCGTAGGCCATGATCCGGTGCACGGCGGCGACGAGCTCGTCGGCGTCGTCGGCGCCGGCGTGCATGCGGCCCTCGAAGTACTCGACGACCGGGGAGGGTACGACGGGTACCTCGCCGAGGTACACCTTGCCGGTGGAGCCGTCGATGGAGACGACGTCGCCCTCTTCGATGACCGTCTCGCCGACCGTCATGCGGCGGCGCTTGGTGTCGACGTCGAGCTCCTCGGCGCCGCAGACGCAGGTCTTGCCCATGCCGCGGGCGACGACGGCCGCGTGGGAGGTCTTGCCGCCGCGCGAGGTCAGGATGCCCTCGGAGGCGATCATGCCGTCGAGGTCGTCGGGGTTGGTCTCGCGGCGGATCAGGATGACCTTCTCGCCGGAGCGGGACCACTTGACGGCCGTGTAGGAGTCGAAGACGGCCTTGCCGACCGCCGCGCCGGGGGAGGCCGCGATGCCGCGGCCGAGCAGGGTGGTCCCCTTCTTGCCGCCGGCACCCTCGTCGAAGCGCGGGAACATCAGCTGGGCCAGCTGGTGGCCGCTGACCCGCTGGAGGGCCTCGGCCTCGTCGATCAGACCCTGGTCCACGAGCTGGGTGGCGATGCGGAAGGCCGCGCCCGCGGTGCGCTTGCCGACACGGGTCTGGAGCATCCACAGCTGGCCGCGCTCGATCGTGAACTCGATGTCGCAGAGGTCCTTGTAGTGGGTCTCCAGCGTCGTCATGATCGTCATGAGCTGGTCGTACGAGGCCTTGTCGATGGCCTCCAGGTCCGCGAGCGGCACGGTGTTGCGGATGCCGGCGACGACGTCCTCGCCCTGGGCGTTCTGGAGGTAGTCGCCGTAGACGCCCGCGTGACCGCTGGCGGGGTCACGGGTGAAGGCGACGCCGGTGCCGGAGTCGGGGCCCAGGTTGCCGAAGACCATGGAGCAGACGTTGACCGCGGTGCCCAGGTCGCTCGGGATGCGCTCCTGACGGCGGTACAGCTTGGCGCGGTCGGTGTTCCACGAGTTGAAGACGGCCTCGACTGCGAGGTCCATCTGCTCACGGGCGTCCTGCGGGAACTCGCGGCCGGCCTCCTTGGCCACGATCTTCTTGAAGACCTTGACGAGCTTCTTCAGGTCGGCGGCGTCGAGGTCGGTGTCGACGGTGACCTTCTTGGCGGCCTTGGCCTCGTCGAGGGCGTCCTCGAAGAGTTCGCCCTCGACGCCGAGGACGGTCTTGCCGAACATCTGGATCAGGCGGCGGTAGGAGTCCCACGCGAAGCGCTCGTCACCGGCCTGGGAGGCGAGGCCGGTGACCGACTCGTCAGAGAGGCCGATGTTCAGGACGGTGTCCATCATGCCGGGCATCGAGAACTTGGCGCCGGAACGCACGGAGACCAGCAGCGGGTCGTCCGACTGTCCGAGCTTCTTGCCCATCTTCGACTCGAGGGCGGCAAGGTGGGCGCTGACCTCGTCGCGCAGCGCGGCCGGGGCCGAGCCGCTCTCGAGGTAGACCTTGCAGGCCTCGGTGGTGATGGTGAAGCCGGGAGGGACCGGCAGACCCAGGTTGGTCATCTCGGCGAGGTTGGCTCCCTTGCCGCCGAGAAGGTCCTTGAGGTCGCGGTTGCCCTCGGTGAAGTCGTAGACGAACTTCTGATCTTTGTTTTCCGACACGGGTCTCGACTCCTCGAGGCTCGGTGGCTGCCCTGACGGCCAGGAACATACCCAGATCGAAGGCTTCTGGGTACGTCCACTTGGCCGTCATGCGGACGTAACCACCCGTGCGCCAGCAGATCGAAAGTAACTCAGGGGTAACCAGAAAGTACGAAGAGCATTCAGATCCCGAAGGAGTGAGGGGCCACCGAGGCCTGTTCACGCTCGGACGAGCGATCATCGATACATTTGCGTTCAAGTGTTGAACACACAAAGGGTGGCACCCAGTGCCACCCTTTGAAAGTCTTACCCGTGACGTGTGCGCTCATCTGAGCGAAACCTCTCCCATGCGTGGCGTATATCACGCACCACGGAGGGCGATTTGTCAGCCTCCGGAGGTGTCCAGTTCCGCGTCCTCGCTCACGCCGGCGCAGTCGTACGGGTCCTTCAGCCAGCCGTCCGGCAGGACAACTCGGTTGTTTCCGGACGTCCGTCCGCGCGGGCCGTCCGCACTCTCCGGCCACTCTTGATCCAGATCGAGCTCGCTCAGATGAGCGTTCAACTCTGCCAGGGAAGAGGTGACCGCGAGCTTCTTGCGCATCTCGGACCCGACCGAGAAGCCCTTCAGGTACCAGGCGACGTGCTTACGGAAGTCGATCACGCCGCGCGTCTCGTCGCCGATCCACTCACCGAGCAGCTGCGCGTGCCGGTGCATCGTCTGCGCGACCTCGCGCAGCGCGGGCCGGTGGAAGTCCTCGGGCCGCCCCTCGAAGGCCGCCACCAGGTCGTTGAACAGCCACGGCCGCCCCAGGCAGCCGCGGCCCACGACCACGCCGTCGCAGCCGGTCTCGCGGACCATCCGCAGCGCGTCCTCGGCGCACCAGATGTCGCCGTTGCCCAGGACCGGTATCTCCGGCACGTGCTCCTTGAGCCGCGCGATGGCCTCCCAGTCGGCGGTACCGCCGTAGTGCTGCGCCGTGGTCCGCCCGTGCAGGGCGATCGCGGTGACCCCCTCCTCGACGGCGATGCGACCGGCGTCGAGGTAGGTGAGGTGGTCGTCGTCGATGCCCTTGCGCATCTTCATGGTCACCGGCAGGTCACCGGCCCCGGCGACGGCCTCGCGCAGGATCGCGCGCAGCAGGTTGCGCTTGTAGGGCAGCGCCGAGCCGCCACCCTTCCGGGTGACCTTGGGCACGGGGCAGCCGAAGTTGAGGTCGATGTGGTCGGCGCGGTCCTCCTCGACGATCATGCGGACCGCCTTGCCGACCGTCACCGGGTCGACCCCGTACAGCTGAATCGACCGGGGCTTCTCGGTCTCGTCGAAGTGGATCAGCTGCATGGTCTTCTCATTGCGCTCGACCAGGGCGCGGGTCGTGATCATCTCGCTCACGAACAGCCCTTTGCCGCCCGAGAACTCCCGGCAGAGGGTACGGAACGGGGCATTGGTGATGCCGGCCATGGGCGCGAGCACCACCGGAGGCTGCACGGTGTGCGGGCCGATCGCGAGCGGCGGAGGGAGCGTGGTCATCCGCCCATTGTCCCGCATGCCGAGGGGGTCGCGCGGACGTAGCATCGGCGCATGATCGAGCCGAGTCACCGGCAGCGCACGATCGTCCTGGCGATCTGCTGCATGAGCCTGCTCATCGTCAGCCTCGACAACACCGTGCTCAACGTGGCGCTCCCGTCGATGCGCCGCGAGCTGGACGCCTCGATCGCGGGCCTGCAGTGGACCATCGACGCGTACACCCTCGTCCTGGCCTCGCTGCTGATGCTCGCGGGATCCACGGCCGACCGCATCGGCCGCCGCAAGGTGTTCGTCGCCGGTCTGCTGACCTTCGGCCTGGGCTCCCTGCTCTGCTCTCTCGCGCCGAGCCTCGGCTGGCTCATCGTCTTCAGGATGGTGCAGGCGGTCGGCGGCGCGATGCTCAACCCGGTCGCGATGTCGATCATCACCAACACCTTCACGGACCCGGCCGAACGGGCCCGGGCCATCGGCGTGTGGGGCGCGGTCGGCGGCATCTCCATGGCGGCGGGCCCGCTGATCGGCGGGGTGCTCGTGGACACGGTGGGCTGGCGCT
This sequence comes from Streptomyces sp. NPDC090021, assembly GCF_044748225.1. Classification (NCBI taxonomy): domain Bacteria; kingdom Bacillati; phylum Actinomycetota; class Actinomycetes; order Kitasatosporales; family Streptomycetaceae; genus Streptomyces; species Streptomyces sp. NPDC090021. The sequence continues at coordinate 71,866 of NZ_JBIVFO010000033.1, read as the reverse complement.
CGATCTTCCTGATCAACGTGCCGATCGGCCTGGCGGCGCTCGCGCTGACCCTGCGCCACGTCCCCGAGTCCCGGGCGGCCCGCCCGCGCCGCCCGGACCCGCTGGGTCAGGTGCTGGTCGTCGCGCTGCTGGGCAGCCTGACGTACGGGATCATCGAGGCGCCCGCCGCCGGCTGGCGGTCGCCGCTGATCATGGGGTGCGCGGTGGTGGCCGTCGCCTCCTTCGTCGGACTGCTGATCCACGAGCCCCGGCGCGCGGAGCCGCTGATCGACCTCCGGTTCTTCCGGAGTGCGCCGTTCAGCGGCTCGACGGTGATCGCGATCAGCGCGTTCGCCGGACTGGCCGGCTTCCTCTTCCTGAACACGCTCTACCTGCAGGACGTACGGGGGCTCAGCGCCCTGCACGCCGGGCTGTACATGCTGCCGATGGCCGGCCTGACCGTGCTGTTCGCGCCGCTGGCGGGGCGGCTGGTGGGCAGCCGGGGGCCGCGGATCTGCCTGCTGATCGCGGGGGTGGCGATGGCGACGAGCGGGCTGCTGTTCGCCCTGTTCGAGGCGGAGACCTCCAACCCGCTGCTCTTCACGGGGTACGTGCTGTTCGGGCTCGGCTTCGGCATGGTGAACGCGCCGATCACCAACACGGCGGTATCGGGGATGCCGCGCTCCCAGGCGGGTGTCGCGGCGGCCATCGCCTCCACCAGCCGGCAGACGGGCGGCACGCTGGGCGTCGCGGTCATCGGCTCGGTGCTGGCGGCGGGGCTGGCCGGCGGCGCCGACTTCTCCGGGGCGGCCCAGCCGGCCTGGTGGATCATCACGCTGTGCGGGCTGCTCGTCCTGGTCGTGGGCGCGGCGACGAGCGGCACCTGGGCCCGCGGGACGGCGGAGCGCACCGCGCGCAGGCTGGAGGAGTCGGCAGGTCCCACGGCGACAGTGGGCTCCCCGCGCGGCTAGGGCGTGTTTTGAAAGTAGCGCCGGGCGCCCGAAGGGCGTGGCTCACGGCGTCTGGTGCCGTGCATCGCAAGGCGGAGGGGCGCCCTTGTACTGGACGTACTTGGGCGAACCCGACAACGCAGCGAGGTGCGGTGCCAGGCGTCGTGGGCCAGGCGGGACTTTCAAAACACGCGCTAGCCGGAGACGCCCCCGGGTGTGTCCGGCCCCGCTCGGCCGGGGCGCGGCCGGGGGCGTGTCCGCACGGTCCCGCCCGCCACGCGGCGCCCGGCCCCGGTCACTCGTCGCAGGCGAAGTCCTCGGCCGAGGCGTTGACCCGGTCGAGGAGGGTGCGCAGGTGGTCGCGTTCCTGGGCCGACAGGCCCGCGGACATGCCGTCCTCCACCTCGTCGAGGGCGGCGTTCGTCTTCGCGAGGGCGGCTTCCCCGGCGGGGGTGATGGCCACGTTGTGCCGACGGCGGTCGGCGGGGTCGCGGCGGCGGCGCCGGCGCTGCGGGTCCTCGCATGACACTGACGAGTGACAGATATTGAAATCTGTCACTCGTCATGCCATTCTCGTTCCATGACCACGAACGAGCGCTTCGACGCGACCACCACCACCGCCACCACGACCGCCGGCCGGCGCCTCGGCAGCACCGGCCCCGCCGTGTTCCCGATCGGGCTGGGCTGCATGGGGATGTCCGCCCTCTACGGGGAGGCGGACCGCTCCGAGTCCATCGCGACCATCCACGCGTATCTGGACGCCGTCCCCGAGGGCACGGACGCGCTGCTCGACACCGGCGACTTCTACGGCATGGGCCACAACGAGCTGCTGATCCACGAAGCCCTGCGCACGGCACCCACGGCGGCCCGGGACCGGGCGCTGACCAGCGTCAAGTTCGGCGCGCTGCGCACGGTCGAGGGTGGTTTCACCGGCTACGACGGCCGCCCCGAGGCCGTCAGGAACTTCCTGGCCTACTCGCTCCAGCGGCTCGGCCGGGACCACATCGACATCTACCGGATCGCCCGGGTGGACCCGGACGTGCCGATCGAGGAGACCGTCGGGGCCATCGCCGAGGCGGTCGAAGCCGGCCATGTGCGCCACATCGGCCTCTCCGAGGTCGGCGCCGACACCCTGCGCCGGGCCGCCGCCGTGGCCCCGATCTGCGACCTCCAGATTGAGTACTCGCTGATCTCCCGCGGGATCGAGGACGAGATCCTGCCGACCGCGCGCGAGCTCGGCATCGGCGTCACGGCGTACGGGGTGCTGTCCCGCGGCCTGATCAGCGGCCACTTCACCCGTGACCGGGCGCTGGCCCCGGGCGACTTCCGCGGGATGAGCCCCCGCTTCCAGGGCGAGAACCTCCACCGCAACCTGGAACTGGTCGACGCCCTGCGCAAGGTCGCCGACGACAAGGGCGTGAGCGTCGCCCAGACCGCCATAGCCTGGGTCCTCGCACGCGGGGAGGACATCGTGCCGCTGGTGGGTGCCCGGCGCCGGGACCGCCTCACCGAGGCACTGGGCGCCCTGCGGATCGACCTCGGCCCGGCGGACCTGGCCGCCATCGAGGCGGCCGTGCCCGCCGGCGCGGCGGCGGGCGACCGGTATCCCGCGGCGCAGATGGCCCACCTCGACAGCGAGCACTGAGCTGGCGGTACGGTCGTACCCATGCCACCCGCTGCCGCCGAGCCCCTCACCCCCGAGCGCATCCTCGAGACCACCGAGGAGGTGCTGCGCCGCTTCGGCCCCACCAAGGCGACCGTCGTGGACGTGGCGCGCGCCCTGGGCGTCAGCCACGGCAGCGTCTACCGTCACTTCCCCTCGAAGGCCGCGCTGCGCGAGGCGGTCACGGACCGCTGGCTCTCCAAGAGCGTCGTGATGCTGGAGCAGATCACCTCGGCCCCCGCCGAGAGCGCGCCCGGCAAACTGGAGGCCTGGCTGGAGGCGCTGTTCGAGGCCAAGCGCCACAAGGCCGGCGACGATCCCGAGCTGTTCGCCACGTACACGGTGCTCCTCGCCGAGAACAGCGGGACGGTGGAGCAGCATCTGACCGAGCTGATCGACCAGCTGGCGCGGATCATCGCCCAGGGAGTCGCCGACGGTTCACTCGCGGCCCGCGACGTGCCGGCGGCGGCCCGCGCGGTCTTCGACGCCACCGGCCGCTTCCACGACCCGCAGTACGCGGCGGAGTGGTTCTCCCCCACCATCGTCACGGAGTTCGAGGCGGTCACGGCTCTGGTGATCCGGGGCCTGCGCGCCTGACAGGCGCCCGATCATCCCGAACGGGCCGTCCCGCACGGCTTTGTGATCATTTTGGGCAGCCACGCCTGTTCGCGCACCGGCCCCTGATGTTCTGCTTCGGGCGGAGGTTCGCCACCGACGGCACGCCCGAGAGCACGGCCCGGTGGAACGGCGCCTGCGGCAGTACGAGGGCTTCCGCCGGACGATGATCGCGATGACCACGGTCCGGGGCGTGGTGTACCCCGCCGAGGCTGCGGTGCGGATCGCCCTGGCCTTCGTCGTGGACACCGACACGATGGTCGTGGTCAGCCCGGTCATGATCTACACGGTCCTCGGCTGCCTGGGCGTGTGGACCGCGCGGTACGGCACGCGCTCGCCGGCCGGGGGCGAGCGGCGGGCCACCGAGGCGGCCGCCGCGGAGGCCTCGGCGGTCTGACCGCAGCAGCCGGGAGAACGACCGGTGGCCCGGTGCGCGGTCTGCGCACCGGGCCACCGGTCGTTCGTGCGACGGTCGTCAGCAGCCGAGCAGGCGGCTGCCGAGGTAGCCCTGGATCTGGTCCAGGGAGACGCGCTCCTGCTTCATGGTGTCGCGCTCGCGCACGGTCACCGCGTTGTCGTCCAGGGTGTCGAAGTCGACGGTGACACAGAACGGCGTGCCGATCTCGTCCTGGCGGCGGTAGCGGCGGCCGATGGCGCCCGCGTCGTCGAACTCGATGTTCCAGTTCTTGCGCAGGTCGGCGGCGAGGCCCTTGGCCTTCGGCGACAGCTGCGCGTTGCGGGACAGCGGCAGGACGGCGACCTTGATCGGGGCCAGGCGCGGGTCGAGGCGCATCACGGTGCGCTTCTCCATGACGCCCTTGGCGTTGGGGGCCTCGTCCTCGTTGTACGCGTCGAGCATGAAGGCGAGCATGGCGCGGTTCACACCGGCCGCCGGCTCGATGACGAACGGGGTGTAGCGCTCGCCGGCCTCCTGGTCGAAGTAGGAGAGGTCCTGGCCGGAGGCCTCGGAGTGCGCCTTGAGGTCGTAGTCGGTGCGGTTGGCGACGCCCTCGAGCTCGGAGAACTCACTGCCGCCGAAGTTGAAGCGGTACTCGATGTCGGCGGTGCGCTTCGAGTAGTGGGACAGCTTCTCCTTCGGGTGCTCGTACCAGCGGATGTTCTCCTCGCGGATGCCGAGGTCGCGGTACCAGTTCCACCGCTCCTGCATCCAGTACTCCTGCCACTGCTCGTCCTCGCCGGGCTTGACGAAGAACTCCATCTCCATCTGCTCGAACTCGCGGGTGCGGAAGATGAAGTTGCCCGGCGTGATCTCGTTGCGGAAGGACTTGCCCATCTGCGCGATGCCGAAGGGCGGCTTCTTGCGCGAGGTCACCTGGACCTGGGCGAACTGCGTGAAGATGCCCTGGGCGGTCTCGGGGCGCAGGTACGCCTTGGAGCCGGTGTCCTGGGTCGGGCCGAGGTGGGTCTCCAGCATGCCGGAGAACTGCTTCGGCTCGGTGAACTGGCCCTTCACACCGCAGTTGGGGCAGTTGACGTCGGCCAGACCGTTGGCGGGGAGGCGGCCGTGCTTGGCCTCGTACGCCTCTTCCAGGTGGTCGGCGCGGTGGCGCTTGTGGCAGGAGGTGCACTCGGTCAGCGGGTCCGAGAACGTGGCGACGTGGCCGGAGGCCACCCAGACCTCGGGGGCCAGGATCACGGACGAGTCGAGACCGACGACGTCCTCACGCCCGGTGACCATGGCCTTCCACCACTGGCGCTTGATGTTCTCCTTGAGCTCGACACCCAGCGGACCGTAATCCCAGGCAGCCCGGGAGCCGCCGTAGATCTCACTGCACGGGAAAACGAAGCCACGGCGCTTGCTCAGGCTGACGATGGTGTCGATCTTGTCGGCGGCCACGGTGCTCTCTTCATTACGAGGACGAACGGCGAAGCCCTTAGGTTACCGGCGCCCGCACCCTCCCTTTCAAATCGGTTCCCCTGTCCCGCCTGCCCACCCGGCTCCCCCACCTGGTTTTTTGACAACCGTTTCCATTTTTGATGAAAATGGATGTCATGAACGTACGACGCCTCATACCCACCGCCGCCCTCGCCGGTGCCGTCGCCCTCGGCGCCACGGCCCTGACCGCCTGCTCCACAGCGGGCGCCACCGGCGGCGAGGACGGCAAGCTCGGCGTGACGGCGTCGTTCTACCCGCTGCAGTTCCTCGCCGAGCAGATCGGCAAGGAGCACGTGAAGGTCGACGGTCTGACCAAGCCGGGCGTCGAACCGCACGACCTGGAGATCACTCCCCAGCAGACCGGGCAGCTCGGCGAGGCCGACGTGGTCCTCTACCTCAAGAACCTGCAGCCCGCCGTCGACAAGGCCGTCGCCCAGTCCGGCGTGAAGAACATCGTCGACGCCGCCACCCTCACCTCGCTGGAGGCCCACGGCGCCGAGCCGGGCCACGGCGAGGAGGGCCACGCGCACCAGGAGGGCGACGAGCACGCCGGGGAGCACGCGGAGGAGCACACCGGCGAGCACGAGGGCCACGACCACGGCGGGAGCGGCACCGACCCCCACGTCTGGCTCGACCCGGTCAAGTACGCGGAGATCGCCAGGGGCGTCGGCGCGGCCCTGGAGAAGGCCGACCCCGGCCACGCGGCGGACTACCGGAAGAACACCGACGAACTGGTCGGCAAGCTGGCCGCGTTGGACACCGAGTTCAAGGACGGCCTGAAGAACACGGCCTCCCGGACCTTCATCACCACCCACTCCGCCTTCGGTTACCTCGCCGAGCGCTACGGCCTCGACCAGGAGGGCATCGCAGGCGTCGACCCCGAGTCCGAGCCCAGCCCGGCCCGGATGAAGGATCTTCAGGCCGTCGCGAAGAAGGACAATGTCACCACCGTGTTCTTCGAGACACTGGCGAGCGACAAGACGGCGAAGACCCTCGCGACGGACACCGGCCTGAAGACCGACGTCCTCGACCCCATCGAGGGCATCACCGAAAAGTCCCAGGGCACCGACTACTTCGAGATCATGCGGTCCAACCTGAAGAACCTCCAGAAGGCACTCGGAGCCAAGTGATGACAGCAGCAACGGAGGCGCGAGCCATGCAGTCCCCGCCCCGGCCGGCCGACGACCGGCCCGTCATATCCCTGCGCGGGGCCAAGGCCTCGCTCGGCTCGCGCCCCGTGCTGCGCGGAATCGACCTCACCGTCCACCGCGGCGAGGTCGTCGCCCTGCTCGGGGCCAACGGCTCCGGCAAGTCCACGGCCGTCCGCGCCGTGGTCGGGCAGGTCCCGCTGACCGACGGCTCCCTCAGCCTCTTCGGCACCGACTTCAAGCGCTTCCGCGACTGGTCGCGCATCGGCTACGTCCCGCAGCGCACCACCGCCGCCGGCGGCGTCCCGGCCACCGTCCGCGAGGTCGTCTCCTCCGGCCGCCTCGCCCGCTCCCGCTTCGGTCTCCTGCGCAAGGCCGACAAGGCCGCCATCGAGCACGCCCTGGCACTGGTCGGCATGGACGCGCACGCCGACGTCTCGGTGGACGCCCTCTCCGGCGGCCAGCACCAGCGCGTCCTCATAGCCCGGGCGCTCGCCGTCGAACCCGAACTGCTGATCATGGACGAGCCCATGGCGGGCGTGGACCTCGCCAACCAGGAAGTCCTGGCCAACGCCCTGCGCGCGCAGGTCGACGCCGGCTCGGCCGTCCTGCTCGTCCTGCACGAGCTGGGCCCGCTGGAGCCCCTGATCGACCGCGCCGTCGTCCTGCGCGACGGCTGCGTCGTCCACGACGGCCCGCCCCCGGAGGCCGTGGGCCAGCACGCCCTGCCCGGCCACGACCACGTACACCCCCACGCGGCGCACGACGCCGAGCCCCTGCGGACGGGACTGCTGAGCTGATGGACATCCTCGACTACGCCTTCATGCAGCGCGCGCTGATCGCGGCCGCCCTGGTCGGCGTCACGGCCCCCGCCATCGGCACGTACCTCGTCCAGCGCCGCCAGGCGCTCATGGGCGACGGCCTCGGCCATGTCGCCATGACCGGTGTCGCCCTCGGCTTCGTGCTGCAGTCCAGCCCCGTCTGGATGGCCACCCTGGTCGCCGTGGTCGGCGCCGTCGGCATGGAACTGATCCGCGCCCGCGGCAGGACCAGCGGGGACGTCGCCCTCGCCATGCTGTTCTACGGCGGCCTCGCCGGCGGCGTCATGATCATCAACCTCGGCGGCGGACAGACCGCCAGCCTCCTGGGATCCATGTTCGGCTCGATCACCACGGTCGCCGCCGAGGACGTGACCGCGATGGCGATCCTCGCCGCCTTCGTCCTCGCCGTCGCGATCGGCCTGCGCCGGCAGCTCTTCGCCATCTGCCAGGACGAGGAGTTCGCCCGGGTCACCGGCCTGCCCGTGCGCGCACTGAACCTGCTGATCGCGGTCACCGCCGCGGTCACCGTCACCGTGGCCATGCGCATCGTCGGCCTGCTGCTGGTCAGCGCGATGCTGGTGATCCCGGTCGCCGCCGCCCAGCGGCTCACCCGCAGCTTCGCCACCACGCTGGGTCTGGCGATGGCGATCAGCGTGACCGTCTCCCTGACCGGCACGGCCGCCACCTACTACGTCAACGTGCCCTCGGGCGCGACGATCGTGCTGCTCGCGATCGGCGTCTTCATGGTGCTGACCGCCCTCTCCGCTCCCCTGGCCCGCCGCCGGGCCAGGGCCGCGATGACGGCCGAAGAGGTCTGCACGCGCGACGACGTGAAGGTCTAGGAGGCTTGAAGGGCTGGCACAATAGCGGCAGGCCCTATACGAGGAGGAACCGGTGGCGACTGCGCCTGGCGAGATGAATACCGCGCCAGTACGAGGACGATCCACCCGCCAGCGGGCCGCGGTGGCGGCCGCGCTGGACGAGGTGGACGAGTTCCGCAGTGCCCAGGAACTCCACGACATGCTCAAGCACCGCGGTGACTCCGTGGGCCTGACCACCGTCTACCGCACCCTGCAGTCCCTGGCGGACGCGGGCGAGGTCGACGTCCTGCGCACCAGCGACGGCGAGTCCGTCTACCGCCGCTGCTCCACCGGCGATCACCACCACCACCTGGTGTGCCGCAAGTGCGGCAAGGCCGTCGAGGTCGAGGGCCCGGCCGTGGAGAAGTGGGCGGATTCCATCGCCGCCGAACACGGCTACGTGAACGTCGCCCACACGGTGGAGATCTTCGGCACCTGCGCCGACTGCGCCGCCGCGCTCTAGAGCAGCGGCGCTCTAGAGACGGCGCAGGTTCCGGTCCAGGATCGCGCGCAGGCGGTCGACGTCGGCGGGCTCCTCGGCGCCCCGCTTCGGCACCGCCGCGAGGCAGCCCGCACGCGGGCCCCCGACCAGGACGAAGAGGTCGGGCGTCTCGGCGTAGTGCGTGAAGAGCTTCCAGTCGGCCGTGTACGACATGGTCTCGCCCGTCGTCGCGGCGCCCCGGTCGTCGACCACCGTTCGGCACTGCCCGTACACAGCCCACACCGCGTGAAGCCGGCGCGCCAGGCCGCGCCGGCTCCGTACGACTCCGAGCACTCCGGCACCGAGCCCCAGCACCGCGCCGGTCACGACAGCGACCGGCAGCAGCCCGCGGAACAGCGCGAACACCACCACGGGAGCAGTGGTCGCCAGGGGAAACAGGAGCGTCTCCGCACGCCCCGCTCCCGTCCGCCGGGCACGCACCCGGACGACGCCCTGAAGGTCTGCGAGCGTCAGCCCGTAGACGAAGGCCGCCTGCTCGGTCCGCTGTGCCTGATCCCCACCCGTGTTCATGACAGTGAACCCTACCGGCGGGGCGGAGCCCGCCGGTCACGTGCCTCCGTCAGGCGGTGGGATCCACCTGGTTCGGGACCGCGCCGCCGAAGCGGCGGTCGCGCTGGGCGTACTCCAGGCACGCCGCCCACAGGTTGCGGCGGTCGAAGTCCGGCCACAGCACGTCCTGGAAGACCATCTCGGCGTACGCGCTCTGCCAGATCAGGTAGTTGGAGGTGCGCTGCTCGCCGCTCGGGCGCAGGAACAGGTCCACGTCCGGCATGTCCGGGTAGTAGATGTACTTGGCGAAGGTCTTCTCGTTGACCTTCGAGGGGTCGAGCTTGCCCGCCGCCACGTCCCGGGCGATGGCCTGTGCCGCGTCGGCGATCTCCGCGCGGCCGCCGTAGTTCACGCAGAAGTACAGGGTCATGGCGTCGTTGTCGACGGTCTGCTCCTGGGCGACCTGGAGCTCCTGGACGACCGATTTCCACATCTTCGGCATCCGGCCCACCCAGCGGATGCGGATACCGAGCTCGTTCATCTCGTCGCGGCGGCGCCGGATGACGTCGCGGTTGAAGTTCATCAGGAAGCGGACCTCGTCGGGCGAGCGCTTCCAGTTCTCCGTCGAGAAGGCGTAGAGGGAGAGGTTCTTGACGCCCATCTCCAGGCAGCCCTTGAGCACGTCGAGCACGACACCCTCGCCGACCTTGTGCCCCTCGGTGCGCGGCAGGCCGCGCTCCTTGGCCCAGCGGCCGTTGCCGTCCATGACGACGGCGACGTGGTTCGGGACCAGCTCGCCGGGGATCTTCGGCGGGACCGCACCGGAGGGGTGCGGCTCGGGAACCTTGTACTCCCGGCGAGAGCGTCCCAGAATCCCGCGTCGTGCCATGTGCCCAGCTCCTATTTCTCGACGTATCGCAGGGAGCGTAGCCCGCGCTCCAGATGCCAGTGCAAATAGGCGGAGACCAGCCCGCTGCCCTCCCGCACGTGACGCGCCTCACACGCGTCGGCATGCCCCCAGTCGCCCGTCAGCAGTGCGCTGAGCAGGGCGATGGCCTCCGACGAGGGTACGACGCTGCCGGGCACCCGGCAGTCCCCGCATATGACCCCGCCCGCGGCGACGGAGAAGTGCCGGTTGGGTCCGTGGATGCCGCATTTCGCACAGTCGTCGAAGCTGGGCGCGTAGCCGTTGACGGCGAGCGAGCGCAGCAGGAAGGCGTCCAGGATGAGGTGCGGCTCGTGTTCGCCGCGCGCGAGGGTGCGCAGGGCTCCGACGAGCAGCAGGTACTGCTGCACGGCGGGCTCGCCCTCGTTCTCGGTGAACCGCTCGGCGGTCTCCAGCATGGCGGTGCCGGCGGTGTAGCGGGCGTAGTCGGTGACGATGCCGTTGCCGTACGGGGCGATGATCTCGGTCTGGGTGCAGAGCGGGAGGGTGCGGCCGACCAGTTCGCTGCCGCGGGCGAAGAACTGCACGTCGGCATGGGAGAAAGGTTCCAGCCGGGCGCCGAACTTGGACTTCGTGCGCCGGACCCCGCGGGCGACGGCCCGTACCCTGCCGTGGCCCCTGGTCAGCAGCGTGATGATGCGGTCCGCCTCACCCAGCTTCTGGGTGCGCAGCACGATGCCGTCGTCGCGGAACAGACTCATGCGCCCATTGTCCCGCACCGGGTGCGGGACAACGGGCGCCGGCCGCCGCCCTGCGGGCGGGTCCTACCGGAAGGGGACCGCGAGCGGCCGCTGGCAGGCGGCGCTGCGCAGCAGGGTCTCGTCGAAGTTCTTCCGGAAGCCCTCGTAGATCTCCGGGTTCTGGACCTTCAGCAGGGTCTCGTCCTGCGAGCGGAGGTTGGGGTAGGTGTAGTTGTGGCTGCCGGTGAAGACCCACTGGCTCCGCTCACCCAGGTACACGCCGTCGATCATCAGGTACTTGGAGTGGATGCCCAGGGTGGTCTTGCTGCCGTCGACGCCCTCGCACACGTTCACCTTGATCTTCGGGGCCATGGCGAGGACGTCGCGCACGCCGGTGCCCACGCTGCCCGAGTCCCCGTTGAGGACCATCCGCACGTCGCAGCCCTCGTTCGACATGATGCGGAGCCTGTCGGCGACCTGGGTGCGGGTGAAGGCGTACATCCCGATCCGGATCCTGGCCGGGGACGCTTTGCAGTCCACCTTCTCCAGCACGTTGACGATCGTGTCGGTGGACGGGTCCTTGCGCGGGTCCACGGCCGACGTCGAGTCGGCGCTGCGGTCCGACTCGATGCGCGGGAAGAAGTAGGCCTTGTAGATCCCGGCCGACGCGGTCTTGTAGTAGTCGGGCGTCCCGGTTCCGGTGGTGCCCTCCCTGAGCTGGTCCTTCCAGTAGGCGCTGTACCCGTCGTAGAGGGTCGCGTTGGGAACGACCACCGCGTTGTTGTACATGCGCTTGAGGTGGCTGGCCGTGAGGTTGGCCGAGGCCTGGAAGACGACCTTCTCGGTGGCGCCGACCTTCGAGAAGGTGAAGTACTTGTTGTGGTTGATGGCGTACTCGACGTCGCCGCCGGCGTGCTCCATCACGCGGTTGCCGATGCAGCCGCGCTTCTCCGGACAGGCGTAGGCGAAGGAGCCGACGGCGTCGGCGTCCACCGCCTTGCCCTCCTCCACCTTCTGGGCGAACTTGCCGCGCAGCCACGAGTACTCGCTGCCGGTGTTCTGCAGGACGCCGTCCTTCAGGACCTGGTCGGCCTCGGCGCGGTTGTCGAAGAGGATCTGGACCTTGACGTTGTTCTCCCTGGAGGCCTTCTCCAGGGCGGCAGCCACGTCGTGATCGGTGAAGAGGAAGATCGACCCGCGGATCAGGCCGTTCTTCTCCGTGTTCCGGATGAGGCCGATGAGCTCGTCGCGTATCGCGGTCGGGCTGGCCACCGGGTCGTTGAAAACGGCCTTGGGCGTCACCGGGGCCGGGTCCGCGGCGGTGGCCTGGGACGCCCCCAGGAGCGAGGCGGTCACGGCGAGCGCCGAGGCCGCCGCGAGGCGCTTGATCGCGCTGATGTGCATATGAGTTGTCCGATCCATGGTCATCGATTGCCCCGTGAAGGGCCCGCGATCATAGGCACAGACGATCATGATGCGCACGGTGATAACCCCTCGTCCGGACGTCGGTCCGGACGAGGGGTCGGCACCCCTTGGGAGGGTCAGGGAGCGGACGGGGACGGCGAGGGGTCGCCGTCGTCCGCCTTCTCGGCCGCGGGGGCGGGGGCGGCGGCCTGGGCCGGCACCGCCGCGGGGACCTCGGCCGGGGCGTCGGCCGTGACGGCCGCCGGGGTCGCTGCCGCCGGGGTCGCGGCCGCCGGGGCGTCGTGGGCGTTGTCCTTCGCCGGGCCGTTGAAGATGAGGTTGAGCACGATGGCGGCCGTGGCACCCAGCGTGACGCCGCTGTTGAGCAGCGAGGACAGGTCCGCGTCCATGTGCTCGGTGAAGAAGACCGGGACGGTCGCCGGGAGCAGGGCGAAGGCGAGGGAGACGCCGACGATCAGCGCGTTCTTCTCCTCCTTCAGGTCCACCTTGCCCAGGGTCTGGATACCGGCCAGGGCGACCATGGCGAACATGACGGTCGCGGCGCCGCCGAGGACTCCGTGCGGGACGGCTGCGACGATCGCGGCGGCCTTGGGCAGCAGGCCGAGGATGATCATGAAGACACCCGCGGCGACGACCACGAACCGGCTCTTCACCTTCGTCATCCGCACCAGGCCGACGTTCTCGGCGAAGGCGACGTACGGGAAGGAGTTGAGGACGCCGCCGAGGGCAGTGGCGGCACCGTCGGCGCGCAGGGCGCGGGCCACGGTCTCGCTGTCGACCTCCTTGCCGACGATGTCGCCGACGGCGTACGTGTCACCGGTCGTCTCGACCATGGTGATCAGCATGACGATGAGCATCAGGACGATCGGGAACCACTCGAACTTCGGGACACCGAAGTGGAAGGGCGTGGTGACGCCGATCCAGTCGGACTTGGCCACGTCGCCGAACTTCGCGTCGCCGAGGAGGAAGGCGACACCGGTCCCGACGACCAGGCCGAGGAGGATCGCGATGCTGGAGAGGAACGGCCTGCCGAGCTTCATCAGGATCAGGATGAAGAGCATTGTGCCGCCGGCGTAGGCGAAGTTCTTCGGCTCACCGAAGTCGGGGCTGCCCAGGCCGCCGGCCGCGTCGTTGAGGCCGACCGGGATCAGGACGATGCCGAGCACGGTGATCACCGTGCCGGTGACGACCGGCGGGAAGAGCCGCATGACCATCCGGAACGCCTTGGCCGGCAGCCAGGCGAAGGCGAAGGTGGCGATACCGGCCGTGATGACCGCGCCGTAGATGACCAGCAGGGCGGCCGTTCCGCCGCCCGCGCCGAGGCCGATGGCGATCATCGGCGACACGGCGGTGAAGGTCACGCCCTGGATCAGCGGCAGTCGCGCGCCGATCCGGCCGACGCCCCAGGCCTGGAGGATCGACGCGATACCGCAGGTGAAGAGGTCCGCGTTGATCAGGTAGACAAGCTGTTCAGGGCTCAGCTTGAGTGCGCTGCCCACGATGATCGGGACGATCACCGCGCCGGCGTAGAAGGCGAGTACGTGCTGGAAGCCGTACAGCGCGAGCTTGGGGACGGGGAGCACCTCGTCGACCGGGTGCGTGCTCTGCTTTCCGTCGGTGGAAAGCCGGGCGGCGACACGTGCCATCTCAGCCTTGCCCTTCAAGGTAGGTAAGTGAGAGGAGATCTGGTTATCCCTGCGCGAAGTGGGTCGTTAACCCGTTGGTTCGCCAGGGTTTTCAGTACGTTCACGTGGGTCGAAGTCCCGCTGTGCGGGGCGGCGGCTTCTCGGCGTGTGACCGGAATTGAACGCCTGTGGGAGGCCTCACAGATATCGTCGACTTCTACAAACTGTTGACCGCCCCCGGCTTCAGATCTGTAGATTTCTCCAGTGGTGGCCGAAGCGACACAGGCGTATGGGCCGGACCTTCCGGAGGAAGTCTTTCCGACCACGCGAATGCGAAGTTCACCGATCGCGACCTACTGCGACCTGCCATGACGCACTTTGCGGTCGTTCGGAAACGCAAAAAGGAGAGGCCCGTTCCGGCGGCCTCGGAGGCGGCCTGAACGGGCCCGGAGTCATCGGCTCCGTCGTTCACAACGTGTTCACCAGGCGAGATTCCGGCCTTCGCGAGGCCGGATCGTTACGTCGGACCGCGGTGTTCGGGCCGGTTCCGGAACCGCTGCGGCTCCGCTCAGGGCGCGCGCACCGCCGACAGCAGCCGCGCCACCTCGTCCGCGCCGATCCGCAGCGCCGCTCCGACGGTGGCCAGCACCTCGCGCTCGGCCGGGATGTACGGGCCGTCCGCGAGGGCGATCCGGGCGCCCTGCAGCAGGATGGACTCGCGGCCCGGACCGGCCAGGTGCGGGGCGAGCGGCTCCAGCGCCTCGTGGAGCTCTATCGACAGCGCGGCCCCGCAGCACTCCGGGATGCCGTACAGCCCGAGCCGGCCCTCGTCCATGGACAGCGCCTCTACGAGGGACTCCAGTTGCTCCTCGGTGCAGTCTGGGAAGCCGGCGGCCCGTACGGCGCTCACGGCGGCCTCCAGCGCGCTGCGCGAGGCCGTCCCGCCCGCCGTGAGCACCGCCAGGGCGACGGTGTGCACGGCGTCCCGCAGGAGGGCCGTGAACCGGGTGGTGGTGAGGTGGTCCAGGACGTCGGTGCCGAAGCGCTCGCGGCAGCCCTGGCACTCGACGACGGGCCCCGCCTGCCCGCGCGGCAGCAGCGGCACCCCGAGGACGGTGAACCGGCGGCGGCCGGTGCGCCTGCGGTAGTTGCGGTCACCACCGCAGTCCGGGCAGAAGAACTCCCCGTCACCCACGGTGCTCCAGGTGGTACGGATGCCCCAGACCGTCAGCTTCCGGCCGTCCCCACCCCGAACTGGCAGCACGTCGCACCTCCGTGGTCGTCCGGCAGCATCGCCGGGTTGGCGTGATGTTAGCCACATCGGTGAGGATGCGTCAGTCGTGCGACAGGACAACATGCCCCGCGCACCGGAGTTGGCCGATCTGCACCCACGCTTGCGCTCGCGGTCCGCCGCATGGACGAGGGGTCGTCTCTGGTGACCGGGGCCGCGAGCGGGACCGGCCGGGCCGCCGCCGTGCCGCCGGCCCGGCCGGAGCCCACGTGACAGCGGCCGATATCAACGGCCCCGGGGGCGGGCAGCCGCGTACGGATCCGGCCGCCGGGGGCCGCACGTCCACCGTGATGGGCGGTGATGTCCCCGATCCGGACGACAACCGGGCACGGCCCTGCCGGTGGACGACGGCTGCCCGGCCCGCCGGGGCCCCGCGTCCCGGGAGCCCGGGAGCCGGGGAGCCCGGGAGCCGGGGAGCCCGGGAGCCGGGGAGCCCGGGAGCCGGGGAGCCCGGGGAGAGTCCCGGTGACGACGGAACCCCGTTCCTCCGGCCGGAGGAACGGGGTTCACGTACGAGCGGTCAGCGGCCCGCGCGGTTGACGGCGGAGATGACCGCCTTCAGGGAGGCGCGGGTGGTGTTGGCGTCGATGCCGATGCCCCACAGGACCCGGCCGTCGATCGCGCACTCGATGTAGGAGGCGGCCACGGCGGACGCGCCCTCGCTCATCGTGTGCTCGGTGTAGTCCAGCAGGCGGGCGTCGACGCCGATGCCGGCCAGCGCGTCGAAGAAGGCCGAGATCGGACCGTTGCCGGTGCCGTTCAGGACCGTCTCCACGCCGTCCACGACCGCCTCGACGGTCAGCGTGTCCGTGCCGTCCTTGTCGGTGGCCGTGGAGCCGGAGCGCAGCTGGATGCGGCCCCACGGGTTCTGCGGGTTCGGCAGGTACTCGTCGGAGAAGACCTCCCAGATCGCCTTCGGCGTGACCTCGCCGCCCTCGGCGTCGGTCTTGGCCTGGATGATCCGCGAGAACTCGATCTGCATGCGGCGCGGCAGGTCCAGCTTGTGGTCGTTCTTCAGGACGTACGCGATGCCGCCCTTGCCGGACTGCGAGTTGACCCGGATGACCGCCTCGTAGGAGCGGCCGACGTCCTTGGGGTCGATGGGCAGGTACGGAACCGCCCACTCGATGTCGTCGACGGTCTTGCCCCGGGCGGCCGCGTCGGCCTCCATGGCGTCGAAGCCCTTCTTGATGGCGTCCTGGTGGGAGCCGGAGAAGGCGGTGTAGACCAGGTCGCCCGCGTAGGGGTGGCGCGGGTGGACCGGCATCTGGTTGCAGTACTCGCTGGTGCGGCGGATCTCGTCGATCTGGGAGAAGTCGATCTGCGGGTCGATGCCCTGGGAGAACAGGTTCATGCCCAGCGTGATCAGGTCGACGTTGCCGGTGCGCTCGCCCTGCCCGAACAGGCAGCCCTCGATGCGGTCCGCGCCGGCCATCAGGGCCAGCTCGGCGGCGGCGACGGCGGTGCCCCGGTCGTTGTGCGGGTGCACGGAGATGCAGATGTGCTCGCGGCGGGTCAGGTTGCGGGCCATCCACTCGAAGCGGTCCGCGTGCGTGGACGGCGTCGAACGCTCCACGGTGGCGGGCAGGTTCAGGATGATCTCGCGGCCCTCGGACGGCTGCCAGACGTCACAGACGGCCTCGCACACCTCCAGCGCGAAGTCCAGCTCGGTGTCGGTGAAGATCTCCGGGCTGTACTGGTAGCCGAAGGTGGTCTCGGGACCCAGCAGCTTCTCGGCGTACTCCATCACCAGGCGGGTGCCGTCGACCGCGATCTGCTTGATCTGCTCCTTGGAGCCGCGGAAGACGACCCGGCGGAAGGTCGGCGCGGTCGCGTTGTACAGGTGCACGGTGGCGCGCCTGGCGCCGACCAGGGACTCCACGGTCCGTTCGATCAGGTCCTCGCGGGCCTGGGTCAGTACGGAGATGGTGACGTCGTCCGGGATCGCTCCCTCTTCGATGATGGAACGCACAAAGGCGAAGTCGGTCTCGCCGGAGGACGGGAAGCCGACCTCGATCTCCTTGTAGCCCATGCGCACCAGCAGGTCGAACATCTCGCGCTTGCGGGCGGGGGTCATGGGGTCGATCAGCGACTGGTTGCCGTCCCGCAGGTCGGTGGACAGCCAGCGGGGGGCCTTGGTGACGCGGGCATCGGGCCAGGTGCGGTCCGGGATGTCCACCTGTTCGTACGCGCCGTACTTGTGGATCGGCATCCCGGACGACTTCTGGGTGTGGGTCGCGTTCGTGATGGGCGTGGGGCGACCGACAAAAGGCTGCTGGCTCATGGCGTTGGGCTCCTCGCGTGTCCGCGGTAGTTCGCTGGGACGGCCGACGGCGGTAGTGAAAACCGCAACACCAAACTCCGCGGGGAGGGGGCCGGCCTACGACTACAGACCCTCGCCGCGGCAGCTAAGGAGAAGCAGCCCGAAACGCATGATGGGCCGAGCCTAGCCGAGCCGCGCCGTAACGCGAGGACCTGTTTCAGTATGCAAGACCCGGGCGTCCGATTTGCACCAAATGTGAGCCAAACCTCCTTTTCGCCCCCAGGTCGGGGCGATCCCCCCAAAGCGCCCCGGTCCAGCCGTGCGAAGACACCAGACACGTTTCTGCCGCGACGGAAGGTGACACAACCGAATGAATCATGGTTGCAACTGGTGACATGTCGGTGACCCGGTGCCACATTGCCGGGCATGGATGCCTCCCACACTCACCGTCATCCCGTCTTCTGCACGGTCGTGCCGCCGCACCTCCTCGACAGGGCCGCACTGTCCGGGGACACCCGGCGCGCCGACCTCGCCCAGCGCACCCTCGAACACGACTCCCTGCTGCGCACCCGGCGCCGGGTCACCGCCGTGCGCGGGCTCGTGCCCACCCTCGCCGCACCGGCGGGCGACGACCCCCGGCGGACGGTCTTCGACGCCCAGCACCGTACGCGGCTGCCGGGGACGAAGGTCCGCGGGGAGGGCGACCCGCCGAACAAGGACGCCACCGTCAACCGTGCCTACGCGGGCCTCGGGGCGACGTACGACCTGTTCCTCAAGGGCTTCGGGCGCCGCTCCATCGACGACTCCGGGCTCGCGCTGGACGCCACCGTCCACTACGGCGAGGACTACAACAACGCCTTCTGGGACGGACAGCAGATGGTCTTCGGCGACGGGGACGGGGACCTCTTCCTCGACTTCACCGTGTCGGTGGACGTCATCGGGCACGAGCTGACCCACGGCGTCACCCAGTACACGGCGAACCTGCGCTACCGCGGCCAGTCGGGGGCGCTGAACGAGTCGATGTCGGACGTCTTCGGCTCCCTGATCAAGCAGTACACGCTGGAACAGACCGCCGACCAGGCCGACTGGCTGATCGGGGCCGGACTGCTCGGCCCCAACGTGACCGGGGTCGCCCTGCGCTCCATGAAAGCGCCGGGCACCGCGTACGACGACGACGAGCTCGGCAAGGACCCGCAGCCGGCCACCATGGACGACTACGTCGACACCCACAGCGACAACGGCGGGGTCCACATCAACTCCGGCATCCCCAACCACGCCTTCTACGTCGCCGCGACCGAGCTCGGCGGCAAGGCCTGGGAGCGGGCCGGACAGATCTGGTACGACACCCTGACCGGAGGGGACCTCACCCCCAGGGCGGACTTCGCGGACTTCGCCCGGCTCTCGACGGCCGCCGCCGCCACCCGCTACGGGGACGGCGGGGCGGAGCACCAGGCACTCCAGAAGGCATGGTCGGTCGTGGGCGTCCCGTTCTCGGGGTAGGACGGCTCCCATGCGGATTCTGGTGGTACGGACGGGCGGCTTCGCGGGCATCGAGCGACGGGCCGAGGTGGACACCTCCGGCCTGCCGGACGAGGACGAGTGGCGGGCCCTGGCCCAGCTCGCGCTGCGGCCCGGTCCGCCCGGCGACCCGGCGGACCGGGTGCGGGACGGATTCTCCTACCGGATCACGGTGGACGGACGGACGGTCTCCTGCGCCGAGCCACGCCTGTCGCAGGCCCAGCGGGCACTGATCTCCCGGGTCCTGAAAGAAGGTGCCTGACCACCGGCCCCTTGCTTGGTTGGCCGGATGGCCCATCACATGATCGATTCGCCGCTGTCCGAGCTGGAGCGGTACTACGACGCGGTGCCGCGGGTGGGCGGGGCCCGGGCCGTGCCCCGACCGCATCGTCGTTTGCCGGGTCGGCAACATTGTTTGCCGAGAGGGGCGGGGTGGGCGCAGCATCGGGGGCACGAAGACCCGAGTGGAAGAGGCCCCCATGGCGACGCACGACCACGAGCACACGCACGAGCACACGCACGAGACGCGGGAGAACGGGAACGCTCCCGCGGCCGGCGGCGCGGAGTTCTGGGACGAGCGCTACGGCGAGAGCACGCGCATCTGGAGCGGCAACCCCAACGCCCTCCTGGTCCGCGAGGCCCAGGACCTCGCCCCCGGCCGGGCCCTCGACCTCGGCTGCGGGGAGGGCGCGGACACCGTCTGGCTGGCCCGCCACGGATGGCGGGTGACCGCCACCGACATCTCGAAGGTGGCCCTCGGCCGCGCCGCCGAGCACGCCGTCGAGGCCGGGGTCGAGGACCTCGTCGACTGGCAGCGGCACGACTTCGCGCAGTCCTTCCCCGAGGGGGAGTTCGACCTGGTCTCGGCGTGCTTCCTGCACAGCTACGGGGACTTCCCGCGCGAGCGGATCCTGCGCCGGGCCGCCGCCGCGGTGGCCCCCGGCGGGACCCTCCTCGTGGTGGGCCACGCGGGCGGGCCGTCGTGGAACCCGGAGGCCCTCGCCGACATCCACTTCCCGACCCCGCACGAGGTCCTGGCGCAGCTGGAGCTGCCGGAGGCCGGCTGGGAGGTCCTCACCGCGGCCGAGCACGTGCAGGCCATGACCGACCCCGAGGGCCGGCCCGGGACCCGTCCCGACAACGTGCTGAAGATCCGGCGCCTCGCCTGGTTGTAGTGCTGGGGGCGGGCTCCCGGGGGGGGTGGTCCCGGGCGGCCGTCAGAAGCCGAGCTTGCGCAGCTGCTTGGGGTCCCGCTGCCAGTCCTTGGCGACCTTCACGTGCAGGTCGAGGAAGACGGGGGTGCCGAGCAGCGCCTCGATGTGCTTGCGCGACTTCATCCCGACCTCCTTCAGGCGGGAGCCCTTCGGGCCGATGATGATGCCCTTCTGGCTCGGCCGCTCGATGTAGACGTTGGCGTGGATGTCGAGCAGCGGGCGGTCGGCCGGGCGGTTCTCCCGCGGGATCATCTCCTCGACGACCACGGCGATGGAGTGCGGGAGCTCGTCGCGTACGCCCTCCAGGGCGGCCTCGCGGATCAGCTCGGCGACCATGACCATCTCGGGCTCGTCGGTGAGGTCGCCCTCCGGGTACAGCGGCGGGCTCTCCGGCAGCAGCGGCGCGATCAGGTCGGCCAGCAGCTGGACCTGGTTGTCGCCGACCGCCGAGACGGGGACGATCTCGGCCCACTCGATGCCGAGCTCGGCGCCGAGCTGGTGGATGGCGAGCAGCTGCTCGGCCAGCGCCTTGGACTCGACCAGGTCGGTCTTGGTGACGATGGCGATCTTGGGGGTCTTCTTGATCCCCGCGAGCTCCTTGGCGATGAACTTGTCACCGGGGCCGAGCTTCTGGTCGGCCGGCAGGCAGAAGCCGATGACGTCGACCTCGGCCCAGGTGGTGCGCACGACGTCGTTGAGGCGCTCGCCGAGCAGGGTGCGCGGCTTGTGCAGACCGGGCGTGTCCACGAGGACGAGCTGGGCGTCGGGGCGGTGCACGATGCCGCGGACGGTGTGGCGGGTGGTCTGCGGCCGGTTGGAGGTGATCGCGACCTTCGTGCCCACGAGTGCGTTGGTGAGGGTCGACTTCCCGGCGTTGGGACGGCCGACGAAGCAGGCGAAGCCCGCACGGTGCGGGGCGGTGGACTCGGGGGAACGATCGCTCATACGGGCCATTCTCCCCGATGCCGCTCCCAGCGCCGACCAGGCCAGGGCGGTGACGGCGAGCGCAGCCGCGAGCGGCGGGTGCGCGGCGTCGGCGGCACGGCCCTGAGCTGTGGTTCCGTCGGATCGCACCCGTACCAGCACCCGGGCCGATTCGACCGCGGGCGGGCCGTCCCAGCGGGCCCGCAGCCGCACTGCCTGACCCGGCAGCAGTTCGGCGGGCAGTCCGGTGAGCCCGCGCTCGAACAGCCGGCGGCCGAGCGCACCGGAGGCCGTGAGGGTGGCCCGGGGGTGTCCGGAGGGTGTACGAGACCTCCGCGGTGGGGCCGCGGCGGTCCACGGTGACGTCCCGGACGGCGAGGGCGGGCGTGGCCGCGAGGGCGGCCATGCCGACGGCTGCCGGCCGTCTCCGCTTCCGTGCCCGTGTTCGCACTGCCCGCCCCCTGGGTTCCCTCGCGCCGCGCCCCGCGCAGGGGGCCGTTCACGAGCGGGCGACGGGAGAAGTCAGTGCACGAACCCGGCCTCAACTGATGGCTCATCAGGAGATGGCGGTGTGACACCACCCCCTCCCCCTTCTCCGGTGGCCCGGAAGGTGCGCCGGTAGGCCGTCGGGCTCACCCCCAGCGCCGCCTGCACATGCTTGCGCAGCGACTGCGCCGTTCCGAAGCCGCTCTCCCGCGCGACCTGTTCCATCGACAGCTCCGTCTGCTCCAGCAGTCGCCGCGCCCGCTCCACCCGCCGGCCGGTGATCCACTGGCCCGGGCTGATGCCCGTCTCCTCCCGGAAGCGGCGCGTGAAGGTCCGTACCGACATGGCCTCCTGCCGGGCCATGTCGCTGAGCCGGAGCGGCTCGTGCAGCCGGTCCAGCACCCAGGCGCGGGCCGCGGTGGTGGTGGCGAGCTGCGGCTCCGGCATCGGGCGTTCGATGAACTGCGCCTGCCCGCCCTCGCGGTGGGGCGGTACGACGGTCCGCCGGGCGGCGTCGTTCGCGACGGCCGCCCCGTGGTCGCGGCGCACGATGTGCAGGCACAGGTCGATGCCGGCGGCGACACCCGCCGAGGTCAGCACGTCCCCGTCGTCGGTGTAGAGCACGTCGGGGTCGACCCGCACGGCCGGGAAGAGCCGCTGGAAGTGCTCGGCGGAGGCCCAGTGGGTGGTGGCCCGCCTGCCGTCCAGGTGGCCGGCGGCGGCCAGCACGTAGCCGCCCGTGCAGATGGAGACAAGCCGGGTCCCGGGCCGGATGTGCGCGAGGGCCGCCGCGAGCTCGCCGGTGAGCCTGCCCTCCTCGTGGACCGGGCCCAGCTCGTACGAGGCCGGCACGACCACCGTGTCGGCGGTGGCGAGCAGCTCGGGGCCCTGTGCCACCTGGATGTCGAAGTCGGCGTCCGTGGGGACCGGGCCGGGGGCGAGCCCGCAGGTGAGGATCTCGTACAGCGGCCGCCCGGCACCGTCCCTGGCGCGGCCGAAGATCCGGTGGGGGATCCCGAGCTCGAAGGGCAGCAGTCCCGGAAGGGCCAGGACGACGACGCGGTGCGGCGAAGGCTCCATGGCCCGATCGTATCGAACCATGACAGTCAGGCCACTGTCGGACGGTGGCCCGCCGGCCGGAAGCTGTCGCCGTGACCCAGACAGTCCCCGCCCCCGGCGCACTCCCGCACTCCCCTCCCCCTCCGCACACCGCACGCGTCCACCGCGCCTGGTTCGTCGCCGCCGTCACCTTCGTGACGATCATCGGCGCCGCCGGTTTCGCCTCCCTGCCAGGGCTGCTCATCGAGCCGCTGCACGAGGAGTTCGGCTGGTCGCACGGCACCATCGGCGTGGCCGTCTCCGTGAACATGGCCCTCTACGGGATCACCGCGCCCTTCGCCGCGGCGCTGATGGACCGCTTCGGCATCCGGCGCGTGGTGGCGGTGGCCCTGACCGTCATCGCGGCCGGTGCGGTGGCCACGGTGTGGATGACCGCGCCCTGGCAGCTGGTGCTGTGCTGGGGCCTGCTGGTGGGACTGGGCAGCGGCTCGATGGCCCTGGCCTTCGCCGCGACGGTGACGGGCCGCTGGTTCACCGCCCGGCGCGGCCTGGTCACCGGGCTCCTGACCGCCGCCGGGGCCTCCGGGCAGCTGGTCTTCCTGCCGCTGCTGGCGTGGCTGGTGGACCGGCACGGCTGGCGCCCGGCGACGGTGACGGTCGCCGTGGCCGCGCTGGCCGTCGTGCCCTTCGTCTGGCTGCTGCTGCGCGACCATCCGGCGGACGTGGGCCTCGCGCCGTACGGCGGCACGTACGCGCCCAGGCCCGCCCCGGCGGTGGGTGCGGCCCGGCGGACGCTGAAGGTCCTGGCCGACGCGGCCCGGACCGGCCCCTTCTGGCTCCTCGCGGGCACCTTCGCGATCTGCGGGGCCTCGACGAACGGGCTGGTGCGGACGCACTTCGTGCCCGCCGCGCACGACCACGGCATGCCGGTGACGGCGGCTGCCGGGCTGCTGGCCGTGATCGGTGTCTTCGACGTCGTCGGCACGATCGCCTCCGGCTGGTTCACCGACCGCTACGAGTCCCGGCGGCTGCTGGCCGTCTACTACGCCCTGCGCGGGGTGTCGCTGCTGTTCCTGCCGATCCTGCTGGCGCCGTCGGTGCGGCCGCCACTGGTCTTCTTCATCGTCTTCTACGGCCTGGACTGGGTCGCGACCGTCCCCCCGACGATCGCCCTGTGCCGCGAGCACTACGGGGACGACGGCGCGATCGTCTTCGGCTGGGTGCTGGCCTCGCACCAGATCGGTGCGGCGGTGGTGGCCTTCCTGGGCGGCCTGGCCCGCGACCTCACGGGCTCGTACGACGTCGTCTGGTACGCGTCGGGCGCGCTGTGCGCGATGGCGGCGCTGATGGCGATGGTCATCCGCCGTCGGCCTCCCGGCGGGGCGGGGGGCGGCGCCCCGGGAAACCCGGCTCCGCCGGGCACCGGGCTCCGCCCGGACCCTCGCCTCGAACGCCGGCGAGGCTGAAATGGTGCGGCCGAGGCCGAACAGCGGCAGGCGCTGGATCGGCCGGGGCAGCATCGGCGGGCAGAGCCTGCCGGGCGGCGGCCGGGCACGGGACGGCGACGCCGCCGGGAGGCCAGAGGCTAGGACCCGGCCGGGGTCGTGGACTTCAGCGTGCCGTCCGGGGCCGCCAGGAGGACCGGGGTGTCCGGGCCGCCGAGGTCGCGGACCGCGGCCCGGTCGGTGTCGGCCGGAACGTCGGCCGCGCTCACCACGGCGGCGGCCTCCAGGGACTGCGCCCCGCTGGCCACGGCCATCGCGACCGCGGTCCGCAGCGCGCTCAGCTTCAGGGAGTCGAGCTCCACCGTGCCCGCGACGTACGTCCGTCCCGTCTCGTCCCGCACCGCCGCCCCCTCGGGCACCCCGTTGCGGGCCCGGGCGCTGCGCGCCAGCGTGATGATCTTGCTGTCCTCGGGGTCGATCCCGGTGCTCTCCGTCATGGTCGAAAGCATAGGGAGCCCCCGCCCGGACCGCGCAACGACCCCGCCGCGGCCCGGATCAGGGCCGCGGCCGGGGCACGGATCAGGCCGCGGCCGGGGCACGGATCCGAGCCGGGGCCGGGGCACGTATCAGGGCCGGTCGAGCTTCAGGCGCTCCGCACGCGGCAGCCCCGCGACCACCAGGTCGTAGGAGTCCTCGACGAGTTCGCGCAGCATCGCGTCGGGGATCCCGCCCACCGTCACCGTGTTCCAGTGCCGTTTGTTCATGTGATAGCCCGGCGCGATCGCCTCGTGCTCCTCGCGCAGCCGCACGGCCAGCTCCGGCTCGCACTTGAGGTTGATCTTCAGGGGCTCGGCGTCCAGCGTGCTGAGCGCGAACATCTTGCCCTTCACCTTGAACACCGAGGTCTCCGGGGTGAAGGGGAACTCCTCCACCGCCGCGTTGAAGCCGAGACAGAACTCCCGCAGCTGGGCCGGGGTCATTCCCCCTCCTCCCCCGCGGCCTGCGCCGCGGCCACCGGTTCGACGAGCACCGTCACGATCTTGTTCCGCCGGCCCGCGGGCGCCTCCGCCGTCAGCCGCAGCGGACGACCGTCGGGCAGTTCCACGACCGCCGAGGCGCCCGCGATCGGCACCCGGCCCAGCGCCTTCGCCAGCAGTCCGCCGACCGTCTCGACGTCCTCGTCGTCGAAGGCCTCGACCTTGAACAGCTCGCCGAGGTCGGTGATGTCCAGGCGCGCCGTGACCCGGTAGCGGTCCTCGCCCAGGTCCTCGACCGGCGGGAGCTCCCGGTCGTACTCGTCCGTGATCTCGCCGACGATCTCCTCGAGGATGTCCTCGATGGTGACGATGCCGGCCGTGCCGCCGTACTCGTCGATCACGACGGCCACGTGGTTGCGCACCTGCTGCATCTCGCGCAGCAGATCGCCCGCGTTCTTGGTGTCCGGCACGAAGACGGCCGGCCGCATCGCCGTCGACACCAGGTCGGCCTCGGACTCCCGGTTGATGTGCGTCTTGCGGACCAGGTCCTTGAGGTAGACGATCCCGACGATGTCGTCCTCGTTCTCCCCGGTCACCGGGATGCGCGAGAAACCCGACCGCAGGGCGAGCGTGGTGGCCTGACGGACCGTCTTGTAGCGCTCGATACAGACGAGGTCGGTGCGCGGCACCATCACCTCGCGCACGAGGGTGTCGCCGAGTTCGAAGACCTGGTGCACCATCCGGCGTTCTTCGTCCTCGATGAGCGACTCCTTCTCGGCGAGGTCGACCATCGCCCGCAGCTCGGCCTCGGAAGCGAAGGGCCCCTTGCGGAAGCCCTTGCCCGGCGTGAGCGCGTTGCCGACGAGGATCAGCAGCTGCGGGATCGGCCCCATGATCCTGGCGAGCGGTACGAGGACGTACGCGGCGGCCGTCGCCGTGTTCAGCGGGTGCTGGCGGCCGATCGTGCGCGGGGAGACGCCCACGGCGACGAAGGAGACCAGCACCATCACGGCGATGGCCACGAGCAGCGCGGTCCAGTTCTCGCCGAACGCGTCGAGGCAGACGTACGTGACGAGGACCCCGGCCGCCATCTCGCAGGTGACCCGGACCAGCAGGGCCACGTTGAGGTAGCGGGTGGGGTCGCCGGCGACCTGGGCGAGCTTCTCGCTGCCGCGCCGGCCCTCCCGTACGGCCTGCTCGGCGCGGAAGATCGAGACGCGGGCGATGCCGGACTCCGCGCACGCCGCGAACCAGGCCACGACCACCAGCAGTACCGCGCCGGTGATCAGTTGCGGGGCGCTCACGAGACGGTCGGAGCCGGGGACGGGCCGGTCAGCCCGCGCTCACCGCGCCACCCGTCCACGATGGCCGCCTGGAGGCCGAACATCTCGGCCTTCTCGTCGGGCTCCTCGTGGTCGTAGCCGAGCAGGTGCAGCACCCCGTGGACGGTCAGGAGCTGGAGCTCCTCGTCCATGGAGTGCTGCGTCGGGGCTTCCTCGCCCTGCTTCTTCGCGACCTCGGGGCAGAGCACGATGTCGCCGAGGAGCCCCTGCGGGGGCTCCTCGTCGTCCTTCGACGGCGGACGGAGCTCGTCCATCGGGAAGGACATGACGTCGGTCGGGCCGGGCAGGTCCATCCACTGGATGTGGAGCTGCTCCATGGCGTCCTCGTCGATGACGATGACGGAGAGCTCCGAGAGCGGGTGGATCCGCATCCGGGTGAGCGCGTAACGGGCGATGTCGAGGATCGCCTGCTCGTCGACCTCGGTTCCGGACTCGTTGTTGACGTCGATCGACATGGTGCGCTGGGTTCTACTTCCGCTGGTAGCCGTTGGCGGCCTGCTGGCCGTCGTCGTACTTCTCGTACGCGTCGACGATACGGCCGACCAGCTTGTGCCGGACGACATCCTCGGACGTGAGCCTGGAGAAGTGGATGTCCGGTACCCCGTCGAGGATCTCCTGGACCTGGCGCAGACCGCTCCTGGCCCCGCCGGGCAGGTCGATCTGGGTGATGTCACCGGTGATCACGATCTTCGAGTCGAAGCCGAGCCGGGTCAGGAACATCTTCATCTGCTCGGTGGTCGTGTTCTGGGCCTCGTCGAGGACCACGAACGCGTCATTGAGGGTCCTGCCCCGCATGTAGGCCAGCGGCGCGACCTCGATCGTGCCCGCCGCCATGAGCCGCGGGATCGAGTCGGGGTCGAGCATGTCGTGCAGCGCGTCGTAGAGCGGGCGCAGGTAGGGGTCGATCTTGTCGAAGAGGGTGCCCGGCAGGAAGCCGAGCCGCTCCCCCGCCTCGACGGCCGGGCGGGTCAGGATGATCCGGCTGACCTGCTTGGACTGGAGGGCCTGGACCGCCTTGGCCATGGCCAGGTAGGTCTTTCCGGTACCGGCGGGGCCGATGCCGAAGACGATCGTGTTCTTGTCGATCGCGTCGACGTACCGCTTCTGGTTGAGGGTCTTGGGGCGGATGGTCCGGCCGCGGTTGGAGAGGATGTTCTGGGTGAGCACCTCCGCCGGGGTCTCCTCCGGCCCGTTGCCGTTGCCGCTCGCCTTGAGCATGGCGATCGAGCGTTCCACCGCGTCCTCCGTCATCGGCTGCCCGGTGCGGAGCACCAGCATCATCTCGTCGAACAGTCGCTGGATCAGGGCGACTTCCGCCGCCTCTCCGATCGCGCTGACCTGATTGCCCCGAACATGGATGTCGGCCTTCGGGAAGGCCTTCTCGATCACGCGCAACAGGGCGTCGCCCGAGCCGAGCACCATCACCATCGGGTGTGTCGCCGGTACGGTGAAGTGTGCTCGCGCCTGCCCCGGCGCGGGGATGTGGGCTGTCGATGTCTGCGTCATGGGCCGGCACTGTGGCCTGCGCATACCTCCCGCTGAGGGGCCGCGCCGATCGACGACCTCCGGAGTACCAAGCGTACGTCGCCGCCGCGGCTTCCCCGAGAGGTTTTCACCGCCGCCCCGGCCCCGGCCGCGTTCGCAGTCCCGCGGCTACGCGGCTACGCGGCTACGCGGAGTGCCGGAAGCCGATGGTCGGCACGGCCCTGCGCCGGGCGGCCGGGGTCGCGGCCGGCGGGATCAGCTCGTCCAGGAAGCCGTAGCGGCCGCGCAGCGCGTGCGGGGCCGCCCGCCACCAGTGGGCCACCTCCGGCCAGCCGGGCGCCGACAGGGACCCGCCGAACTCCTGGACCGACAGGGCCGCGGTCAGCCCGGCGAAGGCCAGCCGGTCCGCGAGCGGCCAGCCCGCCAGGGTGCCGGTGACGAAGCCCGCCACGTAGACGTCCCCCGCCCCCGTCGGGTCCAGCTCCTCCACGGCGATCCCGGGGACGTGGGCGGTCTCCCCGGTACGGCTGTCGACCGCGTAGGAACCCTCCGCACCCATGGTCACCACCGCGACCGGGACCTTGTCGGCCAGTGCGCGGGCCGCCGCCCGCGGACAGTCGGTGCGCGTGTACCGCATCGCCTCGCCCGCGTTCGGCAGGAAGGCCTCGCAGTGCTCCAGGTCGGCGAGGGCGCCCAGGTCCCACCGTCCGCTCTCGTCCCAGCCCACGTCGGCGAAGATCCGCGAACCGCGCCGGGCGGCCTCGCCGATCCACTCCTCGCCGCGGCCGGGCTCCAGCGAGGCGACGGCGGCGCGGGCCCTCGGCGGGCACTGCGGGAAGGGGCCGGGGCCCGCGGGCGGAGGGGCCTCGTGGCCGTGGGAGACCATCGTGCGCTCGCCCTCGTAGGCCATCGAGACGGTGACGGGGCTGTGCCAGCCGGGGACGGTCCGCGACATGGACAGGTCGATGCCCTCGCCCTGTTCCAGGGCGTCCCAGCAGTACTCGCCGTAGTGGTCGTCGCCGAAGGCCGCGGCCAGCGAGGTGCGCAGGCCGAGCCGGGCCAGGGCGGTGGCCATGTTGGCGACGCCGCCGGGGCTGGAGCCCATACCGCGCGCCCAGGACTCCGTACCGCGCACCGGCGCCGAGTCCAGGCCGGTGAAGATGATGTCGAGGAAGACCGTCCCGGTCAGGAAGACGTCGCAGCCCGGTTCCTCCGGGTCGCGCAGCGGACCGAGCGGGTCCAGGGCTGCGGTGCGGCTGTCGAGGTCCCCACTGGCCACGGTGGTCTCCCCTGTCGGTCTCGAAGGGCCGTTTCTCGGTGAAGCTGCCAGGTCTCCCCGCCCCGGGCGGGATCAGAACCCAGTGTGGCGCAGATCACCCACACCGTGCCCTCCGGGGCGGTCCCCGGAGGCCGCGGCGCAGCCCTGGCCGCCGAGCGCGGCCCGGGCCGCCCGCGTCAGAGCCGTTTCGGCAGCGGCACCCGCATCAGGTCCGCGGCCACGGTGAGTTCGCCCTCGAACCCGGCCGCCCGCGCCTGGCGTTCGAATGCGGTGGGGTCGGTGTACCGCTGCGAGAAGTGCGTCAGCACGAGGTGGCGTACGCCCGCGTCCCGGGCAGCCCGGGCCGCCTGGCCGGCGGTGAGGTGCCCGTGGTCGGTGGCCAGGCGCTCGTCCTCGTCGAGGAAGGTCGACTCGATCACCAGCATGTCGCAGCCCTCGGCGAGCTCGTCCACGCCACTGCAGAGCCGGGTGTCCATGACGAAGGCGAAGCGCTGCCCGGGCCTGGGCTCGCTGACCTCCTCCAGCGTGACCTCGCCGAGGCGCCCCTCACGCTGGATCCGGCCCACGTCGGGGCCCTTGATCCCGTGCCGGGCGAGCAGTTCGGGCACCATCCGGCGCCCGTCGGGCTCGGTGATCCGGTAGCCGAAGGACTCCACGGGGTGCGAGAGCCGCCGGGCCTGAAGGACGTACGAGGCCCCCTGCGCCACCGGCCCGTCCTCGGACACCGGTTCCTCCAGGAGCGGCACCGTCTCCCGGTAGGCCGTGGCGTACCGGAGCCGGTCGAAGAACTTCTGTCCGGACGCCGGGTAGTGCGCGGCGACGGGGTGCGGGACCTGATCGAGGTTGATCCGCTGGATCACCCCGGCGAGGCCGAGGCTGTGGTCGCCGTGGAAGTGAGTGATGCAGATCCGGTCGATGTCGTGCGCGGCCACGCCGGCCCGCAGCATCTGGCGCTGCGTGCCCTCGCCCGGGTCGAAGAGGATGCCCTCGCCGTCCCAGCGCAGCAGGTAGCCGTTGTGGTTGCGGTGGCGGGTGGGCACCTGGCTTGCGGTGCCCAGCACCACGAACTCTCTGACGGACACGTGCTATCCCGGGGGCCACTGGAGGCCGCGGCCGCCCAGGACGTGCGCGTGGGCGTGCCAGACGGTCTGGCCGGCGCCGGATCCGGTGTTGAAGACGATCCGGTAGCCGTGGTCGTCGATCTTCTCGTCGGCGGCGACCTGTGCGGCCTCACGCAGTATGTCGGCGGCGACGCCCGGCTCGGCGGCCGCGAGGGAGGCGGCGTCGGGGTAGTGCACCTTGGGGATGACGAGCACGTGCGTGGGCGCCTGCGGGTTGATGTCCCGGAAGGCGACGGTGGTCTCGGTCTCCCGGACCACGGTCGCCGGGACGGCACCCTCGACGATCTTGCAGAACAGGCAGTCGGCCTGCGGTTCCCCGGCCATTGCTCACCCTCCCGTGATGTTGATCGGTCCGGGCATCGTATCCAGCCGGGGGCCCGCCGCGGGCGCGTATTCCGGCCGGTCAGGCCCAGCGTCCGCTACGGGCGAGCAGGACCGCGGCGGCCGCGGTGCCGGCGGTGGAGGTCCGCAGGACGGAGCGGCCCAGACGGTAGGGGTGGGCGCCCGCCGCGGCGAAGACCTCCAGCTCCTCCGGGGAGACACCGCCTTCCGGCCCGACCACCAGGACGAGGGAACCGGAGGCGGGCAGCTCGGCCGTGGCCAGGGCCTGCGACGGGGTGTCGCGGTCCTCGTGCAGGACCATCGCCAGGTCGGCGCCGGCCAGCAGCGCGGCGACCTGCTTGGTGGACATGGCCTCGGCCACCTCCGGGAAGCGGACGCGTCGGGACTGCTTGCCCGCCTCGCGGGCCGTGGCCCGCCACTTGGCCAGGGACTTGGCCCCGCGGTCGCCGCGCCACTGGGTGATGCAGCGCGAGGCCTGCCAGGGCACGATCGCGTCCACGCCGGTCTCGGTCATCGTCTCGACGGCCAGCTCGCCCCGGTCCCCCTTGGGCAGGGCCTGGACCACGGTGATACGGACCCCGGGCTCCGCCTCCCGCCCGGTGGCGGCGACCGCCACGACGAGCCGATCCTTGCCCTCGGCGGCCTTCACGACCGCCTCCGCCCAGCCGCCGCGGCCGTCGGTGAGGACCACCTGCTCGCCCGGGTTGAGCCGTTTCACCGACACGGCGTGCCGGCCCTCCGGCCCGTCCAGGACGAACTCCGCCCCTGCGGGGACCTCTTCGACCACGAACACCGGGGCCGTCATGACGCACTCCTCATCTGCATTTCCTTCAACATGCTCTGTGCCTGGGCCAGTTCGGCCGCCAGGACCTCCACCAGCTGCGCCGCCGGAAGCGCTCTCGCCAGCCGGTGCCCCTGGCCCGCCCACAGGGCCATGCCCTGCGGGTCCCCGGCCGCCGCTGCGGCCTTGCGCAGCCCCGAGGTCAGGTGGTGGACCTGGGGGTAGGCGGCCGGGGCGTAGGGGCCGTGCTCCCGCACGAAGCGGTTGACCAGCCCCCGTGCCGGCCGCCCGGAGAAGGCCCGGGTCAGTTCCGTCCGGACGAAGAGCGGATCGGTCAGCGCCTTCTTGTGGACGGGGTCCGCTCCCGATTCGGGGCACACCAGGAAGGCCGTGCCGAGCTGCGCCGCCGCCGCGCCGGCCGCCAGCAGCGCGGCGATCTGCGCGCCCCGCATGACCCCGCCCGCGGCGATGATCGGCAGGGCCACGGCTTCCCGTACCTGCGCCACCAGTGCGAGCAGTCCCACGGCCGCCGTGCCGTCGATCTGCGGGTCGTCCCGGTGGGTGCCCTGGTGGCCGCCCGCCTCGACGCCCTGGACGCAGACGGCGTCGGCGCCCGCCTGCTGGGCGCTGCGGGCCTCCTCGACGGAGGTCACGGTGACGACGGTGTACGTGCCGGCCTTGCGCAGCGCGGCCAGCGCCGTGGCGTCGGGACAGCCGAAGGTGAACGACACCACCGGGACCGGGTCCTCCAGGAGGATGGCGAGCTTGGCGTCGTAGCCGTCGTCGCTGGTGCCGATGATGTCCTCCTCGGCGAGCGAGATCTCGTACCAGCTCGCCTCGCCGGCCAGCTGCCCGCGGTACGCCTCCACCGCGGCCGGGTCGACGTGCCCGGTCTGCGGCATGAAGAGGTTCACGCCGAAGCGGTACCGGGTGAGCGCGCGCACCTGTTTGATCTCCTGGTACATCCCGTCGGCGGTCTTGTAGCCCCCGGCGAGGAAGCCCAGCCCGCCCGCCTCGCACACGGCGGCGACGAGCGGCGGGCAGGAGGCGCCGCCCGCCATGGGAGCCTGCACGATCGGGGGGAGGGAGAGACCGTTCGCGGCGGTGGACATGGACTGCATCGTGCCACGTCCCGCCCATGGGGCCGAATCACCGCATCCGCCTGGCATAGCCGGCTCCCGGCGGGCCCGCGGGCGGCTGCCGGGGCACGCGAAGAGCCCGGCCGGGGGCGTCCCCGGACCGGGCTCGAAGCGGTGCGCGGCCTTCGGTCAGCGACCGTTGAACGCGTCCTTCAGACGGCTGAACAGGCCCTGCTGGCCCGGCGCGAACTGGCCCATGGGCCGTTCCTCGCCGCGCAGCTTCGCCAGCTGGCGCAGCAGCTCCTCCTGCTGGGCGTCCAGCTTGGTCGGGGTGGTCACCTCGACGTGGACGATCAGGTCGCCGCGCCCGCCGCCGCGCAGGTGGGTGACGCCGCGCCCGTGCAGCGGGATCGCCTGGCCGGACCCGGTGCCGGGCCGGATGTCGATCTCCTCCAGCCCGTCGAGCGTCTCCAGCGGGCATTTGGTGCCCAGCGCCGCCGCCGT
Organism: Streptomyces sp. NPDC090021; assembly: GCF_044748225.1. Taxonomy (NCBI): domain Bacteria; kingdom Bacillati; phylum Actinomycetota; class Actinomycetes; order Kitasatosporales; family Streptomycetaceae; genus Streptomyces; species Streptomyces sp. NPDC090021. The sequence continues at coordinate 39,155 of NZ_JBIVFO010000033.1, read as the reverse complement.
CATCGGGATGGTGACCGTGCAGTGCAGGTCGTCCCCGCGCCGCTGGAAGGTCGGGTGCGCCAGCTCGTGGATCTCCACGTACAGGTCGCCGGCGGGGCCGCCGCCGGGGCCGACCTCGCCCTCGCCCGCGAGCTGGATCCGGGTGCCGTTCTCGACACCGGCCGGGATCTTGACCGTGAGGCTGCGGCGGGAGCGGACCCGGCCGTCGCCCGCGCACTCGTGGCAGGGGGTCGGGACGACGGTCCCGAAGCCCTGGCACTGCGGGCAGGGGCGCGAGGTCATGACCTGGCCCAGGAAGGACCGGGTGACCTGCGAGACCTCACCGCGGCCGCGGCACATGTCACACGTCTGCGCCGAGGTGCCGGGGGCGGCGCCCTCGCCGGAGCAGGTGGTGCAGACGACGGCCGTGTCGACCTGGATGTCCTTGGTGGTCCCGAAGGCCGCCTCGTCGAGCTCCAGGTCGAGGCGGATCATGGCGTCCTGGCCGCGCCGGGTCCGCGAGCGCGGGCCGCGCTGCGAGGCCTGGCCGAAGAAGGCGTCCATGATGTCGGAGAAGTTGCCGAAGCCGCCCGCGCCGAAGCCGCCGGCTCCGCCGCCACCGCCGGAGGCGGACAGCGGGTCGCCGCCGAGGTCGTAGACCTGCTTCTTCTGCGGGTCCGAGAGCACCTCGTAGGCCGCGTTGATCTCCTTGAAGCGCTCCTGCGTCTTCGGATCCGGATTCACGTCCGGGTGGAGTTCACGCGCGAGGCGCCGGAAGGCCTTCTTGATCTCGTCCTGCGATGCGTCGCGGCGCACGCCGAGAACGGCGTAGTAGTCCGTGGCCACTTACGACTCCGCCAGGATCTGTCCGACGTAACGTGCCACTGCGCGTACCGCTCCCATCGTTCCGGGGTAGTCCATGCGGGTCGGTCCGACCACGCCGAGTTTGGCGACCGTTTCGCCGCCCGAACCGTAACCGACCGAGACGACCGACGTGGAGTTGAGCCCCTCGTAGGCGTTCTCGTGCCCGATCCTTACGGCCATCCCCGACTCGTTGGCCTCGCCGAGCAGCTTGAGGAGCACGACCTGCTCCTCCAGCGCCTCCAGCACCGGCCTGATCGTCAGGGGGAAATCGTGTCCGAAGCGGGTGAGATTGGCGGTACCGCCGATCATCAGCCGCTCCTCCGCCTCCTCCACCAGCGTTTCGAGGAGGGTCGACAGCACGGTGGAGACCGTGCTGCGGTCGTCGGCCTCGAAGGACTCCGGCAGGTCCTGGACGAGCGGCGGCACGTCGGTGAAACGACGGCCGACGACCCGGCTGTTGAGCCGGGCCCGCAGGTCGGCCAGCGAGGCCTCGCCGAAGGGGCTCGGGCAGTCGACGAGCCGCTGCTCGACCCGTCCGGTGTCCGTGATCAGCACGAGCATCAGGCGCGCCGGGGCGAGCGAGAGCAGCTCCACGTGCCGGACGGTCGACCGGGTCAGGCTCGGGTACTGGACGACCGCCACCTGCCGGGTGAGCTGCGCGAGCAGCCGCACCGTGCGGCCGACGACGTCGTCGAGGTCGACGGCCCCGTCGAGGAAGTTCTGGATGGCCCGGCGCTCGGGCGTGGAGAGCGGCTTGACCCCGGCCAGCTTGTCGACGAAGAGGCGGTAGCCCTTGTCGGTGGGGATCCGGCCGGCGCTGGTGTGGGGCTGCGCGATGTAGCCCTCCTCCTCCAGCACCGCCATGTCGTTGCGCACGGTGGCGGGCGAGACGCCGAGCCGGTGCCGCTCGGTGAGCGCCTTGGAGCCGACCGGCTCCTCCGTCCCGACGTAGTCCTGGACGATGGCGCGCAGCACTTCGAGTCTGCGTTCGCTGAGCATCGCGCACACCTCCAGCGTGATCCGTTGCCGTGTTCCGACGTGTTCCGACGTGTTCTGACGTTCGTTGGCACTCTGTGGGTTCGAGTGCCAGAGAGCCCCCGCTCAGTGTACGGCCGGGTGGTAAGACCATGGCAAGGGAGGCCCGCCAGGGTAGCGTCGCGGCATGGACGTGCGATGGGAAGAGGTGGGCTGGGAACGGCTCACCGGACGGACCGGCCGACGGCGTCTGCCGGTGTGGGACTGCACGGTGGGGCTGGTGGTGGGGGACGAGTCCGTACTCCTGATCGACCCTGGGTCGTGCGTGCGCGAGGGCGCCGGGGTGCGGGCCGAGGCCGAGCGGCTGACGGGCCGGAGCGTGACCCATATCGCATTCACGCACGGCCATTTCGATCACGTCCTGGGTGCGTCCGCCTTCCCCGGGGCCGAGGTCTACGGGGCGGTCGGACTGGCCGCGCTGCTCGCCGCGGACCGCGCGGAGCTGCGCGGGGACGCGGTGCGGCACGGGCTCGCCGAGGCGGAGGCGGCCGAGGCCGTGGAACGGCTGGTGCTGCCCGGCCATCAGGTGTCGGGCGAGTGGACCCTCGACCTGGGCGGGGTGCAGGTGCTGCTGGCCAACGTGGGGCCCGGGCACACCGGGCACGACCTGGCCGTCTTCGTCCCGGGCGACCGCGAGACGGTGTTCTGCGGGGACCTGGTGGAGGAGTCGGGCGAGCCGGTGGCGGGTCCGGACGCGATGCCCCGGCAGTGGCCCGCCGCCCTGGACCGGCTGCTGTCGCTGGGCGGCGAGGACGCGTGGTACGTACCCGGTCACGGAGCGGTGGTCACCGCGGAGTTCGTCCGTGCGCAACGCGCCACACTGGCGGCCCGTTCCGGCGTGTCGTAGGCGGGACGCGCACGGCTCTTCTAGTGTCGGCCGGATGCGCGAGTACTCCCCCGACCTGACCCCGCAGTGGAAGCGGCCCAGGGCCGTCCCCGAGGTCGCCGCCGAACCGGACCTGGTCGTCGAGGTGGCCGGTACGGACTTCTGCGGCGCGGTGGTGGCCTGTGAGGCGGGCACGGTAACCCTGGAGGACCGCTTCGGCAAGCGCCGGGTGTTCCCGATGGAGCCGCGGGGCTTCCTGCTGGACGGCGCGGTGGTCACCCTGGTCCGCCCGCCGCGGGGCCCGGCGGCGCCGGCCCGGACGGCCTCGGGGTCGATCGCCGTCCCCGGAGCCCGGGCGCGGGTGGCCCGGGCGGGCCGGATCTACGTCGAGGGCCGCCACGACGCCGAGCTGGTGGAGCGGGTCTGGGGCGACGACCTGCGCATCGAGGGCGTGGTGGTCGAGTACCTGGAGGGGGTCGACGACCTGCCGGCGGTGGTGGCGGACTTCGGTCCGGCGCCGGACGCCCGGCTGGGGGTGCTGGTGGACCATCTGGTGCCGGGCTCGAAGGAGTCCCGTATCGCCGCCGCGGTGACCTCGCCGGACGTGCTGGTGGTGGGTCACCCGTACGTGGACGTCTGGCAGGCGGTGAAGCCCTCGGCGCTGGGCATCGCCGCGTGGCCGGTGGTCCCGCGCGGCCAGGACTGGAAGACGGGCGTCTGCCGGGCCCTGGGCTGGCCGGAGAACATCGGGGCGGCCTGGCAGCACATCCTGTCCCGGGTGACCTCCTACAAGGACCTGGAGCCGACCCTGCTGGGCCGCGTGGAGGAGCTCATCGACTTCGTCACGGGTGACGGTGGGGCCTGACACCCTCGAAGGTTCCGAAGTCGCTCGTGTCCAGCTCGATGCCGAGCAGTTCCAGCGGCAGCGGCTCACCGAACTTCGAGACCCTCTGGGAGCGGTAGTCGGCGTCGTCACCCCTGCCGGCCGGGATCGTCAGCAGGACGCACTGCGCGACGATGGGGTCGATGATCAGGTAGGCGGGCACCCGGCCCGCGGCGTAGACGGAGCGCTTGACCACGTAGTCGCGGTCGACGCTGGTCTTGGAGACGACCTCCACCACCAGCGTGATCAGCTGCGAGGGCAGGAGACGGCCCGACCCGGGCTGCGCCTCGCGATCCAGGACCACCAGATCGGGCACGGGTTCGCTCGCCTCGTCGACGATGTCGACGTCCTGGGTCTGCAGGCGCGCCCACCGCTTGCGCGGAATCTGATCCTGCACGTCCTCCACGATCAGGTTGTGCACCAGATCGGGGCCGGCCATCATGACGATTTCCCCCCGGAGGAGCTCGGCCTTGACTCCGTCGGGAGGCTGGAACCCCTCGAAGAACTTGGCCATCCCACGCTCGTCCACAGCGGTCATCTCCGTGGTCCTCCACATCCGCCGCGTGCTGTCGGCGGCAGCCTAGGGACAGCGTAGGCAGTCCGGACAAGGATCCGGGGGTATTCACTCCGCCAGGTGATCAGTCGACCAGGTCCCGGACCACCGCGTCGGCCAGCAGCCGTCCGCGCAGGGTCAGCACGGCCCGCCCGGCCTCGTAGGGGCCCGGCTCCAGGAGGCCGTCCGCGAGGGCCCCGCGGGACGCCGCGAGGCCGGCCGGGGCCAGCAGGGACAGCGGGACGCCGTCCACGAGTCGCAGCTCCAGCAGGATCCGCTCCACGCGGCGGTCCTCGTCCGAGAGGAGTTCGCGCCCCGCGCCCGGGGAGCGTCCCTCGGCGAGGGCGGCGGCGTAGGCGCCGGGGTGCTTGACGTTCCACCAGCGCACCCCGCCCACGTGCGAGTGCGCGCCGGGACCCGCGCCCCACCAGTCGGCGCCGCGCCAGTACAGCTCGTTGTGCAGGCAGCGCCCGGCCTCCGAGGTGGCCCAGTTCGACACCTCGTACCAGGAGTACCCGGCCTGGGCCATGACCTCGTCGGCGATCAGGTAGCGGTCGGCGTGGACGTCGTCGTCGGTCATGGGGACCTCGCCGCGGCGGATCCGGCGCGCCAGCTGCGTGCCCTCCTCGACGATCAGCGCGTAGGCGCTGACGTGGTCCGGGCCGGCTCCGAGGGCGGCGGCGAGGGAGTCCCGCCAGTCCTGGTCCGTCTCGCCCGGCGTCCCGTAGATCAGGTCGAGGTTGACGTGCTCGAAGCCCGCCGCGCGGGCCTCCGCCACGCACGCCTCGGGGCGTCCGGGGGTGTGGGTGCGGTCCAGGACCTTCAGGACGTGCTGCTTGGCGCTCTGCATGCCGAAGGAGACCCGGTTGAAGCCCCCGGCGCGCAGCTCGGCCAGGTACGCCGGGTCCACGGACTCCGGGTTGGCCTCCGTCGTGACCTCGGCGTCGTCGGCCAGGCCGAACTCGTCCCGGATCGCCGCGAGCATCCGTACGAGGTCGGCGGCGGGCAGCAGCGTCGGCGTGCCGCCGCCGACGAAGACGGTGCGGACGGCCCTCGGGTCGTCGCCGAGCACCTTCCGGGCGAGCCGGACCTCGTCGATCAGGGTGTCGGCGTAGTTCTCGCGGGAGGCGAGCACGCCTCCGGTGCCCCGCAGCTCGGTGGCCGTGTAGGTGTTGAAGTCGCAGTACCCGCAGCGCGTGGCGCAGTAGGGGACGTGCAGGTAGAACCCGAGAGGCCGCTCCCCCGCGCCCGCCAGGGCGTGCGACGGCAGCGAGCCGTCTTCGGGCATGGGTTCACCGTCGGGGAGTGCGGAAGGCATACCCCCATCATCCCGCACCCGCCGACGGGCTCCGGCCCGCGCTTCGGGGCGCGGGCCGGGGCGGAGAGCCGGCAGGGGTGCGCGGGGCGGGCCACCGCCCCGCCCCGCCGGGCCCCTGGCGGGCGCTACGCCTCGCGGGCGCCCTCGTACATCTCGTCGATCAGGTGCTTGAACTCACGCTCGACCACCGGGCGCTTCAGCTTGAGGCTGGGGGTGAGGTCGCCGTGCTCGACGTCCAGGTCGCGCGGCAGGATCCGGAACTTCTTGACCGTCTGCCAGCGCTGGAGGCCCTCGTTGAGGGTCTGGACGTAGGTCTCAATCATCCGGTCGGTCTCGGGCGCGGCCAGGACCTCCTTGTACGTCCTGCCCTCCAGCCCGTTCTCGGCCGCCCAGGTCAGGATCGAGGGCTCGTCGAGCGCGATCAGTGCCGAGCAGAAGTTCCGGTCGGCACCGTGCACGACGATGGTCGACACGTACGGGCAGATCGCCTTGAACTGGCCTTCGATCTCCGCGGGGGCGACGTACTTGCCGCCCGAGGTCTTGATCAGGTCCTTCTTGCGGTCGGTGATGCGCAGGTAGCCGTCGGCCGACAGCTCGCCGATGTCACCGGTGTGCAGCCAGCCGTCGGACTCCAGGACCTCGGCGGTCTTGTCCGGGTGTCCGTGGTAGCCCTCCATGATGCCGGGGCCGCGCAGCAGGACCTCGCCGTCGTCGGCGATGCGTACCTCGGTGCCGGGGAGCGGCTTGCCGACCGTGCCGGTGCGGTAGGCCTCGCCGGGGTTGACGAAGGAGGCCGCGCTGGACTCGGTCAGGCCGTAGCCCTCCAGGATGTGGACGCCCGCGCCGGAGAAGAAGAAGCCGATCTCGGGCGCCAGGGCGGACGCGCCGGAGACGGCGGCGCGCAGCCTGCCGCCGAAGGCCTCACGGAGCTTGGAGTAGACGAGCGCGTCGGCGACCTTGTGCTTGGCGGTCAGGGCGAAGGGGGCGGTGGCCCGCCCGGTGCGCCGGAAGTTGTCCTGCGTGACCTTGGCGTACTCGCGGGCGACGCCCACCGACCACTGGAAGATCTTGTACTTGGCGCCGCCGCCGGCCCGGGCCTTGGCGGCCACGCCGTTGTAGACCTTCTCGAAGATGCGCGGGACGGCCGCCATGTACGTCGGCTGCACGACCGGCAGGTTCTCGATGATCTTGTCGATGCGGCCGTCGACCGCGGTGACGTGCCCGGCCTCGATCTGCCCGGAGGTCAGGACCTTGCCGAAGACGTGGGCCAGCGGCAGCCACAGGTACTGGACGTCCTCCTTGCCGATCAGCCCGGTGGCGACCATGGCCTTGGCCATGTACGACCAGTTGTCGTGCGGCAGCCGGACGCCCTTGGGGCGGCCCGTGGTGCCGGAGGTGTAGATGAGGGTGGCGAGCTGCTCGCGGGTGATGGAGGCGATGCGCTCGTCGACGGCCTCGGGGTGCTTGGCGAGGTGCTCCTTGCCTCTCGCCTCCAGGTCGGCCAGCGAGAGGACCCAGCCCTCCGGGTCGCCCTCGGCGGCGACCGCGTCGGCGGCCTCCAGGACCACGACGTGGCGCAGCTTCGGCAGGTCGGCGCGGCGCTCACGGGCCTTCGCCAGCTGCGCGGCGTCCTCGGCGATGAGCACCCGGCTCTCGGAGTCCGCGAGGATGAACGCCGACTCGTCCGCGTTGGTGCTGGGGTAGATCGTGGTGACCGCGCCGCCCGCACACATCACGCCGAGGTCGGACAGGATCCACTCGACCCGGGTGTTGGAGGCGAGCGCGACGCGCTCTTCCGTTTCGAGGCCGAGGGAGATCATTCCGGCGGCGATGGCGTTGACCCGCTCGGCCGCCTGGCTCCAGCTCAGCGACTTCCAGTCGTCGGTGGCGCCCCGGCCGTCGGTCGATGGCACCGGGTAACGGTAGGCCTCGGCGTTCGGCGTCGCGGCGACGCGCTCGCGGAAGAGCACCGCCACGGTGGGCGGGCGGTTCTCGAGATAGGTCTGTGTGTCGCTCACGACATCCTCCGGACCGATCCACGCGACAGCGCGTGGGCGTGGGGCGCTGGGGGCGCTTGGGACTGGCGGGTTGCAGCCGTTGACTTTCTGAACTGGTGAGTAACCGTTGAGCAGTGATCAGACTAGAGCGCGTCCGGCGCCCGCGTAAGAGCTGACGAGCGGCCGGTTCATAACGAAACAGGCCCCCGCACCGATGAGCGGGGGCCTGTGTACGCCGGGTGACGGAGAGGTGGCTACTTCTTCTTGCCGCCGGACTCGTCACTGGAGAGGACGGCGATGAAGGCCTCCTGCGGGACCTCCACGGAGCCGACCATCTTCATGCGCTTCTTGCCTTCCTTCTGCTTCTCCAGCAGCTTCCGCTTACGGGAGATGTCACCGCCGTAGCACTTGGCGAGGACGTCCTTGCGGATGGCGCGGATGGTCTCGCGGGCGATGACGCGGGAGCCGATGGCGGCCTGGACGGGCACCTCGAAGGCCTGCCGCGGGATCAGCTCGCGCAGCTTGGCGACGAGGCGCACGCCGTAGGCGTAGGCGGCGTCCTTGTGGCAGACGGCGGAGAAGGCGTCGACCTTGTCGCCGTGCAGCAGGATGTCGACCTTGACCAGGCTGGAGGCCTGCTCGCCGGTGGGCTCGTAGTCGAGGGAGGCGTAGCCGCGGGTCTTGGACTTCAGCTGGTCGAAGAAGTCGAAGACGATCTCGGCGAGCGGGAGGGTGTAGCGGATCTCGACGCGGTCCTCGGAGAGGTAGTCCATGCCGAGGAGCGTGCCGCGGCGCTGCTGGCAGAGCTCCATGATCGCGCCGATGAACTCGGTCGGGGCGAGCACGGTGGCCCGGACGACCGGCTCGAAGACGTCCTTGATCTTGCCTTCGGGGAACTCGCTCGGGTTGGTGACGGTGACTTCCTTGCCGTCCTCCAGGACCACCCGGTAGACCACGTTCGGCGCGGTGGCGATCAGGTCGAGGCCGAACTCGCGCTCCAGGCGCTCACGGACCACGTCCAGGTGGAGCAGGCCGAGGAAGCCGACGCGGAAGCCGAAGCCGAGGGCCGCCGAGGTCTCGGGCTCGTAGACCAGCGCGGCGTCGTTGAGCTGGAGCTTGTCCAGGGCCTCGCGCAGGTCCGGGTAGTCCGAGCCGTCGAGCGGGTAGAGGCCCGAGAAGACCATCGGCTTCGGGTCCTTGTAGCCGCCGAGGGCCTCGGTCGCGCCGTTGTTCAGGCTGGTGATGGTGTCACCGACCTTGGACTGACGGACGTCCTTCACGCCGGTGATGATGTAGCCCACCTCGCCGACGCCGATGCCGTCGGCCGGGGTCATCTCCGGGGAGGAGACACCGATCTCCAGCAGCTCGTGGGTGGCGCCGGTGGACATCATCCGGATGCGCTCGCGCTTGTTGAGCTGGCCGTCGACCACACGGACGTACGTCACGACGCCGCGGTACGAGTCGTAGACCGAGTCGAAGATCATCGCGCGGGCGGGGGCGTCCTTGACGCCGACCGGGGCCGGGACGGTGGCGACGACCTTGTCCAGCAGGGCGTCGACGCCCATGCCGGTCTTGGCGGAGACGCGCAGCACGTCGTCGGGGTCGCAGCCGACCAGGTTCGCGAGCTCCTCGGCGAACTTCTCCGGCTGGGCGGCCGGCAGGTCGATCTTGTTGAGGACGGGGACGATCGCGAGGTCGTTCTCCATCGCCAGGTACAGGTTGGCGAGGGTCTGGGCCTCGATGCCCTGGGCGGCGTCCACCAGGAGGATCGTGCCCTCGCACGCGGCGAGGGAGCGCGAGACCTCGTAGGTGAAGTCGACGTGCCCGGGGGTGTCGATCATGTTGAGGATGTGGGTGCTGCCCTGACCCTCGCCCGTGGTGGGCGCCCAGGGCAGTCGCACCGCCTGGGACTTGATCGTGATGCCGCGCTCACGCTCGATGTCCATGCGGTCGAGGTACTGGGCGCGCATCTGCCGCTGATCGACGACACCGGTGAGCTGGAGCATCCGGTCGGCGAGGGTCGACTTGCCGTGGTCGATGTGCGCGATGATGCAGAAGTTGCGGATCAGCGCCGGGTCGGTACGGCTCGGCTCGGGCACGTGGCTGGGGATCGCGGGCACGCAGTGTCCTGATTCTCGGGTCGCAGTCGGAAGCGTTCTCGGAGCGTCGGTCGCAGCGGACGGTCCGGCTCCGGTCGCTCTCGGCGGCGCGATGTCGGTCCATACGCAGGCTCCCATGGTCCCATGGACGGGGCAGTGCGCTCGGTTTGGGCCGCCGGGAGCGCGCCTGGTAGCCTGGGCAGCTGTGTCTCGTGTGCCCTCTCAGCCGTCGAGGCACAATCCGAAGATCAACCTCTGAACCTGAAAAGGCTCTTTCGTGGCGAACATCAAGTCCCAGATCAAGCGGAACAAGACCAACGAGAAGGCTCGCCTTCGCAACAAGTCGGTCAAGTCCGAGCTGCGCACCTTCATCCGCAAGGCCAACGAGGCCATCCTCGCCGGCGACGCGGAGAAGGCCACCGCTGCGGCCCGTCTGGCTTCCAAGAAGCTCGACAAGGCCGTCTCGAAGGGTGTCATCCACAAGAACGCCGCCGCCAACAAGAAGTCGGCGCTGGCCTCCAAGGTTGCCGCCATCTGAGTTCCGCACTCGATGTGATCGCCGGAAGGGACCCAGTGGGCCCTCTCTCCCGCTCCTGACCGGCACCCCGCTCCGCACACGAAGCGTTCGCCACGCGGGTGCGGCGCACAAGCAGTGACCGAAGGCCCCGGTCGCCGTCCTTCCCCAGGACGGCGACCGGGGCCTTCGCGTCGCCCCGATCAGCGGCGCTGGGGACGGGCGGCGCGGGCGACCGCGACGACCGCCTTCTCCAGCGCGTACTCGGGATCGTCGCCCCCGCCCTTGACGCCCGCGTCGGCGGCGGCCACGGCGCGCAGCGCGTCCGCGACGCCGTCCGCCGACCAGCCCCTCATCTGCTGGCGGACCCGGTCGATCTTCCAGGGCGGCATGCCGAGGTCCCGGGCGAGGTCCCCGGGCCGGGCGCCGCGCGGGGCGGAGGCGAGCTTGCCGATCGCCCGGACCGCCTGCGCCAGGGCACTGGTGATCAGGACCGGGGCCACCCCGGTGGCCAGGGACCAGCGCAGGGCCTCCAGGGCCTCCGCCGCACGCCCCTCGACCGCCCGGTCGGCGACCGTGAAGCTGGAGGCCTCGGCCCGGCCCGTGTAGTAGCGGCCGACGACGGCCTCGTCGATGGTCGCCTCGACGTCCGCGCACAGCTGCGCCGCGGCACTCGCCAGCTCCCGCAGGTCGCTGCCGATCGCGTCGACCAGGGTCTGGCACGCCTCCGGGGTCGCCGACCGGCCCAGTGTGCGGAACTCACCCCGTACGAACGCGAGCCGGTCCGCCGCCTTCGTCATCTTCGGGCAGGCGATCTCCCGGGCGCCCGCCTTGCGCGCTGCGTCCAGCACGCCCTTGCCCTTGACGCCGCCCGCGTGGAGGAGGACCAGCGCGATCTCCTCGTACGGAGCGGCGAGATAGGCCTTGACCTCCTTGACCGTGTCGGCGGACAGGTCCTGCGCGTTGCGCACGACCAGCACCTTGCGCTCGGAGAAGAGCGAAGGGCTCGCCAGCTCGGCGAGCGTGCCGGGCTGCAGTTGGTCGGAGGTGAGGTCGCGGACGTCGGTGTCGGCGTCGGCGGCACGGGCGGCCGCCACCACCTCCCGCACGGCGCGGTCGAGCAGCAGCTCCTCCTGCCCCACCGCGAGGGTGATCGGGGCAAGCGGATCGTCGGTGGAATTCTTCCTGGTGGCCATCGCCCCCAGCATCCCACGCCGCACTGACAGCCCCCCGCGCCCCGGCCCCCTCCACCGGGTGCCCGACAATGGCCGGGTGAACGTGCGACATGTACTCGTCCTGCCCGACCGCGACGCCGCCGAGGAGGTGGCGCAGGAGGCCGTGGACCGCTTCGGCCTCCCGGAGGAGCCGCAGTTGGTCCGCGACGCACTGGCCGGCGAGGACGACGCCGAGGACGCCCAGTGGCTGGTCGTCGTCGAGGACCCGCAGGACCGGCTCGACGCCACCGCCCTGGACGACCTCGCCTCCGAGTACGAAGGCTGGCTGGAGGCCCCCTGAGCCCGTCCGGGGTCAGGCCTTGTGCACGATCTGGATGTCCAACGTCACGTCCACGCTCGAACCGATCGCCGCGATCCCGTGAGCCAGCATCGACTGCCAGTTGAGGGTGAAGTCCTCGCGGTGCAGTTCGGCGGTGGCCCGGCACGCCGCCCGCACCTCGCCCTCCATGCCCGTTCCGAGACCCAGGTACTGGGTGTCCAGGGTCACGGACCGGCTCACCCCGTGAAGCGTCAGGGCGCCCGCGACGGCCCAGCGGCTGCCGGTGCGGTGCATGAACCGTTCGCTGTAGAACTCCACCGTGGGGTGGCGGGCCGCGTCCAGGAAGTCGCCCGACCGCAGGTGGTCGTCGCGCAGCCGCAGCCCGGTGTCGATGCTCGCCGCGTCGATGATCACGTGCATGGAGGACTCCTCCATGCGGTCGGCTATCCGCACCGCCCCGGCGAACGTGTTGAACCGTCCGTTGATCCGGGCCATACCGATGTGCCGGGCCGTGAAGCCGATGGACGAATGCGCCGGGTCGAGTTCCCAGTGACCGGGCTGCGGCAGGACCGGCGGCTCCACCGCATCGAGGATGATCTCCGCCGTGCCGGGCTGCGCCGGATCTCCCACGAGCGTGACTCCGTGGAAGGGTGTGTACCCCTCGGCGGTGACGGAGAGCCGGTACTCCCCTTCCGGTACGGCGGCCGTGAAACCGCCGAACGGATCGGTCTCGCCGCCGACGATCCGGCGGCCGATCGGATCCGTCACCTCGAACGCGGCCTGCCGGATGGGCCGGTGGACCGTGTCGAGGACTCGGCAGCTGAGCAGACGCGCCGTCGGCGGCAGCGTCAGTGTCGCGGATGTATGCGGGCTGGAAGTTCCGGCCGACTCCATCCCCCGTCGGCGACCGAACATGACGTGTGCACCCCCGTGCAGTGTGGACTTGGACCGTTCTGGCGAAGAGGCATTCGATCATGCTGTCGGGTTGTGGGCAAACAGAGCGGTCACGCCCGGTATGCCCGCGTCGAATGCGCCGTCCCCTGGCTGGAAACGCACGCAGCCGGACACCGGTTCCGCTGACCGCGACCGAACCGTCGGTGTCGGTGCGGAGCACCGTCGCGCCCACGGCCCGCAGGCGGGCGAGCGTACCCGGCGCGGGGTGCCCGTAGCGGTTTTTTGTACCGACGGGAACAATCGCCAGACGCGGCCGGACCCGTTCGTGCAACCCGGGATCCTGGTGCGCCGAGCCGTGGTGGGCGACCTTGAGGACATCGACCGGTCCGAGCTGCGGATGCTCCCTCAGGAGGGCCTCCTGCGCCGCCGGCTCGAGGTCGCCGAGCAGCAGCAGGGTGAGCCCCGCACCGCGTACCAGCAGCACGACGCTCGCATCGTTGGGCCCCTCGACGTACGACCCGGCAGGCGGCGGCCACAGCACCTGCCATGCGAACGGGCCGGCCCGGCGCCGCTCCCCCTGCACGGCCCGTACGACCGGCACCCCGGCCGCCGCCGCGGCCCGGCGGACGAACTCCGCCTGCCCGGCGGGCTCTTCCAGCACCGAGGTCTGGATCATCCCCACGGAACGGCCCCGCAGGACGCCCTGCAGACCTCCCACGTGGTCGGCGTGAAAGTGCGTCAGCAGGAGCATCGGCACCCGGCGCACCCCCAGCTCGCGCAGGCATTCGTCCACCGGCCCGGGATCCGGGCCCGTGTCCACCACCAGCGCCTCCCCCGGCCCCACGGAGAGGACGGCCGCGTCCCCCTGCCCCACCGCGCACTGGACATAGCTCCAGTCGGGCGGAGGCCAGCCGGTGAGCGTACGGGTGAGCTGCGGCGGCCTCAGCACGGCGAGGAGCAGCAGCACCGCCAGCCCGCAGCACAGCCACCGCCGCCGCCCCCACCGGGCACCGAGAACGACCACCGCCAGCGTGACCCCGGCCAGCAGCAGCCCGCCGGCGAGCCCGCCCGGCCAGGACAGCTCCGCGCCGGGAAACCCCGCCCCGGCCCGCGCGACGGCAGCGATCCACCCCGCGGGCACCCCGGCGCACCGGGCGAGCACCTCCGCGGCCGTCATCGACAGCGGGGCCGCCGCCAGCGCGGCGAAGCCGAGGACGGTCGCCGGCCCGGCGGCCAGCTCGGCCAGCAGGTTGCAGGGCACCGCCACCAGGCTCACCCGGGCCGCGAGCACGGCGACCACCGGCGCGCACACCGCCTGGGCGGCGGCGGCCGCGCCCACCGCATCGGCGAGCCGGGGCCCCATCCCGCGCCGCCGCAGTGCGTCGCTCCACCGGGGGGCGAGGGTCAGCAGCGCCCCGGTGGCCAGGACCGAGAGCAGGAAGCCGTAGCTGCGGGCCAGCCACGGGTCGAAGAGCACCAGCAGCAGCACCGCGGCTGCCAGCGCGGGGATCAGGGACCTGCGCCGGCCGGTGGCGATGGCCAGCAGGGTGACCGCCCCGCAGGCCGCTGCCCGCAGCACGCTCGGCTCCGGCCGGCACACCACCACGAACGCCAGCGTCAGTGCCGCCCCGCACAGGGCCGTCGTCCGCAGCGACAGTCCGAGCCGGGGCGCCAGCCCGCGCCGCTCCGCCTGCTGCGCGCGGGCCGGGGGCCCGATGAGCAGGAACAGCACCACGGTCAGGTTCGACCCGGAGACGGCGAGCAGGTGCAGCAGATCGGTGGCCCGGAAGGCCTCGTGCAGGTCGGGCGGAACCCTGGAGGTGTCCCCGACGACCAGTCCCGGCAGCAGGGCCCGCGCATCCGGTGCGAGCCCCTCGGTGGCCCCGCGCAGCCCGGCCCTCAGCCGCCCCGCCAGCCGCTGCGCGGCGTCCGGGCCGCCGGTCACCTGCGGCGGCGTGTCACCGCCCGGGCGGAGCAGCGCCACGGCCCGCTCCCCGTCCCGCGCCGGGGCCAGCCGGGCGACCACCGCCACGCGGGTGGAGGGCAGGAGCCCGGCCCATCCCGCGTGAGCGGCCAGCACCCGCACCGGGGTCTCGACCCGGGTGCTCACCCCGCCGGGCCCGGTCACCCGGGTCACCACCGCGTCCAGCACCACCACCGGCGGCCCGCTCCCGCTCCGCGCGGTCCTGGGGTCGGAGTCGACGGTGAGCTCCGCGAGGACCCTGGCGTGCTCCCGCGCCAGTCCGGCGACCGGCCCGGCCCGCGCCTCGGCCGACTGGAGCGCCGCGACACCGGCTCCGGCGGCCGCGCACAGCAGGGCCGCCGCCGCGGCCGGGGCGACCCTCCACAGCGCCCCCGGGCGCCGTCCCTGGACCAGAATCAGGAGCCCCGCTCCGACCGTCGCCAGGCCCACCGCGAGGGCGGTCCGCCCGACGGGTGCGTCGAGGGCGAGGGCGGCCGCCGCCCAGGCGGCCACGGCCGGCACCGCGAGACGCAGATCCGCCGGTCCCGCCCCCTCCGGGCGGTTCACGGCCGCACCAGGTTGCGCAGATCGGCGAAGCGCCGCTCGCCGAGATGGTGTTACCCATCTAGCAAAAGAGCAAAGAGCGGCCCCCGGGTGGTGTTGGAGCACCAGCACGGGGGCCTTGGCCCGAACCCCTTCCATACAAAGGGAGTGCAGACCCATGGCTGACGCTACACGCCTGCCCGACGCCGACACCCGCGCCCTGCTCCAGCAGATCGCCGCGCGGCTCGCCGCCGAGCGCCCCACCCACCCCATGCGCAAGACGCTCCGTCTCGCGCTCGCCCTCACCTTCGCCGCCCGCCGCCACGGCTACGGCACCGACCGGGCCGCGACCGCCGAGGAGAACGTCCTCGCCCACGCCCCGGACGTCGAGCCGGGCCTCACCCGCGCCCAGTACGCCCAGCAGCTCCTCGACGCCGCAGGCGGTGCCCGATGACGACCGACCACAGCCCCCTGCACGACCCCGAGCGGGCCGCCGGTCAGTGGACCCCGCCGCTCGACATGGCCCTCGACCTGGCCCGCGAAACGCTCGCCGAGCAGCAGCAGGCCAACATCTACGACGACCGCGCCATGCTCGGCGCTGCCGTTGCGCTGGAGATCCGACTCCGCAACCTGCTCGACGCCCTCGACGCTGAGGCCGGCCGATGACCGGGGCCCGCACCGTGACGGTGCACACCCTCGACGCAGGCACGATCACCATCCCCGAGCCCGTGTGGTGCCTTGGCCACCCCGAGGGGCCCGCCGAGTACCGGGCCGACGTCCACCACACCGGCCCCGAGTACCTCGTCGACACCGACCGGCGGGCCGTCCTCGCCGCCGAGGTCGTCGAGTTCCCGTTCGGCGACCACCCGGTCCCGCCCAGCCTCTACGTGGAGCTGTTCGTCCCCACGGCCACCATGGACCCGCCCGGGCTGGAGGGCCTGGCCGTAGTCCTGGAGGAGCGGGCTGCCGAGCTGCGGCGCCTGGCGCTCCGCCTGGCCGTGCTCCGCGCGGGGGGTGGCTGGTGAGTACCCCGCCGAAGGCCGGCAAGTCCCTGTCCGTCCGCGTCGACGAGACCCTGTCCGACGACCTGGCCACGATCATGCGCACCGGTATGACGGCGTCGGACGCGGTCCGGTTCGCGGTCGCCTTCCTCGCCCACGGCTACAACTGGGTGTGGGAGTCCGGCCTCTACCCGGACGGCGTCTCACCTGCCCGTATGGCAGTCAGGGTGCCCGCGTATGACGGCCCGCCCGAGCGTGTGACGGACCCGCCCGGCGCGGTGTGACCGTGCTGCTCGCCGTGTTCTTCGCCGCGGCGACGGCGGGCGGTGCTGCGGGGCTCGTCCTCGCGGCACCGGCTCGCGCCCGCGGCCTCTACGCCCTCCCCGCTCTGGGGACGTGCGCGCTCATTCTGCTGCTCGCCGCGCTCGGCGCGGCCCTCCTCCGAGGACCCTCATGAACCTCCCCACCTACGCCGTCGTCTCCCTCGGCGGCGTCACCGTCGGCCTCTCCCTCCTCGGCTGGGAGATCACCCGCTGGTGGCCCGGCGCCAAGCAGGCCGCCAAGCCCAAGCACCTCGTGAAGCTCCTGCCGTTCCTCCTCGTGTGGCTCTACGGGATGCTCCTCATCCTGTCCGCCGGCGGCCTGCTCGGCGGCGGCGCCGACTGGTCCCTGTGGGGCTCCAGCGCGATCGGGAACGCGGCCCTCGCCTACGGGGTCGGAGGCGGCACCCCGGACGTCACCCGCTCCTCGCACCTCGTGCTGACCGACGGCGGGCACGCGGTCGTCGTCATCGCCACCGTGGTCCTGATCGCGGTGTGGACGCGGCGGCGGGGCTTCAACTGGATGATCGCCCGCGCCCTGCTCTCGGGGATCAGCCTCGGCCTGGCCTCCGGTGTCGCCGGGGTCGCCGGGTACGTCCTCTCACCGGTCGTCTCGGCCGCCGGCGACGCTGTGATGGGCCTGCTGTGACCGGCCGCCTGGCCGCGACCGGACAGCGTCTCGCGCGCGGTACGGGGCTGCTGCTGGAGTCCCCGTCCCGCTGGTTCGAGGTGTCCACCATGGGCGCCCTGGTGGTCCGCCTGGCCGTGCCCGTGGGCGGCCTCGCGTTCGCCGGCCGAGTGCTGGAGCGGGCCCCGCACCTGATCTACGCGGTGCCGGTCGGCTGGCTGTGGGCCGCATGGGCCATGTCCGATTCGCCCGCCACTCCCCCACCGCTTCCGGAAACCCCTTCCGGCGACGTCTATGCAGGTGAGGTGCTGCGCGTCGACCGCGTGGAGAGGGGCCCGGAAGGGGTTACGTGCACCGTTCACGTTGTCCGGGAGGAGGTGGACGGATCGTGATCCTGCGCCTGTTGACCCGACCGCTCTGCAACTAGTTGCACAAAGGGCCCCCGACGCGTGCGGATCGCGTCGGGGGTCCAGTGCTGCCCGGCCTACCGTGGTCCGCCGTGACCACGGGCGGCCGGGGGCTCAGTGGAGATCGGGCGGATCCCCGATCGTGATCGGCCGGCACTTCGGGTCGCCGTGCCGGTGCGCGTACTGGTCCGGACGCACAGCGGACGCCGAGTCCACCGGGATGGTCTCGTACGTGCTGCTCCGGATCGTGCGGTCACAGCGGCAGCAGATACGCATCAGGGCTCCTCCGTCTTCGGGCAGCACCACACCTCGACGTCGAGGCGGTGCGCTCCGTGCTTGCCGTAGATCCAGCCGCGGGACACCGCGCCCGTCGTCAGGGGCTGGCCACAGACCACGCAGGCGCGGCCGGCCCGCTGGTCCCACGCGAGGCCGTACGGGGCGGGGACGGGCGCCGTGGTGCAGGCCCCGCGAGACAGGGGCTCTATGGGCACGACGAGAGTAGGCTTCTGCATACGTCGCTCCTTGCAGCGTCGTCACAGCCCCGGGCCGTCCCATCGGCCGCGGGGCTTTCGCATTCCCGCAGCGTAGCGGCACCATGCTATGGCGTGCTAGGCATGCCACATCTCGCCTGACATGCGATGGTCTGCCTAGCGTGGACGAATGATCACGTTTGCCCCTGACCAGCCGCGATGGAAGCAGGTCGCGGCCGTCATACGGGCGCGGATCGCTTCCGGGGAGTACCCGCCGCGGACCCGCGTCCCGTCCGTGCTGCAGCTGCAGGCCGAGTTCGGCATCGCGCAGGCCACCGGTCAGAAAGTCCACCGGGCGCTGCGCGAGGAGGGTCTCATCTACACAGAGCCCGGCCTCGGCTCGTTCGTCAGCGAGTAGCAGGCCCCGGGTCGAGGACCGCCCGGCGCGCGGCGTCGCCGTGGGCTTTCTCCTCGGCCGTCACGGGCCGCACGGCGGTCGTGCCGACCCAGTAGCTGCCGATGCCCTCGCTGCTGCCCTCGCGCCACTGCCAGGCCTCGACGCCGCCCACGGCCGGCGCGAAGCCGACGAGGGCGAGCGCGTCGTACCGCTCCAGCAGCGGCAGGGGCGCGGCGGCCGCGGGCCAGCTCATGAGGATGTCCGACATGACGCCCTGGTCGTCGACGAGGTGCATCGTCCACCCGCCTCCGGGGCTGTCGAGGGCGCTGAACATGAACGCTGCGCTGTGCGGGGTGCCGATGTGGTCGGGCATCTCTCGTCTCCTCAGTAGCTTCCGAACGCCACCTGGACGTCGCCGCGGCCATCGACCTGCACGACCTTCCGGATGAACGACTTGACCTCGTCGGGGCCCGTGACTTCGAGGATGAGCCTCGTGGGCTGGGCCGCAGCGGTCGCGCTGGCGGACGGCAGGGCCATGCCGAGCGGCAGGCCGCCGGGCAGGCCCTGGAGACCGTGCATGCCGTCGAGGGAACCCTGCGCCCGCCGCATCATGTCGCCCAACGCCCCGGCTACGAGGCCGGACCGCGAGCCGATGCCGTCCGCGAGGCCCTGTGCGAGGGACTGCCCGGAATAGAGCGTCCAGCCCTTCCCGGAGAACGGGCCTTCCTTGGCCGGGGAGAACGGGAAGAAGTTCCGGGCGGCGGACACGACCGCCTTCGCCCCGTCCTTCACGTTCCCGATCATCGACTTGAGGCCGTTGATGAACCCCCGCACCAGCGCTGCGCCGGAGTCGTAGAGCATCGAGCCGAGGTTGCCGAGCGCGTCCCTCGCCATGCCGGGCAACTCCCGGAGCTTGGCGACGGCCTCGGACACCTTCTCCTTGATGCTGGAGAGCATCCGGCCGCCCGCCTCCGACACCTTCGCCCAGATCGCGGCGCCGAGCCCCGAGAGAGCCTCTCCGGCCTTGCCGGGCAGTTCCTTGAAGATACGGATCCACGAGTCGATCACGCCCGACACCATGCGCTTCGCGGCGTCCCACGCCCCTGAGAAGTCCCCGGACAGCAGGCTGGTGATGGCCTCGAAGGCGGGCATGATGACGCCCTCGATGACCCTGCCGAGTTCATCCGCGAACATGCTCGCGAGCTGTCCGACGGTCTCGATGATCGGCAGCAGGACCGGCAGCATCTTCGTGAGGACGTCTGCCACCAACAGGACCAGCTGGGCGATGACCGGTGCCAGCGCCACCATCAGCTGCGCGAAGATGCCCGCGAGCTGGGCGATGACCGGTGCGAGCGAGGCGATCAGCGTCGACAGGATCGGCAGGATTGCCGTCGTCAGCGTCATGAACGCGGCGATGATCGGTTCGAGTGCGGGCACCAGCGCGGCCAGGATCGGCTGGAGCGCCGACATCAGCACCCCGGCCAGCTGGGCGACCAGCGGTGCCATCTGCGTGAACAGGCCGGCAACCATCGTGAGGATCGGTGTGAGCGCGGGCAGGAGGCCTACGATCAGGTTGGCGAACACGGGGATCAGCGGGCTGATGGCGTCCAGCAGGGAGCCGACGGCGACGGCCGCGACCTCCAGCACGGGGCCGAGTGCGCCGATGATGTTCCCGATCGCCGGGCCCAGGGTCTGAATCAGTCGTTGGATGGGCGGGCCGAGCGCGGTAAACACCGGACCCAGCGCGCCGAGCGCCTGCGTGAGGAGCGGGCCGATCGTGGACGCCAGCGTGCTCATGGTCTGGAAGATCGCCTGCATGCCAGACTGCACAGCTGGCGAGGAGAACGCCGTGGCCATCGCCCCCGTGATCTGCTGCAACGTGCCGAGGAAGCCGCCGCCGTTGGCCTGCGCCGACGTGAAGATGGAGCCGATGATCGATCCGACGTTCCCCGCGATGCTGCCGAGCTGCCCGAGCACCGCGATGGCTTGATCGATGGCGCGCTCGATGCCGCCGCTCTCGAAGGCCTTGCTCAGCTTCGCCGAGATGCTGTCCGCGCCCGCCCCTGCGGCTGCGGTGAGCCGACCGAACGCGGGGGCGCCGGCTGCGGCAATCTGGCCGAGGCCGAGGATGAGCTGAGAGGGGACCCGGGCGAGGTTGGTGAGGCCGATGTTCGCGCCGGAGATGGCCTGCCCGAGCACGCCCGACGTGGACATGCCGACGGCGGTGTTGCCGATGTTCTTGCCCATCAGGTTCAGGGCGTCGGCCGTGTTGAGCAGGCCGTTCCTGAGAATGGGCAGGGTGGTGGTGCCCATCTCGCGGAGGATGCCGTCGAGGCCCTGGAACATGCGTTCCTGGACGCCCTGCTGTAGGGCTTTCAGCTGGGGCTGGAGGGTGCGGACCTCGCCGACGAACGAGCGGGCGGCCGGCGTCAGCTTCTCCAGCGCCTCGGCGTACGCTTCGGGGTCTGAGGGGTCCAGGGCGGCGCTGACGGCGTCGCCGACGCCCTTCATGCCGAGCTTCAGGGTCTGGGTGGCGAGCTGTACGGCGACGAGGCCGGTAGCGGCCACACCGGCCGCCGGGGCGATCGATGCCACGGTGGCCGCGAGGCCCGCGGCAACGGGGGCGGCCGCCCCGAACATGGCGGCGATCTTGCCGATGCTGGCCGCGGCACCGCCGAGCCCTCCGAGGGCGCCCGAGACGCTGCCGAGGCTCAGGCCGAAGCTACGGCCGTCTCGCTCGGCCTCGGCGAACCCCATGCTGATCCGCTCGCCCATGTTGGCGAACGTGCCGTCGAGGCGGCGAAGGCGGCCCTCGGCGTCCTGTGTGAAGCCCGCCATGCGCAGCTGTGACCGGGCCATGCCGCGCTCGAAGTCGCCGCTGTCCGCGCGGATGTTCGCGACGAGTTCCCCGACGGTGATCGCCATGGGTCAGCCCTGGGCCGGCTGCCGCAGTGCCTCATCCAGGCCGGGGACTTCCGTCTTCAGTCGCTCGATGACGGCCGCGAAGGGGGCGCTGAGCACCTGCCGTGCCTCCTCGACCATGGGTTGGTCATCCGCCAGGGCCAGGGCCAGCGCGGCGGCGACCATGCGGCCGGGTCGCAGGGCGGCGGCGTTGCCCTCGTCGAGGACGGCGACGTGTGCGGGGAAGGTCTGGGCGCGGAACCCGTACCGGGTCGACGGCCAGGGGCCGGCGTCCGGGTCGGTGAGTTTAAGTTCCTCGTTCATTCCGACGGCCTCGGTGGCTACGGTCAGGATCCGCGCCGTGCGGTCGGTCGTGACGGTGACGAGGTGCTTCAGTGCGGCGACAGCGGCCTGTACGGCGTCGAGGACGGGCTGTGTGTCGTCGGTTTCGATGAGCTGGCGTGCGGCGGCGGCGATGGCCTTCGCACGGGCGTCGCGGTCCGCGGCCTCGGCGGCGGCGAGCTTGCGCTCTGCGGCCTCGACGCGGAGGCCGGCGAGCTCGGCGAGGCTGCGCTGTCCGGCCAGTTCCTCGGGGGTGACGTGCTCGTCGCCGTCGCGGACCCGCTCGGCCAGGGCCTCGACGGTGGCGTGTGCCTCGGCGGCCTCGCTGCGGGCGGTGTCCAGGGCCTCGCGGGCCTCGGCGGGAGTCATCACGCTGCCGCTCCCTGCTCGGCCGAGTAGCGGGCGGCCCGCGCCCGGCGTGCGTCACTGAGGCGGCTCCAGCCGGGGGTACCGAACAGGGCGGCGTCGTGGGCCATCTCGGCTTGCTGGCGCTCGCGTTCGGGTGCGGCGGCCTCTTCGGCGGCGGCCTGCTTGGCTGCCTGGTCCGCGTGGATCGCTGCCAGGAGGTCAGGCCGCGGGCGCTGCTCCTGGTTCGTGTCGGGCATTGTGCGTCTCCTCGCCGTGGCGGTATCGGTCGAGGTCGCGCTGTGTTGTCACCCATGTCCGGCCGACCTGCCAGGCGCGTAGCCGGCCGGACCCCAGGAGATGAGTCGCCCAGCGTCTGGAGCAGCCGAGGACCCGTGCAACCTCACTCGCTCCGAGCGTGGCTGAGTCGGCGATCACGCTTCCTTCGGAGGAAGTTGCAGGTGGGGCGGTACGGCCCTGGGCGCTCGTGTGCAGGGCGCGGAGGAGTTCGCGGGCCTCCGGGGTGAGGGCGCCGCCGTTCGCCCGGTTCTGGTCCGTCAGGTAGCGCATGAGGGCGTGGAAGGTGGTGGATGCGAGGCGGGCCGGCACGGTCGCCGACCCGTCCGGCAGCAGCCGCGGCCCGTCAGCCGCGGACACCGCGGGCCTGCGACGACATCCGGGCCTCGAACTGGGCCATCCGCGCCCCGTGGCGGGCGTACAGCGCCTGATTCCGGGGCGACTGGTCCTCGGCCCGCCCGGCCTCGTCGGCGAGCCTGTCGAGGGTGCTGATGGCCTCGGCGAGGAGCTTGTCCAGGGCCGTGGTGACGGTCGTCTTCTCCTCGCCCTGGTGCCGTGCGGCCTCGCGGCCGAGGCGGGCGAAGGCGTGCCGCATGCGGGCGTTCGCGGCGTCGAGTTCGGGCCGGCGGGGGTAGGGCGGTGTCTTGGGGGTGGGCATGTCGGGGGTCCTTCCGTCCGTGTCTGTAGCTGCACATGCGAAGAGGGGGGAGAACCGGAGCGGCGGCGAGCCTCGCGTGCGCGCGCGAGAAGTCAGCCGCCGCGACCGGACGTCAGGGGGTGGTGGCGGCTCGGAGGGTGTCGGGGAGGCTGCTGAGGGTGCCTTCGAGGACGGGGCATCCGTCGTCGTGGTGGATGACGAGGTGGGGGAAGCCGTGGGGGTCGGTGCGGGTTTCGGTCTCGCTGTTGCAGTGGCCGCATCGGTAGTTCGCGGTGAGGTGCGCGATGAGGTCGGCGGGTCCGGCGACGAGGTTCGTGAAGTTGGGCATGGGGACTCCTTCAGCACATGACGTGTCGGTCGTGGCCTTGTGAGGCCCATTCGGTGTCGAGTTCGCCGCCGCAGACAGAGCAGATCGGCGGTTCCACCGCCGCCGGTTCCCTCTCCAGAAAGAGAGAGGGAACCACCGGCGGACATGGGTGCGGTTCCGACGTGTTCCCACCCGGTGCGGAACCGCTCTGATCTGCGACTTTCGATGGGCCGGGGCCACTCTCGGGAACCGCTAGAGGGGGTTGACCCGGGAACCGGTCCTGGCGCCGCTCTCGACGAAGGTTGGCAACCTCCTGAAGCTTTTCGTCGCGGGCGGGGATGCCCAGCTTCTGAAGCTCGGTGCGAAGCCGTCGGCGGCCGTAGTCGTCGGGCACCCCGGCGGCGTCGAGGCGGGCCACGATCCACTCCAACGACCCTTCGAGCGGCTCCCGGTCGGGCACGGCGTCGAGGGAGACCAGGACGAGGGATGTGACGGGCCGGCCGTCGGGCTTGAACTCCCCGTCGATGGAGATCTTCCGGAGGCCGAACAGGTGGCCGTCGCCCTCCTCCTCGTCCTTCTGCTTGCCGCTCTTGACCGTCAGCACGAAGTTGGAGAGCCGGTCGCCTTTGCGGCTGATCATCAGCTCGGAGTGCAGGGCGCCTTTGACCGCGGAGGCGCCGCGGCCGTGCTCGCCGACGTGCCCGGTGTGGTGGACGAGGGTGACGCAGGCGCCGGTAACGACGCGGAGCCGGTCGAGGCGGGCGACGACGCGGCCCATCTCGGTGTTGGAGTTCTCTTCGATGCCGACCGTGATGCGGGCTTGGGTGTCGACGACGATGAGGGACGGTTCCATGCGGCGCATGACCTCGGTGAGGACTTCCCACTCGGGGTCCATGGCCTGTACTGGGCGGGCCAGGAACCGCACGTTGTCCATGCGGACGCCGTGGTGTTGCTCCCATGCGCGGACGCGCTTGCGGATGCCTTCGGCGCCCTCGGCGACGAGGTAGACGACGAGGCCTTGGCGGACGTAGTGGCCGTGCCACTTCATGCCGGTGCCGATGTGTCCGCACATGTCGAGGAGCACGAATGACTTGAAGGTGCCGGAGGGGCCGATGGCCCGGGCGAGCGTGTTGCGGTGCAGGAGGTCGCCGAGGAGGGGCTCTAGCGGCCTGAGTTTGTCGAGGCCGTCGGTGTCGAGGAGTTCGCTCGCCATGGCGGCTACGCGCTGCTCGAAGTGCTCCTCGGAGGTGAGAGCGGCCTGCGGGTCGGGGGCCCAGAGTTTCCCAGCTGTGGGGGTTACGCCCGTCTCGTTGGGGAGCCAGAGCGGCGACGCGTCGCGGTCCTGCGCGGGAACGCCCGGAAGGCCTGCCGCGCGGATGTACTCCGGCGGCAGGCCTGCTGGGTCGTGCGTGGTGGTCACTCGGGGTTCTCCTGGCCATGGACGAGGTAGCGGCCGGGCTGGCCCGGGACCGCGATCGGCGGCCACCCCGGGGTGGCCTTGAGGATGTGGGGCGGCCGCGGCTGCGCGCGGGCGCCGCGGATCTCGCGGACGGACCGGACCCTTCTGGTGGCCGCGAGAACCGCGGCGGCGATCTGGCGCGCGTCGCCATACACGGCGGCGTACCACTCGGCGTCCGGCAGGTCAGGGTCCGCCTGAAGGCGGCGGTGCAGTTCGGCGGCCTCCAGGACGGCCGCGTACGTGCGCGGGTCTCGGGGCTGGAGCTGGAGCCACTCGGCGGACCCGTACACGGGCCAGTCGGTGACGCCGAGCGCGACGATCTGCGACTCCGCACGGAGGCCGGTGATTTGACCGGGGGTGGCCTGCGAGGGAACCGCGTGCAGGGGGCGTCCCCGCCCAGCCGCGGGGGCCAGGCGGGGACGGATCTGCGGGCGTGTCACTGTGTGTCCTCGACGGCGTCGAGGGTGGCGGCGAGCTGGTCCAGCCGCTCGGCGGAGGCCCGCAGCTGGATCGCGTAGGCGCGGGCCTCGGCCGGGGTGAGTTCGCCGTCCTGGCTGAACCCCCACAGCTCGACGAACCGGCGCGAGCCGTCCGCGGTGCTGGCGAGCCGCATGTTCAGGTGGTCGGGCTGGCCGTTGCCGTCGGCGAAGCCGTGGAGCTGGCCGCGGTGCTCGTCGTCGTCGGGGTGGACGAAGGAGTCGGTGTGGTCGGCGACGCAGGCACCGCCGAGGGCCGGGCAGGGCGTCTTCGGGGTGAGGAGTTCGAGGACGCGGTCGATGACGGCCGCGGGGTCTGCGGCCTTGCGGACCTCCTCGGCGACGACGTCGAGGAGCTTGCCGATCGCCGGGTTGTCCTGCTCGGCCTGCTTGATCTGCTTCAGGAGGTCGGCGGCCTGCGACTGGCGGGCAGGGGCCGGCGGGAGGTCGGCGAGGAGCGGAAGGGTCTTGCCCGTCGCGTCGAGGGCGGAGGCGAGCGTGTTCGGGGTGTGGTGTGCCATCATCAGAAACACATCCGTTCTGTCGAAGCCTCGGGATCGCCGGCCAGCGATTGAGTCCCGGGGCTTTGGCGTGTCAGCTAGCTGCTTGCTGTGGAGCGGATTCGGCGGGAGGGTTCGGGGTTGCGCCCCCGGCCCTCCCCCTCGTTGTTGTGGCCCGGTCTGCGAGGCCGAGGAGAGCGACGATCCGGCGGGCCTGCTGCTCGGTGAGCGGCCGTTCGGCGTAGATGTCGGACAGGGTGCGGGCGCTCATGCGGCGTCCCGCAGGGCTGCGATGGCCTCGGCGTACCGCTCGAAGCGCTCACCTCGGGGGCGCCGCAATCCGGCTTCCCAGTAGCTGACCGCCTGAATGGTCACGCCTACGGCATCTGCAACGTCCTTCTGCGTCAGCCCCGCGGCCTCTCGGGCCGCACGACACACGTGCGGCTCCGGGAGGCTGCGGCGAATGCGCAGGCGGGCTCTGATGAGCTCGGAGGTTGTTGAACTCATGGGAAATACGGTAGGCCCACCCCCTAGGTTTGTCCAGTAGGTAGGCCTACCCCACTGGTTCAATCTCGCGGTGGGCCCAATCCGGCCTTTTTCGCCGTGGGGCGTTGACCTGCCGTTGTACGGGGTGCGACATTCGGAGTGTGAGTAACCCCCGAGAGACAGAGACTCAGTTCTCCGAGCGGTTTGCCCAGGTGACCAGCTTCATGGAGCCGACTGAGGCAGAGGCCGTACGTGGCGTGGTCCGGAAGTTCGCGAAGGGCGGCGCCGACTGGCGCGCCAACGGAGACGTCTCGCGGGGCCCTCAGGGGCTCGTCATCACGCGGCTGGAAGTGCGGCCCCACGGCGGCGCCGGCGCGAGCGTGACGTCCCGGATGCTCCGCGATGTACCCGTCGGCGCGATCCTGGATGACGTCCGGTACCACCTCGCAGTCGAGGAGTTGAAGGGCACACCGACCGTCGGCCCGATCACCAGCACGGTATTTACAGGCCAGGCCCCCACCCGGACAGCCGACCAGATCATCGCCTCCAGCAGCCCGGCGAAGTCGGCGCCGGGGCGGGCGGCACTGCCCGACGAACTCATGCAGGCGGTCGCGGAGGGGTACATCGCCGAGTCAGCCCCAGGGAAGCCCCGGGGCGCGGTAAAGCGACTGGCGGCCGCACTGGAGCGGCCAGAGGCCACGGTGTCCAGCTGGGTGGCGAAGGCTCGCAAGGATGGATGGCTCGGCCCTGGGGCCGCCGGCCGCGAAGGCGCCGAACCCGGCCCGCGTCTCCTCCAGGCGAACGCCGAGCAGACGCGGGAACGGTTCGGCGACGAGGCCTAGTCGAGCGGCACCAGCCGGCCGGGGTTGAACTTGTTGCCCTGGCTCCGGTCGTGCGGCAGCACGTCGTAGCCAGGCACCAGCGCGAGCACAACGTCCCGCCGCTCCGCCGGAGTCAGCCGCCCCCACCCGGCCCGCACATCGCCCTCCAGGAGCGCCCGCAGGACCCGCGGGGCCCGGGAGTGAATGAGGGCCCGGGACTCCTTGACGCGGGCTTCCACGATCCGGCGAGCCTCGGTGTACTCGGCGAACGTCAGCTCACGGCGGGCCCACATGCCCGCCATCTGCTTCAACTGGGCCTCGTCCTCGGCCAGCTCCGCGCGCGCGTCCGCGGTCGTCTCGGCGTCGGCGACATGCCGCAGCTGCTCCAGGACCGCCGGCTTACCCAGCAGCTCCAGCACCTGGCGCTCCACCTCGTCCTCGACGAACGACGCCTTCACCGCGATCTTCCCGCAACCGCCCTCGGGCGTGGCGCACCAGTACCGCACGCCGCCGGTCCCCTGCCAGCCCATGAGCATGCACTGGCAGAGCGAGCACCGGAGCACCCCGGTCAGCCACCGTTGCAGCGTCAGGTCCACGCTCCGGGCCCGGCCGGCGAGGCGGGCGCAGACCCGCTCCCACGTCTCTACGGGGATGATGGGCTCCCACACGGCCTTACCGACCACTTCGCCCTTGTAGCCGCGTAGGCCCGCCACGGACGGCTTCGTGACGACCGACCGGACGGACCGGTCACCCCAGGGCTTACCGGTCACCGTGGGCACCTTCCGGCGGGTGAGGTCGGTGGCGATGGAGGTCAGGCTTTCCCCGACTTCGGGCACGATCTTCGCGCGCTGCTCGTCGGTCCAGCCGTCCCATTCGCCGAGCACCCGGGCGGCGATCTCACGGACGATGGCGGCCTCCGCCTCGATCGGCTCGTGGCCGTCGGCGGTGTAGCCGTAGCCGCGGAAGCCTCCGCCGCCCGGCTTGCCCTCGGCGGCCAGTTCCTCGTGTTTGCGGGTGACGCGGCGGGCGGTGTCGCGGCTGGACTTGTTAGCGACGGCGACCATGACGCGCGCCATGGTGATGTTGGCGTCGTTGTCCAGCCGCAGGGACCCGGTGACGGACTCGACGGGGATGCGGGGCCGGCGGGACTCGACGACGTCGATGAGGTCTTCGAGGTCGCGCGGGTCGCGCGCTACTCGGTCGAGGTCGTCGGCGATGAGGCCATCGGCCTCGCCGGAGGCCAGCATTTCCAGAGCGCGCCGGAAGCCCGGCCGGACCGTGCGGAGTGCGGTGGTCCCGTCGGGAAGCTTGATCTTGCGGCGCTTGAAGGCGGACGTGTCGTCCTCGGGGATGACCTCGACGATCTGCCAGCCGAGACGTTCGGCGAGCGCACGCCCGTCGTCCTCCTGGCGGCCGATGCCCTTGGAGAACTCGGCGCGGCGGCGCTTTCCGCCTGCCTCGACGCCGGTCTCTTCGGCGTCCTCCTCGGGCTTCCGGTAGCTGATTCGAACAAGCAGCACGGCCCTTGTTGGCTTCATGGTCATAGGTTAGCGTCTACATGTAGGATCGCCGATGCCGTTGACCTGACGGAGATCCTCCACGGAACGGAAGCCGCCGCGTGCGGTGCGGAAGTCCACGATGTGCTGGGCGAGAACGGGACCCACCCCCGGCAGGCCGTCCAGCTGTTCGACGGTGGCCGAGCCCAGGCTGAGCGGCCCGGCGGGCGGCCCGCCCGCGGCCCCGCCCGGTGGCGGCTGCGCCGTCACCCCCACCAGCACCTGCTCGCCGTCCACCAGCACCCGGGCCCGGTTCAGCCCGGTGGTGTCCGTGCCCGGACGCACTCCCCCGGCGGCGGCCAGCGCGTCCTCGACCCGTGAACCGGCCGGCAGCCGCCGGACTCCGGGATCCCGGACCTTGCCGCCCACGTCGACGACGATCCGAGCAGGCCCCGCGCCGCCGCCTGCCGCGCCCGGCGTCGGCGCCGACGCGGTGGCCCCTGCCGGCAGCACCGGCGGAGCGGCCGGCGCCGGTGCGGTCACCTCCCGCGGCCTGGCCGACCAGTACTGCTGCCCGGCCAGGCCCACCGCGACGGCCAGCACCACCCCGACCGCGGCCACCGTGCGCGGCTCCACCGCGCACCGGGCCTGCAGCCACAGCGGCAGCCGCTCCCGCACCGCCAGCCCGCGCGCCCTGCCGGCGGGCAGGGCTTCGGCGGTCGCTTCACCGCGCGGTGCCGGGGGATCCTCCGCGGCCGGTGGCGGTTGCTGCGGCGAGCCGCCGCCGAGCAACGCTTCGGCCCTGCGCCGCACCGCGTCCGCCCCCGGATCGGGATGCGGACCGGGAGCAGGCCCTGGAGCCGCCCCCGGACCGGGGCGCGGACGGGGATGCGAAGGTGGAGATGGAGGCGGAGACGCGGCCCGGAGACCGTGGCGGCGCCTGCCGGGGCCACCGCCGTGGCGCTGACGGCCGTCGGAGAGGCGGGAACGGCCCGGGCCGCTGGTGGCGCCCGACGGACGGAAGGTACGGGACGTGCGGGAAGTACGCGAAGTGCGGGAAGTACGCGTTCGAAGAGTCATGGCACGACCGTAGGGGCAGATCCCGACCGCCGTGCGGACCCTTCAATTCCGGTGGATGACCGCCCCGTTGTGGATAACCGGGCCACTCGTTCCGGTGATCAGCGGGGTGAGACGACCGCAGCCAGGAGCCCCGGTCCGGTGTGCGCGCCGATCACCGCACCGACCTCGCTGACGTGCAGCTCGACCAGGCCGGGGATCCGCTCGCGGAGCCGCTCCGCGAGCTTCTCGGCCCGCTCCGGTGCCGCGAGGTGGTGCACCGCCACGTCCACCTCGGCGGAGCCGGCCCGCTCCACCGCCAGCTCCTCCAGGCGGGCGATGGCCTTGGAGGCCGTACGCACCTTCTCCAGCATCTCGATCCGCCCGCCGTCCAGCGTCAGCAGCGGCTTCACCGCCAGGGCCGAGCCGAGCAGGGCCTGCGCGGCGCCGATCCGGCCGCCGCGGCGCAGATAGTCGAGGGTGTCGACGTAGAAGTAGGCGGCCATGTCCGCCGCCCGCTTCTCGGCCGCCGCCACGGCCTCGTCCACGGTTCCGCCCGCCTCGGCGGCCTCGGCCGCGGCGAGCGCGCAGAACCCGAGGGCCATCGCGACCATGCCGGTGTCCACGACGCGTACGGGCACGGGCGCGGTCCTGGCGGCCACCACGGCGGCGTCGTAGGTCCCCGAGAACTCGGCGGACAGGTGCAGGCTGACGATGCCGGTCGCCCCCGCGTCCGCGGCGGCCCGGTAGGCCCGTACGAACTCCTCCGGGCCGGGGCGGGACGTGGTGACCGAGCGGCGCTTCTGCAGGGCGACGGCCAGGCTGCGCGCCGAGATCTCCGTGCCGTCTTCGAGCGCCTCGCCGCCGAGCACCACGGTGAGCGGCACGGCGGTGATTCCGTGCCGTGCCATGGCCGGTCGGGGCAGATAGGCCGTGGAATCGGTGACGATGGCGACATGGCGGGACATGAGGCGGAGGTTACCGCTCGTGGGGGCAGGACGGCAGCCGGGCCCCCTCCGGGGACGCGAGAAGGCGTCACTCGGCCTCCGCCGGGGTGGGCAGAGCCTACGGAACATACGGTGGCAGCCGCCCGGCGGGGGCCCGCCCCCGGCTCCGGCCCTATCTGGACCCGGTCCTCACAGCGACGCGTCAGGGTGAGCAACCGCAGGGGCGGCCGCGCGCACGGAACTCGTTCCTGTGCGCCTCCCGCAGGCAAACCACCCGCCGGCCGCGTCCCCCATCTCGCTGGGCAATACACCTGGGCCCTGTCGGCCCAGCGGTGGTGGACCCGTTCAGCCGGCGCTTTCCGGGCGGGGGGTCTTCTGCCAGGGGTACTGCATCGTCGGGGTCGGCGGGTTCAGGGCAGCCGGCGGGGGTGTGGGCGCCGGCTTCGAGGTCGGGTTCGAGGCCGGGGAAGGAGAAGGGGAAGAGGCCGGGGAAGGAGAAGGGGAAGGGGAAGCGGACGGCGTCTGCGCGGACCGGGCCGCGTCCCACTCGGCGGCCGCCGCCGCCAGGTCGTCCACCGGTTCGCGGGACCAGTCGCGCAGCGCGCCCGACTCCATCTCGATCTGCTCCGACAGCAGCGACAGCTCGTCCTCCGCGAAGCGCCGGGCCCGGTCGCGGGCGGCCCACCGCAGGGAGTCCGCCGCCTGGATGATCTGGCCCGCGCGCTCCCGCAGGTCCGGCAGGAGCTGTGCCGTGCGCTGCTTGTCGGGCTCCTGCTCCAGCCGCTTCAGCTCCCCGTCGAGCTCGTGCCCGTGGGCGCTCAGCCGCTCGAACAGCGCGAGGGACTCCCGCAGCGAGGCGTCCGTCCGGGACCCCTCCGCCAGCGCCTGCTGGGTGGCGCGCATCGACGTCCGCAGGTCGAGCCGCAGCTGCGCCAGCGCACCCGCCACTCCGACCTGTCCGAAACTCCTGGCCCGCAGCGTGGTGTCCTCCACCGTGCGCCGCGCCTGTACGACGGTGCGCTCCACGCCTCGCTTGGCCGCGCCCACCGCCTTGACCGTGAGGTACGCGCCGAGGCCCACGAATGTCAGCAACATCAGCGCGAAGATGATCAACGCGGCCTCCATGACGGCCCCTTTCCCCAGGCGTCGGCTCTTCCCTTCCACGGTAAACGCCACGGGCAGGCCAGGGGTTCCATTCGAACCCCCAACCTGCCCGTACGGGATCTCCCCCATACCGGGGGCGGAGCCTTCCGGCGGCTCAGATCACGATGTTCACCAGCTTCGGCGCGCGCACGATCACCTTGCGGATCTCCGCGCCGCCCAGCGCCGCGACGACGCCGGCTTCGGTCACGGCCAGCTGCTCCAGCTCGGCGTCGGTGATCGTCGGCGAGACCTCCAGGCGCGCCTTGACCTTGCCCTTGACCTGCACCACGCAGGTCACGGTCTCGTCCACCACGTACGCCGGGTCCGCCACGGGGAAGTCCTGGTGGACCACCGACTCGCTGTGGCCCAGCCGGTGCCACAGCTCCTCCGCGATGTGCGGGGCCAGCGGGGCGACCAGCAGGACCAGCCGCTCGGCCACCGAGCGCTCCAGCGGGCGGCCCGCCTTCGTCAGGGTGTTGTTCAGCTCGGTGATCTTGGCGATGGCGGTGTTGAACCGCAGCCCCGCCATGTCGGCACCCGCCCCGTCGATGGCCTTGTGCAGCGCGCGCAGGGTGTCCTCGGCGGGCTCTGCGTCGACGACGGTGACCGCGCCGGTCTCCTCGTCCACGATGTTGCGCCACAGGCGCTGCAGCAGCCGGTACTGGCCGACCACGGCGCGCGTGTCCCACGGACGGGAGACGTCCAGCGGGCCCATCGCCATCTCGTACAGGCGCAGCGTGTCGGCGCCGTACTCCTCGCAGATCTCGTCGGGCGTGACGGCGTTCTTCAGGGACTTGCCCATCTTGCCGTGCTCGCGCTTGACCCGCTTGCCCTCGTGGAAGTAGGCGCCGTCGCGCTCCTCGACCTCGGCCGCCGGGACGTAGACACCGCGCTCGTCGGTGTAGGCGTACGCCTGGATCATGCCCTGGTTGAACAGCTTGTGGAACGGCTCCGCCGACGACACGTGGCCCAGGTCGAACAGCACCTTCGACCAGAAGCGGGCGTACAGCAGGTGCAGCACCGCGTGCTCGGCGCCGCCCACGTACAGGTCGACACCGCCGTGCGGGGCACCCTCGCGGGGGCCCATCCAGTACTGCTCGATCTCCGGGTCGACCAGCGCGGAGGCGTTGTTCGGGTCCAGGTAGCGCAGCTCGTACCAGCAGGAACCGGCCCAGTTGGGCATGGTGTTGGTCTCGCGCCGGTAGGACTTCACGCCGTCGCCCAGGTCCAGTTCGACGTTGACCCAGTCGGCCCTGCGCGACAGCGGGGTCTCCGGCTGCGAGTCCGCGTCGTCCGGCTCGAAGGTGCGCGGCGAGTAGTCCTCGACCTCCGGCAGCTCCAGCGGCAGCATCGACTCCGGCAGGGAGTGCGCGACGCCGTCCTCGTCGTAGACGATCGGGAAGGGCTCGCCCCAGTACCGCTGGCGGCTGAACAGCCAGTCGCGCAGGCGGAAGTTGACCGTCCCCTCACCGATGCCGCGCCCGGCCAGCCACTCGGTGATCGCGGCCTTCGCCTCGACGACGCCCAGGCCGTCCAGCGAGATGCCCTCGCCCGTGGAGTTGACCAGCTTCGCGTCGTACGAGGCGAAGGCGTCGTCCCACTCGGCCGGGTCGGTGCCGCGGCCGTCCGACGGCTGCACGACGCAGCGCATCGGCAGCTCGAAGGCGCGCGCGAACTCGAAGTCCCTGCTGTCGTGGGCCGGAACGGCCATGATCGCGCCGGTGCCGTAGCCCATCAGGACGTAGTCGGCGATGAAGACCGGGACCTTGTCGCCGCTGACCGGGTTGATCGCGTACTCGCCGGTGAAGACACCGGTCTTGTCCTTGGCCTCGGCCTGGCGCTCGACGTCCGACTTCGAGGCGGCCTGCTTGCGGTAGGCGGTGACGGCCTCGGCCGGGGTGGCGTGCCCGCCCGTCCACACGTGGTGGGTGCCCTCGGGCCAGGCGGCCGGGATGAACTTCTCGACCAGCGGGTGCTCGGGCGCCAGCACCATGTACGTGGCGCCGAACAGCGTGTCCGGGCGGGTGGTGAAGACGGTGATGGCCTCGTCGCCCAGCGCGAAGTCGACGCGCGCGCCCTCGCTGCGGCCGATCCAGTTGCGCTGCTGCAGCTTGATGGCCTCGGGCCAGTCCAGCGCGTCCAGGTCGTCCAGCAGCCGGTCGGCGTACGCGGTGATCCGCATGTTCCACTGGCTCAGCTTGGACTTGAAGACCGGGAAGTTGCCGCGCTCGGAGCGGCCGTCGGCGGTGACCTCCTCGTTGGCCAGAACGGTGCCCAGCCCGGGGCACCAGTTGACGGGCGCGTCGGAGGAGTAGGCCAGCCGGAAGCCGTTCAGTACGTCGGCCCGCTCGGCCGCGGTCAGGCCGGCCCAGGCGCGGCCGCCGGGGACCTCACGGGAGCCGTCCTCGAAGGCGGCGACCAGCTCGGCGATCGGCCGGGCCTTCTTCGCGTCCGCGTCGTACCAGGAGTTGTAGATCTGCAGGAAGATCCACTGGGTCCACTTGTAGTAGTCCGGGTCGATCGTGGCGAACGAGCGGCGCTTGTCGTGGCCCAGGCCCAGCCGGCGCAGCTGGATCTTCATGTTCTCGATGTTCGCCTCGGTCGACACGCGCGGGTGCGTGCCGGTCTGCACGGCGTACTGCTCGGCCGGCAGGCCGAAGGCGTCGAATCCCAGGGTGTGCAGGACGTTGTGGCCGGTCATCCGCTGGTGGCGGGCGTAGACGTCGGTGGCGATGTAGCCGAGCGGGTGACCGACGTGCAGGCCCGCACCGGACGGGTACGGGAACATGTCCATGATGAACTTCTTGGGCCGCGCGACGACCGCCGGGTCCCCGGCCAGGTCACCGGTCGGGTTCGGGGCCTCGTAGGTGCCCTGCGCGTCCCAGACGTCCTGCCAGCGTGCCTCGATGTCGGCGGCCATGGCAGCCGTGTAACGGTGCGCCTCGGCCGCCTCGGGGGCCGGGGTGTTCGTCTCGCTCATGATTTCTGAAGCTCCATCGATCGTCTCTGCCGTCCCTGCTGTCCAAACGAAAAAACCCCTCGCACAGGAGGGGGCGCCGCGCCGAGGCCGACCGTTTCGAAGGTCGGTACTGATCAGCGCGGCTCGGTAAGCAGGAGGCGTACGGCACGCATGGCGTCAGGGTACCGCAGCGGCCCCCGACGACGCTCGGCCGTTCCACCGGGTGACACAACGAGAAGCGGGCCACCCGATCCGGGTGGCCCGCCTCTTCACCGTGGAGCTAAGGAGAATTGAACTCCTGACCTCCTGCATGCCATGCAGGCGCTCTACCAACTGAGCTATAGCCCCTTGCCCTGCTTGCCGCTTCGGTTTCCCTTGCCGGTTCCCCTTGGCGACGTCCCAAACATTACACGGTCATGGCCCTGGTCCAAAAATCGGTTTCCACCAACCCCGGGCCATGTCCGGTTTGCGACGGCCTGTCACGCTCTCGCGAACTGATAGAACCGCTTGAGCGTGCAGTGCTCGTCGAGCAGCCGTCCGTAGATCGGCTCCCCTTCCAGCTCCCGGTACGTCTCGATCGGGTCGCCTTTTATGATCAGCGCCCGCGCGCATTCCTCGCACCAGTACTGGTATTCGGGGTTGACCGGGTCCATGTCCCGCACGATCGGCGTCCCGTTGTTGCACCAGTCGCACCGGCGCCGGTGTGCACCCATCCGTTCGCGACTCCCTCCCGCGTCGGGCCGTCGACTCCCCCTCCGGCCGTCCGATTCTGCCACGCCGGTGCGGGCCAGGTCAGCAAACGCAAAGGGTACAAAAACAAGGATCCCGCCCCCACTTGGGGACGGGATCCTGATTGTGGAGCTAAGGAGAATTGAACTCCTGACCTCCTGCATGCCATGCAGGCGCTCTACCAACTGAGCTATAGCCCCGCTCTCCGCTGCGCTTCCCCCGTCTCCGGTGTTCTTCGCTGCGAACAAGAAGAACTCTAGCCTGTGACCAGCCGGAAAGTGAAATCCGGGTCGGACCCCCGGTGGGAAGCGGCAGGGAGCCTGCTCAGTCGTCGTCGCCGAGCACCGGTTCCGGCAGGGTGCCGGCGTTGTGCTCCAGCAGGCGCCAGCCCCGTGCGCCCTCGCCGAGGACGGACCAGCAGCAGTTGGAGAGCCCGCCCAGGCTCTCCCAGGAGCGCGCCTCCAGACCCAGCAGCCGGCCGATGGTCGTACGGATCGTGCCACCGTGGCTGACCACGACGAGGGTGCCGTTCACCGGCAGCCGACCGGTGTGGTCCAGCACCACGGGCGCGGCGCGGTCCGCGACCTCGGTCTCCAGCTCACCGCCGCCCCGGCGGACCGGCTCGCCGCGCTTCCACGCCGCGTACTGCTCGCCGTACTTCTCGACGATCTCCTCGTGCGTCAGGCCCTGCCACTCGCCGGCGTACGTCTCGCGCAGCGCCTCGGTGTGCGCCACGGGCAGGCCCGTGACCGCGGCCAGCTCGGCCGCGGTGGCAGCGGCGCGCTTGAGGTCCGAGGCAACGATGGCGTCCGGCTTCAGCGAGGCGAGCAGCCGCGCCGAGCGGCGTGCCTGCGCCAGGCCCGTCTCGGTGAGCTCGATGTCCGTCGAGCCCTGGAAGCGCCGTTCCAGGTTCCACGAGGTCTGGCCGTGCCGCCAGAGGACGATCTTCCGGCCCGACCGGCCCGAGGTGGTCGTGCTCAGAACAGATCACCGTCCAGGTCGTCGTCGCCCGCCGCCTCGCGCAGCTTGGCGTGCTCCTCGGCCTTGCCGATGGTGAGCTTGGCGTCCTCGGGGAGCTCGATCTCGGGGCAGTCCTTCCACAGGCGCTCCAGCGCGTAGAAGACCCGCTCCTCGCTGTGCTGGACGTGGACGACGATGTCGACGTAGTCGAGCAGGATCCAGCGGGCGTCGCGGTCGCCCTCACGGCGCACCGGCTTGGCGCCGAGCTCCTTCTGCAGGCGCTCCTCGATCTCGTCGACGATCGACTTGACCTGACGGTCGTTGGGCGCCGAGGCGAGCAGGAAGGCGTCGGTGATCGACAGCACGTCGCTGACGTCGTACGCGATGATGTCGTGCGCGAGCCGGTCGGCCGCGGCCTGGGCAGCGGTGGTGATGAGCTCGATGGAGCGGTCCGTGGCGGTCACTGGCCATGCTTTCGGGTTGGCGGGCAGATCCTTACAAGGGTCTCATGTACCGCCGACGGCGCCCGCGCGGAACGTTCCGCGCGGGCGCGAACGCCCCCTCCCGGCCGGGCCGCGGCCCGGTCAGGAGGCCTTGTAGTCCTTGCCGAGGATCACCACGACGTCGGCGTTCACGACGTTCTCGGCCTTCTTCACGACCGTCTCCGGCAGCCCCAGCGTCTTGGCCACCTCGATCGCGCGGTCGCGCTGGGCGTCGTCCTGGTAGGTGATCTGCGAGGCGGACGCGGTCTTGTCGGCCTTGCCGCCGTCCACGAAGGCGTAGCCGCCGTTCATCAGCGCCGCCTTGGCCGCGACCTGCGTCTTCTCGTCGCCGGAGGCGTCCTTGAGACCGACGCGCGGGGTGGCGCCGGGCTGCGCCGCGCCGGCGGACCCGCCGAGCACCTCCTTGACGACCTTCTTGTTGGCCTCGTCCGTGAGCGTTCCGTCCGGCTTCACCGCGAGAAGGTCAGTGCGGTACGCACCCACCTTGGCGTGCGCGCCGAGCTTGGACAGCATCGTTCCGAGGGTCTGCGCGTTCAGTGCGGGATCGAGGATCTGGCCGATGCTCTCGACCGTGACCGCCCCCGCCTTCGGGTCGCCCGGGAACTTGCGCAGGACCGCGTGGAGCACCCTGCCCGTCCGCTCCAGCTGCTTGGCCTCCGGTTCGCCCTGGGCCCGGTACGTGGCGTACGCGACGGCCATCGGGCCGCTCAGGCTCTGCTTCTGGCCCTGGGCCACGGCCGGGGTCTTGGCCGCGTCGTCGGCCGGGACCGCGGTGTCGGTGTCGGCCTCGATGCCGCCGACCAGCTCGACCAGGTTCTCCAGGAAGGGGGTGTCCAGGCGCCAGGTGCCGCCGATGCGGGTGCCGAGCACGGAGTCGAGGGCCTCGCGGGTGCCGAGACCGCCCTCCCCGACCGCCTTGCCGAGGGCCGTGGCGGTCCCGTCCTGGCCGGTCAGGGCGAGGGCGTTCGGCAGCAGGACGGTGGCGCCCTGCTTCGCGGTGACGTTGTCGACGAGCAGCGCCGAGGAGGTACCGCCCTTCTTGGTGTTGTGCAGGTGTACGACGATCATGTCGCGCTTCTGCGCCCCGGCGTCCGCGGTGGCCGCGGTCTTCTTCCCGCCGGGACCGTCGAGGAACGGCAGCTTGCCCGCGTACCAGAGGTAGCCGAGGCCCGCGACGACGAACACCGCCAGGACGACGATGAGCGCGACCACCCGGTTGCGGCCGCGGCGGCGGGCCTCCTCGCGGCGTTCGGTGCGGCTCTCGGTGAACTTGAGCCAGTCGATGACGTCCTCGGAGTCCTCGTCCGGCTGGTCGATGAAGGCGAACATCTCGGTGCGGTAGTCCCGCCCCGCCTCGGACCCGCCCTCGGGCCGGCGCGGCTCGGGGACCTGGCCCGCCGGCCGTTCCGCGGCGGCGGGGGCCTGCTCGGCGGCCGCGGGCCCGGGCGCCGTCTGCTGCGGGATCCACTGCTGGGCCTGCTGCTGCGTCTGCTGGGGGGCCTGCTGCGGGGCCTGCTGCGGGGCCTGCTGCGGGGCCTGCTGCGCGTCGTACCCGTAGGAGGGCGCCTGGGTGTACTCCTGCTGCCCGTACTCCTGGCCCGCCGGCTGCTGCTGGTAGTACTGCTGCGGCTGCTGCCGACCGTAGTCCTGGTGGCCGTAGTCCTGGTGGTCGTAGCCGTAGCCCTGCTGTTCGTACTGGGGGGCGGACTGCGCGGGCGCCCGGCCGTACACCGGCCGCCCGTACGCGTCGTAGCCGATGAGCTGCTGCTCGTGGCCGGCATACGGGTCGTACGGATCCTGTCGGTCGTTCACCGCGGGGCCCCTCTCTCCGGAAGCTCAGGCTCCCCGGTACAGCTCACGCTTGTCGATGTAGCGCACCACGCCGTCCGGCA
Organism: Streptomyces sp. NPDC090021; assembly: GCF_044748225.1. Taxonomy (NCBI): domain Bacteria; kingdom Bacillati; phylum Actinomycetota; class Actinomycetes; order Kitasatosporales; family Streptomycetaceae; genus Streptomyces; species Streptomyces sp. NPDC090021. The sequence goes on along the minus strand of NZ_JBIVFO010000033.1, from coordinate 693 downwards.
CCAGGTACCAGACGGGATCCCCCTGGGAGACCCGGGCCCGGCAGTCCGTGGAGGAGATCGCCAGCGCGGGCACCTCGACCAGGGAGACGCCGCCCTCGGGGAGCCCGTCGTCGGTGAGCACGTGGCCCGGCCGGGTGACTCCGATGAAGTGGGCGAGCGAGAAGAGCTCCTCGGCGTTCCGCCAGGTCAGGATCTGGGCGAGCGCGTCGGCGCCCGTGATGAAGAACAGGTCGGCGTCGTCGTTCAGCGCCTTCAGGTCCCGCAGGGTGTCGATCGTGTAGGTCGGCCCGCCGCGGTCGATGTCGATACGGCTGACCGAGAACTGCGGGTTCGACGCTGTGGCGATGACCGTCATCAGGTAGCGGTCCTCGGCGGGCGAGACGGCCCGCTGGGACTTCTGCCACGGCTCGCCGGTCGGCACGAACACCACCTCGTCGAGGTGGAAAAGGGCGGCCACCTCGCTGGCGGCCACCAGGTGTCCGTGGTGGATCGGGTCGAATGTCCCGCCCATCACGCCGAGCCGGCGCTTGACCGGACCGGTAGGCGTTTCCTGCTCTCCCATGAGCGCAGAGCCTACTGGCCCGGCGGACCGGTCCGACTAGGGCGTGTTTCGAAAGTAGCGCCGTCCGCCCGCAGGGCGGGCCCCGCGGCGTCTGGTGCGTGCGATCGCAAGGCGGAGGATCGTCCTCGTAC
>NZ_JBIVFO010000032.1:0-96388 GCF_044748225.1 Streptomyces sp. NPDC090021 | reverse complement strand
AGCGGGTACTTCCTCGGCGCAGGCATCGTCTGGGCTCCTCTCATGAGACCCATCTGACCCTCTGTCACCCATCCCCGCATCTCGGGGGAACCTCAGTCGTCGAGCTGGCGGTAACCCTCCAGGGAGCGGCGCATCCGAGCCACGTGCGCCTGGTCGGGCTCGTTGCTCCGTAACCAGTCCGCCTCGTCGCTGGACAGGGTGAAGTGGTCCACCACCCCGTCCAGACCCAGATCCCGCCGCACTGTTCAGCCCCTTCCGTCACCCCCCCGCACCTGGTATCCGGGCTGGACGGTGGAGGTGGCGGTGTACAGCGGGCGTGGGTATCGGCGAAGTGCCCCGTCGGGTGGGCGGACCTGGTGAATGCACGGCCAGGCGTCCCGTGCGGGGCCGCCTCTCTCCCCACCCGGGACGCCTGGAGCGTTCGGGCCGTATCAGGGCCTGGGCAGCGGCAGGCCCGCGTGGTCAGCCGCTGCTCGCTCGAACGTGGGTTTCCTGCGGGGTGGTGGTCTTCGGGTAGTGCGGGCGGAGGGCGGCCGCACTGATGCGGTCGAGCATCCGGTCCGGCAGTACCCGCGACAGTCGGGTGAGTACGGCCGCGTCGCGACCGACGGTGTAGCGCGTGCGGGGCTTCCTGGCGGTCACGGCCTTGGCGATCACCCGGGCGGCATCGTCGGCGGACTTTCCGCTCGCGGTGCCCGCGGCGGTCAGCGCGATGACCGCCTGGACCAGCGGCCCGTAGCGATCCCGCTGTTCCGGTGACATGGCCTCGGCCAGCCGGCTCGTGGTGGCGATGCCGCGGTCGCCCATCTCGGTGCGGACCCCGCCGGGCTCGACGACCACCACCCGCACGCCCAGTGGCGTCACCTCCCGGCGCAGCGCGTCGCTGACCGCCTCCAGGGCGAACTTCGTGCCCGCGTAGGGGCCGAAAGTGGCCATGGCGACCTTCCCGCCGACCGAGCTGATGTTGACCACCCGGCCACAGTGGCGCAGCAGGGCGGGCAGCAGTGCCTGGGTGACGGCGACGTGGCCGAACAGGTTGACCTCGTACAGCCGGCGCCACTCGTTCAGCGGCAGGGCCTCGACCGGGGCGTTGACGGAGATGGCGGCGTTGTTCACCAACGCCCGCAACGCACCTGTCTGCGAGCCGACGCGGGCGGCCAGCTCGGCGATGTGGTCGGGCCGGGTGATGTCGAGGATGACCGGCTCGATGCCTGGGGCGCGGAGCGCCTCGGCATCCTGGTCGCGGCGGACGCCGGCGAGGACGTGGAATCCCCGGCGGGCCAGCTCGCGGGCGGACGCCGCGCCGATCCCGGTCGAGGCTCCGGTCACGACGACGCAGCCGCGGTTTTCCGGCGCAGTTTCAGATGACGTTGTCACCTTAACAGGGGTGGACCACTCAGATGACGGTGTCAACTGTATGGTGATCGGCATGGTCAGCCGAGTGGAATCCGCCGCCGCAACGCGACGCGCCCTGCTGGACGCGGCCGCCGACCTGCTGGACAGCGGCGGGCCGGGCGCGGTGACGTTGCGCGAGGTCGGGGCGCGCGCGGGGGTCACCCGCGGGGCGCCGTACCGGCACTTCCCCGACAAGGACAGCCTGCTGACCGCCGTGGCAGCCGAAGCCCTGGACCGGCTCGCGGATCAGGCACAGGAGGTGCGCACCGATCCGCAGGCGCCCCCGGCCGACAAGCTGCGCCGCGCCCTGTCCGCGCTGATGACGATCGGCCGCCGTCAGCCGCACCTGTACCGGCTGATGTTCGCCTCCCCGGCCGGCGACCCGGCTGCGATCCACGCGGCGACGCAGGCGGGCGACCGCGCCCAGGGCGAGTTCCTCGCCATCGTCGGCGATCTGGTCGGCGCCCAGCACACCAGTCGCTACGCGGCGCTGCTGTTGACCAGTGTGCACGGGATCACGGATATGGAGGTCAGCGGGCACCTGTCCGCGGACAAGTGGCACATCACGGCCGAGGAACTCGTCTCGACCCTGGTCTCCATGATCGACCGGCAGACCCGCGGCGGGTAGCCGTGCGGGGGCGGCAACGCGCCACCCTCCCGCCACCGCGACCCGCATGCACCGCCACTGAGGCGACCTGCCGGCCGGGCGCTGACGGAAGGGCCCCAAGGCCGCGGCACCTGCGCGACGACGGCTTCACCCGCGCCCACCTGTGGACCCTGCGCGGCACCCCGCTGTCCCGCCGCTTCTGCACCAAGGCCGGCTTCGCCGAGAGCGGCGCCACCCGCGCCCACGACTTCGGCGACGGCAAGCCGCTCACCCAGGTCGAGTACGAGCGCGACTGCTGACACGCCGGAATCCGCCTGCCGTTCGCCCGGCGTACCCGTCGGCGTCACATCCGGCTCCCTCTCCGGCCCTCCGGGCGCGGTGTTCTTGGGGGCGCTCCCACACCCGCGAACGAAGCAGAGGTCGTCACCCATGGCAGAACTCAACCGTCGCCGCTTCCTTCAGCTCACCGGCGGCGCAGCCGCCCTGACCATGCTGGGCGAGAGCATCGCGCGCGCCGCCTCCATCCCCGCGCAGGGGACGACGGGCACCATCGCCGATGTCGAGCACATCGTGGTCCTGATGCAGGAGAACCGTTCCTTCGACCACTACTACGGCGCCCTGCGCGGTGTCCGCGGCTTCGGCGACCCCCGCCCCGTGACCCTGCCCAGCGGCAAGTCCGTCTGGCACCAGGCCGACAACGCGGGCAAGGAGACGCTGCCCTTCCGCCCGCCGTCCGACGACCTCGGCATGGAGTACCTCCAGGGCCTCAACCACGACTGGGCGGGCGGCCAGAGCGCCTTCAACAAGGGCCGGTACAACAACTGGATCCCCGCCAAGACGCCCGCCACCATGGCGTACCTGACGCGCGAGGACATCCCCTTCCACTACGCCCTCGCGGACGCGTTCACCATCTGCGACGCCTACCACTGCTCGTTCATCGGCTCGACCGACCCCAACCGCTACTACCTGTGGTCCGGCCACACCGGCAACGACGGCAAGGGCGGCGGACCCGTCCTCAACAACGCCGAGCTCGGCTACGACTGGACCACCTACCCCGAGCGTCTGGAGGCGGCCGGGATCTCCTGGAAGATCTACCAGGACATCGGTGACGGCCTGGACGCCGCCGGCTCCTGGGGCTGGATCAACGACGCCTTCCGCGGGAACTACGGTGACAACTCGCTGCTCTACTTCAACAAGTACCGAAACGCCCGGCCCGGCGACCCGCTGTACGACAAGGCCCGCACCGGCACGAACGCCAAGGCCGGCGAGGGCTACTTCGACCGGCTGCGCGCGGACGTCGCCGCCGGCACCCTGCCGCAGGTGTCCTGGATAGCCGCCCCCGAGGCGTTCAGCGAACACTCGAACTGGCCCTCCAACTTCGGCGCCTGGTACATCGCACAGGTCCTGGACGCGCTGACGTCCAACCCGGACGTGTGGGCCCGTACCGCCCTGTTCATCACCTACGACGAGAACGACGGCTTCTTCGACCACGTCGTCCCGCCGTACGCCCCGGCGGACGCGAACCAGGGGCTGTCGACCACGCCGACCGCCCTCGACGTCTTCCCCGGCAAGGCCGGCTACGTCGCCGGACCGTACGGGCTGGGCCCGCGCGTCCCGATGCTCGTCGTCTCGCCCTGGAGCACCGGCGGCTACTCCTGCTCCGAGACCTTCGACCACACCTCCGTCATCCGCTTCATGGAGAAGCGCTTCGGGGTGCAGGAGCCCAACATCTCGCCGTGGCGGCGGGCCGTCTGCGGTGACCTGACCTCGGCCTTCGACTTCGCCCGCAAGGACACCTCCACGGTGTCGCTGCCCGACACCGGCCGGTGGGAGCCGCAGGACCGCGAGCGGCACCCCGACTTCCGGGCGACCGCGCCGGCGGTGGGGGCGATGCCGCGCCAGGAGAAGGGGCAGTGCCGCACCCGCCCGCTGAAGTACGCCCCGTACGTCGACGGCGCGGCCCTCACGGCCGAGGGCAGGTTCCGGCTGACCTTCAGCGGCGGCGCGGACCTGGGCGCGCAGTTCTACGTCACCTCCGCCAACCGCACCGACGCCCCCTGGACCTACACCACCGAGGCCGGGAAGTCGATCTCGGACACCTGGAACACCCGCTACTCGGCCGGTGTCACCGACCTGACCGTGCACGGCCCCAACGGCTTCCTGCGCGGCTTCCGTAACCCCGGCACCACCCCCGGCCCCGAGGTCACCGCCCGCCACAACGCCACCACGGGCAACCTGGACCTCACCCTCACCAATGCCGGGGCGTCGACGGCGACCCTCACGATCACCAACGCCTACGGCGGAGGGGCCAAGCGGCTCACGGTCGCCAAGGGCGCCACCGTCACCCACAGCGTCTCCCTGAAGAACACGCGGCGCTGGTACGACGTGACGGTGACCGCGTCGGAGACCGCGGACTTCGGCCGCCGCTTCGCCGGGAAGGTGGAGACCGGCGCGGCCGGCCTCTCGGACCCGGCGATCCTGACGGACCAGTCCTCCTCCTGACGCGAGAGCTGCTAGGCACGCGAAAACGCCCGTGCCCCGGAATCCTCCGGGGCACGGGCGCTCGCGCGTACGGGGTCGGGCGCGGACGGCCGTGTGTCAGCTCGGACGCTCGTAGTTGGTCAGGACGCAGCCCTCGACCTGGGCCTTCTCCAAACGGTGGCCGGCCGGCGCGGTGAAGCCGGTCTCGCAGTTCAGGTACAGGAACTGGAGCTGGTACAGCCCGCGGCGGACGTTCGCGTTGTTGGTCTCCACGGCGATGTTCGTGCCGACCAGCAGCTTGCTCGCGGTGGCCTTGAGGCGTCCGTCGTCCTTCAGGTCGGCCAGCTGCGCCGCCTTGGCCTTGGTCTGGAGGGTCTTCATGTCGGAGACCGTGTCCAGCCAGTTCAGGTTGTGCGCGCGCTGCTCCCCGCCGAGCTCGCCGCAGACGGCCCGCTGCTTGACGCCCCAGGCGCTCGGGGGACCGTCGACGACCGGCATGTAGTCGATCGACTGTATGTCCTCGTCGGTGACGGTCATCTTCGTGCAGTCGACGGTGTGCGGGCTGACAAGCTGCTTCAGCTCGGCGATGCTGCCGGCGCTCGGCAGGCCCGGGCTGCCGGTGGGCGGCCGGCCCGGCTTCGCGGCTCCCTCGGTGGAGGGGTCGCGGACCGCGCCGCGGTGGGGGCTGCCCTGGCCGTCGGGGCTGTTGACGTAGTCGGTGAGGAAGCAGCCCTCGACCAGGGCCTTCTCCTTCTTGAACCCCTCCGGTACGAAGACGTCGGGGTTGCAGCTCAGGATGCGCAGGTCGGAGTTGGGCGGGTCGACCAGGGACACGGCGGTGGCGGTCTCGAGCGCGGTCAGGGCGAAGGTCTTGCCGACGACCGTGCGGCTGGCGAGGTCGGTGTCGCCCCGGCCCTCGGCGAGCAGCTTCGCGGTGTGGTCCTTGGCGGCCTGCTGGAAGGCCTTCATGTCCGGGGTCAGGAAGAGGACGATCTCGCCCCGCGCCTTCTCGTCCGTGCAGACGCCGCGCTCCGTGATGCCCCAGTCCCCGGCGCCGATGAACCCGCTCAGCGACACCCGGCTGTCGTTCGGGTCGGTGCTGAGGTCCTCGCAGGACGTGTACTGCTGTACGTGGGCCTGCGCCCCGGCCAGCGTGGCCGCCGGGGAGGCGGTGGCCGGGGCGCTCGCGGAGGGGCTCGCAGCGGGCGGGCCCGGCTTGGGGGAGTCCTCGCAGGCGGTGGCGAGGGTGGTGAGCGCGGCGAGGGCCGCGGTCGCGGCGGATATCCGCTGGAGGCGCATGGATGTCTTCCGTCGGCTGGACACGGCACGGGGGATGGCGTGCCCATGCTAAGGCCATCTGTCCGGAAAATGATCTTGTGGCACCGGACAGCCGACCGCCGACGTCGAGGCGCCTAGCGGCGGGTGCGGACCCGGTTGAGGAGTTCCGACGCCGGGTGCGGGCCCGTGTGCCGGGGGTGGCGCGGCAGGCGGTGCGGCATCGAGCCGTACCAGGAGCGCGAGACGCTGTAGCCGAAGGCCAGGCAGATCATGCCGCCCACGGCGTCGAGCCAGAAGTGGTTGGCGGTGGCCACGATGACGACGAGGGTCGCCGTCGGGTAGAGCAGGCCCAGGATCCGCGCCCAGGGGGCCGAGGCGACCGCGAAGATCGTCAGGCCGCACCACAGCGACCACCCTATGTGCATGGACGGCATCGCGGCGTACTGGTTCGACATGTGCTTGAGGTTCCCGGAGGCCATGGAGCCCCAGGTGTGGTGGACCAGCACGGTGTCGATGAAGTCCTGCCCGTTCATCAGCCGGGGCGGCGCGAGCGGGTAGAAGTAGTAGCCGACGAGGGCCACGCCGGTGGTGGCGAAGAGGACGAGGCGCGTGGCCGCGTACCGCCCGGGATGGAAGCGGTAGATCCACACCAGCACGCCGATGGTCACGACGAAGTGGAGCGTGGCGTAGTAGTAGTTCATGCCCACGATCAGCCACGTCACGGAGTTGACGGCGTGGTTGACCGACTGTTCGACGGCGATGCCGAGGGTCTGCTCGACCCCCCAGATCCAGTCGGCGTTCGCGAGGGCGATCGACTTCTGCTCGGGTACGGCGTTGCGGATCAGCGAGTAGGTCCAGTAGCTGACGGCGATCAGCAGGATCTCGAACCAGATCCGCGGCCGGCGCGGGACGCGCAGCCGGGTGAGCAGGGCGCGGTCGGGAGCCGGGCGGGTCTCACTCTCGACCACTTCGGGTGAGGAGACGTCCGTCCGGGTTTCCAGTGTCTTCACGCTCGATTCACCCATGGGGAGAGAGTTTGCCAGATGAGCTCTCGCCTTCGATCATCCCTCGGGACGGTCTTCGGTGCAGCCGGTCCGTCTCAGGTACGACTCGGGTTGCGGCGCTGCCCGGGGCCCGAGGCCGTGGAGCCGCGCACCACCAGTTCCGGCAGGAACACGAACTCACTGTGCGGGGCGGGCGTACCGCCGATCTCCTCCAGCAGTGTCCGTACCGCCGCCTGTCCCATCGCCTGCACGGGCTGGCGGATGGTGGTCAGCGGCGGATCCGTGAACGCTATGAGCGGGGAGTCGTCGAAACCGACGACCGAGACGTCCTGCGGCACCCGCAGTCCCTGCTGCCGGGCCGCGCGGATCGCGCCGAGCGCCATCATGTCGCTCGCGCACACCACCGCCGTGCAGCCGCGTGAGATCAGCGCGGAGGCGGCGGCCTGGCCGCCTTCGAGGGAGTAGAGGGAGTGCTGGATCAGTTCCTCGATCTCGGCTCCGCCGAGTCCGAGCCGTTCCTTCATACCGGCCCGGAAGCCCTCGATCTTGCGCAGGACCGGAACGAACCGCTTCGGTCCGACGGCGAGCCCGATCCGGGTGTGGCCGAGCGCGGTGAGGTGGGTGACCGCGAGGTGCATCGCGGCGCGGTCGTCGGGGGAGACGAAGGGGGCCTGCACCTTGTCGGAGAAGCCGTTGATCAGGACGTAGGGGACGCCCTGCCCGCGGAGTTGGTCGTAGCGGCCCATGTCGGCCGTCGTGTCGGCGTGCAGGCCGGAGACGAAGATGATCCCGGAGACCCCGCGGTCGACGAGCATCTCGGTCAGCTCGTCCTCGGTGGAACCGCCGGGGGTCTGCGTGGCGAGGACCGGCGTGTACCCCTGGCGGGTCAGGGCCTGGCCGATGACCTGGGCGAGCGCCGGGAAGATCGGATTGTCGAGCTCGGGTGTGATCAGGCCGACGAGGCCGGCGCTGCGCTGGCGCAGCCGCACGGGGCGCTCGTAGCCGAGGACGTCGAGCGCGGCCAGCACGGATTCACGGGTGCCCGCGGCCACACCGGGCTTGCCGTTGAGCACGCGGCTGACTGTGGCTTCGCTGACCCCCGCCTGGGCTGCGATGTCGGCTAGCCGTGCGGTCACGGGATTGGACTCTACCGGTCGCCGTGTCACCTAGGAACCTGGGTGCGTGGAGTGAGACGTCCGGGTTTGCGTACGGGTTCGGACGTGGGTTCGGGATACGGGTTTCCGTACGGGGTCGGGTGAGGCGGGGCGGGCCCGGAGCGGGCCGGGGCGGGGGCGGGGCGGGGGCGTCACGGGGTCCACCAGGTGCAGGAGTCCGCGGGCAGGCGGACGGTGCGGCCGTCCGTCTCCACGGGGGCGCTGGACAGTACGGGGCGGCCGGGCGCGGGCAGTTCGACGGGGTCGGGGCGGGTGTTGAGGGTGCAGGCGAAGCCGGGGCGGGTGAAGAGGAGGACCCCGTCGGGCGCGGACTGCCAGCGCATCCCGCAGGGGTCGGTCGGCCCGCCGGCCTCGGGGGCGCCAAGGCCGGGGAGAGCGCGGCGCAGTTCGAGGGCGGCGCGGTAGAGCTCCAGCGTGGAATGGGGGTCGCCGGTCTGGGCGGCGACGCTGAGCCCGGCCCAGGCGTCGGGCTGCGGCAGCCAGCTGGCGGCGGGCCCGAAGCCGTAGGGGGGCTCCGCCCCGGCCCAGGGGAGGGGTACGCGACAGCCGTCGCGCAGCCCGTCCTGCCCGGCCGCCTCCGGCGGGGTCGGCAGATCGGGGGCGCCCCCGGTCCCGCTCCCGGCCTGCGGCCCGGTCCCGGTTCGGGCCTGCGGCCCGGTCCCGTTCCCGGCCTGCGGGCCGGTCCCGGTTCGGGCCTGCGGCCCGGTCCCGTTCCCGGCCTGCGGGCCGGTCCCGGTTCGGGCCTGCGGCCCGGTCCCGTTCCCGGCCTGCAGCCCGGTCCCGGTTCGGGCCTGCGGCCCGGTCCCGTTCCCGGCCTGCAGCCCGGCCCCGGTTCGGGCCTGCGGCCCGGTCCCGCTCTCGGCCTGCGGCCCGGCCCCGGTTCGGGCCTGCGGCCCGGTCCCGCTCTCGGCCTGCGGCCCGGCCCCGGTTCGGGCCTGCGGCCCGGTTCCGCTCCCGGCCTCCGGCCCGGCCTGCGGCCCGGTCCCGGTTCGGGCTTGCGGCCCGGTTTCGCTCCCGGTCTGCGGCCCGGTGGGGTTCGGCTCCGTCGTGAGGTGCCGGGTGGCCTGCGGCGGGGTGCTCGGCCGGGCCTGTGGCCAGGTCGGCTGCGCGCCCTCCGGCCCGGCCTCGGTCCCGGTTCCGGCCTGCGGGTGGGTATGCGGCGTGGCCTGTGGGGCGGTCGGCGGGTCGGGTTCCGGGCGGGGGGTGGGGATCGGGCGGCGGCCGCGGCGGAAGGCGGGGTCCTGGCGGGCCGTGTCGGGGAGGTCCGTGACCTCCGGGAGGCCGAGCTCCTCGCCCTGGTAGAGGTAGGCGGAACCGGGCAGGGCCAGCATCAGGAGGGCCGCCGCGCGGGCGCGGGCCAGGCCCTGCGGCCCGCCGCCGTAGCGGGTGACGTGGCGGACCACGTCGTGGTTCGACAGGACCCAGGTGGTGGGGGCGCCCACCGCCGTGGTCGCGGCCAGGGACTCGTCGATCACCGTCCGCATCGCCTCCGGATCCCACGGGCACGTCAGAAAACGGAAGTTGAACGCCTGGTGCAGCTCGTCCGGGCGGACGTACAGGGCGAGCCGTTCCGAGGACGGGGCCCAGGCCTCGGCGACCCCGATGCGCGGACCGTCGTAGGAGTCGAGGAGGCGCCGCCACGCGCGGTGGATCGCGTGCACCCCGTCCTGGTCGAAGAACGGCAGCGGCTCCGTGCCGATCAGTGTGGCCTGGGCGCCGCGGCCGATGTCCGGCAGGCCCTCCGCCTTGACCATGCCGTGGGCGACGTCGATGCGGAAGCCGTCGACGCCCAGGTCGAGCCAGAAGCGGAGGACCGAGTCGAATTCCGCCGTGACCTCCGGGTGGTTCCAGTCGAGGTCCGGTTGTTCCGGGGCGAAGAGGTGCAGGTACCACTCGCCGTCGGCGACCCGCGTCCAGGCCGGGCCGCCGAAGATCGACTCCCAGTCGTTCGGCGGGAGGTCGCCGTCCGTGCCCCGCCCGCGGCGGAAGAGGTAGCGCTCCCGAGCCCCCGGCTCACCGGCGAGGGCCGCCCGGAACCACGGGTGCTGCTCCGAGGTGTGGTTCGGGACCACGTCCACGATGACCCGCAGTCTGAGCGCGTGGGCGGCCCGGACGAGTTCCTCGGCGTCGGCCAGGTCCCCGAAAAGCGGGTCGACGGCCCGGTAGTCGGCGACGTCGTAGCCGCCGTCCGCCTGCGGGGAGACGTAGAAGGGGGTGAGCCACACCGCGTCGACCCCGAGGCGGGCGAGGTGGGGGAGGCGGGAGCGGACGCCGCACAGGTCGCCGATCCCGTCGCCGTCACTGTCGGCGAAGGAGCGCACGTACACCTGGTAGATGACGGCATCGCGCCACCAGTCACCGCTCGCAGTCGTCGCGTTGCTGTAAGCGCTTGCAAGGCCGACGGCCGTCGACTCATGGGTCATATCGGGGTCAACGCGGCGACACGCCCCCTGGTTGCGGGCCCGAGCAGTCGAAGACGACTCGAACTAACAGCAAGCCGCGGCAACCGTCCGGACACACGGATGTAACGATCGCCTCCGCTTGCAGAAAGTTTGCGCAAGGCCTTTCGGTCCTCTTTCAGTCTTGTTACGTTCCTGGCAACTCGGGACCGCGAGGGCGCGGCCGGGATCATCGAAGGAGTTCATATGCGGCGTGGCATAGCGGCCACCGCGCTGGTCGCGGCCCTGGCGCTCGCGGCGACGGCTTGCGGCGGTGACGACAAGGGCGACGGCGGGACCGACGCCGGTGGCGAGCTTTCCGGCACGGTCACGTGGTGGGACACCGCGAACGACGCCGAGAAGGCGAGCTTCCAGAAGATCGCCGAGGGCTTCACCGCGAAGCACCCGAAGGTGACCGTCAAGTACGTCAACGTCCCGTACGGTGACGCGCAGAACAAGGTCAAGAACGCCTTCAGCAGCGGTTCAGACGCCCCTGACGTGATCCGCGCCGACGTCGGCTGGGTTGCGGACTTCGCCTCCCTCGGCTACCTCGACGAGGTTCCGGCGGACATGGCGAAGAAGGTCGACAGCGACTTCCTGCCGCAGGCAGCGGCCAGTGCCAAGTACGAGGGCAAGACCTACGCCGTGCCGCAGGTCATCGACACCCTCGGCCTCTTCTACAACAAGAAGATGCTCGCCGACGCCGGCGTCGAGCCCCCCAAGACGCTGGCCGAGCTGAAGACCGCCGCCGAGGCGATCAAGGCGAAGACCGGCAAGGCCGCCCTCTACCTGCGCGGCGACGACTCCTACTGGTTCCTCCCGCTGATCTACGGCGAGGGCGGCGACCTCGTCGACGCGAAGAACAAGACGGTCACCGTCGACAACGAGGCGGGCGTCAAGGCCTTCAAGACCGCCCGTGACCTGGTCACCTCCGGCGCGGCGGTCACCAACGCCACCGACGGCTACGCCAACATGCAGACGGCCTTCAAGACCGGCGAGGCCGCCATGATGATCAACGGCCCGTGGGCCGTCGCCGACACCTACGCGGGCGACCAGTTCAAGGACAAGGCCAACCTCGGCGTCGCCGCCGTCCCGGCCGGCTCGGTCAAGGCCGGCGCCCCGCAGGGCGGCCACGACCTCGGCGTCTACGCCGGCTCGAAGAACCGCGCCGCCGCCCACGCCTTCGTCGAGTACATGACCTCGCAGGAGGTCCAGGTCCAGTCCGCCAAGGAGCTGAGCCTGCTGCCGACCCGTACCGCCGCCTACGAGCAGCCGGACGTCAAGAGCAGCGAGATGGTCGCGTTCTTCAAGCCGGCCGTGGACAAGGCCGTCGAGCGCGCCTGGATCCCCGAGAACGGCTCCCTCTTCGAGCCGCTGAAGGTCGAATACACCAAGGCGATCACCGGGGCCTCCAGCCCGGAGGACGCGGCCAAGGCGGCCGGCATCGAGTTCCGCAAGATCCTCAAGGGCTGGAAGTAACGAAACGATGGCTGCTGACACCAGCCAGTCTGTGGTGAAGGCCGCGGACGACGGAGTCGGGAACGACTCCGCCGTCCGCGGCCGGAGCCGCTGGACTGACAGCGGGAACACAGGGAACGCAGGGAACGCACGGCGGAAGGGCGGCCTGAGGTACGCCCTCGCCACCCACTGGTACGCCTGGGCCATGGTCGCCCCGGTGGTGCTCGTCCTCGGCGTGATCATCGGCTGGCCGCTCGTCCGCGGCGTCTACCTGTCGCTGACCGACGCCACCGAGCGCAACGTCGCCCGTGACATCGGCGCCCGCCACATCGACGCCAGTTACGAGTTCATCGGACTCGACAACTACGCGGCGGTGCTCGGCGACCCGGTGTTCCTGCAGCGGCTGGTGTGGACGGTGGTCTGGACCGTCGCGTGCGTGTCCATCACGTTCGTGCTCGGACTGACCCTCGCCAACATGCTGAACCGGCAGTTCCGGGGCCGCGCCGCCTACCGGATGGCGCTCATCCTGCCCTGGGCCGTGCCCGGCTTCGTCTCCGTCTTCGCCTGGCGGTTCCTCTTCAACCGCGACAACGGCATCCTCAACAAGGTCCTCGACGGCGGCGGCATCGCGGCCGTGCCGTGGCTCGACGACCCGACCTGGGCCAAGTTCTCGGTCATCGCCGTCAACGTCTGGCTGGGCATCCCCTTCATGATGGTCGCGCTCCTCGGCGGACTGCAGTCCATCCCCGGCGAGCTCTACGAGGCCGCCGAGATGGATGGCGCCGGCCCCTGGCAGCGCTTCCGCCACATCACGATGCCCGGGCTGCGCACGGTCAGCATGACGGTGATCCTGCTCTCCACCATCTGGACCTTCAACATGTTCCCGGTGATCTTCCTGCTCACGCGGGGCGGACCGGGAGACTCCACCGAGATCCTGGTGACCCAGGCCTTCCGGGAGGCCTTCATCACAAGCCCGCGCGACTTCGCCGTCTCCGCGACGTGGGGCGTGCTGATCCTCCTGCTGCTCATGATCTTCGCGCTGGTCTACCGGCGCTCGCTGCGCAAGCAGGGAGAGGTGTGGTGACCATGACCAGCACGCGTACCCGGGGCAGCCGCTCCCCCCTGGCCTCCGTCGGCCTGCACGCGACCCTCGTCGTCGCGTCCGTCGTCGCCGTCTTCCCCGTCCTGTGGATCCTGCTGACCTCGCTGAAGCCCGCACAGCACGCGATCACCACGGACTTCGTCAAGGAACCCACGCTCAGCAACTACTCGTACCTGCTGGAGTCGAGCCACTTCCTCGACTGGTTCCTCAACTCCGTGCTGGTCGCCGGCGTCACCACCGTCCTCGGTGTCTTCATCGCCGCCACCACCGGATACGCGGTCAGCCGGTTCAAGTTCCCCGGCATGAAGCCGCTCATGTGGACCCTGCTCATCACGCAGATGTTCCCCATGGCCATCCTGATCGTCCCGCTGTACAACCTGATGGGACAGCTCGGGCTGCTCAACCAGCCCGTCGGCCTGATCATCACCTACCTCACCATCGCCGTGCCGTTCTGCGCATGGATGATGAAGGGCTTCTTCGACACCATCCCGGTCGAGATCGACGAATCCGGCCGCGTCGACGGACTCAACCCCTTCGGCACCTTCTGGCGGCTGATCCTCCCGCTCGCCAAGCCCGGACTCGCCGTCACCGGCTTCTACGCCTTCATCACCGCCTGGGGCGAGGTCGCCTACGCCTCCGCCTTCATGGTCGGCGAGGAGAACCTCACCCTGGCCGGCGGCCTGCAGACCTTCGTCACCCAGTACACCTCCAACTGGGGTGCGATGAGCGCCGCCTCGGTCCTCATCGCGATCCCCGCGGCGATCTTCTTCGTTTTCGCCCAGCGTCACCTCGTCGCCGGGATGACGGCAGGCGCCACCAAGGGCTGACCACCCGAGCCTGCCCGTTCCACCTCCCGGCCCGACCTCTCCAAGGACGACATGACCCAGCACCTCGCCGACGCACTTCCCACCGCCACCGGCACCACGCCCGGCTGGTGGAGAGACGCGGTGATCTACCAGGTCTATCCGCGCAGCTTCGCCGACTCCAACGGGGACGGCATGGGGGACCTCGAAGGCATCCGCAGCCGTCTGCCCTACCTCAAGGAGCTGGGCGTCGACGCCGTCTGGCTCAGCCCCTTCTACGCCTCCCCGCAGGCCGACGCCGGCTACGACGTCGCCGACTACCGGGCCATCGACCCCATGTTCGGCACCCTGCACGACGCCGACGCCCTGATCCGCGAAGCCCACGGCCTGGGCCTGCGGATCATCGTCGACCTCGTCCCGAACCACTGCTCCGACCAGCACGAATGGTTCAAGCAGGCGCTGCGCGAAGGGTCCGGGTCCCGGCTTCGGGAGCGTTTCCACTTCCGTCCCGGCAAGGGCGAGAACGGCGAACTGCCGCCCAACGACTGGGAGTCGATCTTCGGCGGGCCCGCCTGGACCCGGGTCGCGGACGGCGAGTGGTACCTGCACCTCTTCGCCCCCGAGCAGCCCGACTTCAACTGGGAGCACCCGGCCGTCCGGGACGAGTTCCGCTCCATCCTGCGGTTCTGGCTCGACCTCGGCGCCGACGGCTTCCGCGTCGACGTGGCCCACGGCCTGGTCAAGGCACCCGGCCTGCCCGACCTCGGCGCCAGGGACCAGCTCAAGCTGCTCGGCAACGACGTCATGCCCTTCTTCGACCAGGACGGCGTCCACGAGATCTACCGCTCCTGGCGCCGGATCCTCGACGAGTACGAGGGCGACCGCGTCCTGGTCGCCGAGGCCTGGACCCCGACCGTCGAGCGCACCGCCCGCTACGTGCGCCCCGACGAGATGCACCAGGCCTTCAACTTCCAGTACCTGACGGCCGACTGGAACGCGGACGCCCTGCGCGAGGTCATCGACGGCTCGCTGACCGCGATGCGCCCGGTCGGCGCCCCCACCACCTGGGTGCTGTCCAACCACGACGTCACCCGCCACGCCACCCGCTACGCCAACCCCGCCGGCCTCGGCACCCAGCTGCGCGAGCCGGGTGACCGCGAGCTCGGTCTGCGGCGGGCCCGCGCGGCGACCCTGCTGATGCTGGCCCTGCCCGGCTCGGCGTACGTCTACCAGGGCGAGGAGCTCGGCCTGCCCGACGTCACCGACCTGCCGGACGAGGTCCGCCAGGACCCGTCGTTCTTCCGCGCGGCGGGCCAGGACGGCTTCCGCGACGGCTGCCGCGTCCCCATCCCGTGGTCGGGTACCGAGGCCCCGTACGGCTTCGGCACCGGCGGCAGCTGGCTCCCGCAGCCGGCCTCCTGGGCGGAGCTGAGCGTGGCGGCGCAGACGGGCGACCCGTCCTCCACCCTGGAGCTGTACCGGGCCGCCCTGCGGCTGCGCCGCGAGCGCCCCGACCTGGGCGAGGGCGACTCGGTGGACTGGCAGGAGGCTCCCGCGGGCGTCCTGGTCTTCCGCCGCGGGGATTTCCTCTGCGCGGCCAACACCACCGGCACGGCGGTGCGGTTCCCCGTCGCCGGCGAGGTGCTGCTGTCCAGCGGCGCGACGGTCGAGGACGGCGTGCTGCCGGCCGACACCACGGTGTGGTGGCAGGTGACGTCGGGGTGACCTCCCCTCTCCGGCTGACGGACATCGCCGCGCAGGCCCAGGTCAGCGAGGCGACCGTCAGCCGTGTGCTCAACGGGAAGTCGGGCGTCGCGGCCGGCACCCGGCACAAGGTGCTGGCCGCGATGGACCTGCTCGGCTACGAGCGGCCCGTGCGGCTCAAGCGCCGCAGCAACGGCCTGGTCGGCCTGCTGATCCCGGAGCTCACCAACCCGATCTTCCCGGCGTTCGCGCAGGTCATCGAGCAGGCCCTGGCCGGGCACGGGTACACGCCGGTGCTGTGCACGCAGACCCCGGGCGGAGCCACCGAGGACGAGCTGGTGGAGCAGCTGGAGGCGCGGGGGGTCACCGGCATCGTCTTCCTGTCCGGGTTGCACGCCGACGCGCACGCGGACCCCGCCCGCTACCAGCGCCTTGCCGCCCGCGGGGTGCCGTTCGTGATGATCAACGGCTTCAACGAGCAGGTGAACGCCCCCTTCATCTCCCCGGACGACCGGGCGGCCGCCGAGATGGCCGTACGGCACCTGCAGGACCTCGGGCACGAACGGATCGGGCTGGCCATCGGGCCGACCCGGTACGTGCCCTCGGCCCGCAAGGAGCAGGGCTTCCGCGGTGTCGTCCCGGACGCGGAGGCCGAGGGGCGGATCCAGCGCACCCTCTTCACGGTCGAGGGCGGGCACGCCGCGGGCGGCGCCCTCCTCGACCGCGGCTGCACGGGCATCGTGTGCGGCAGCGACCCGATGGCGCTCGGGGTGATCAGGGCCGTGCGCGAGCGGGGCCTGCGGGTGCCGGAGGACGTGTCGGTCGTCGGCTTCGACGACTCGCCGCTGATCGCCTTCACGGACCCGCCGCTGACGACGGTCCGCCAGCCGGTGCGGGCGATGGCGACGGCCGCGGTCGGCGCCCTGCTGGAGGCGGTGTCGGGGACACCGGTCCAGCGCACGGAGTACGTCTTCCAACCGGAGCTGGTGGTGCGCGGGTCCACGGGGCAGGTGCCGGGGTAGCGGGGGTGGGGGCCGGGCCCTGCGACGCGGACGGGACACGCTGAACCGAACCGCACCGTGTCCCGGCTCGTTACTCTGGGCGGGGCCGACGCTTGAGAGGACACCATGACCACACAGCCGGAACACGGCAGAGAGCTCATCCCGCGTCCCGAGCACACCCCCGACGCCCTGCGTGTCGCCCTCGCACGCATCGCCCCCCACCGTCTCGACGAGATGGAGCGGCAGAAGAATGCCGCCTTCGCTCTGGCTGCCGAGCACGACACCCTCGGACCCATCCACGGATGGATCAGGACGTGGGCCCGCGAGGTCGAGATCGAACGCCGACCCGACCTCTTCGAGCGCCGGCGCCGTGCCCTGGCCGCCGTCCACGCCACCGGCAGCAACGCCGACCCCGCCTTCCGCCCCGCGATGGACGACCTCCGCGCCGTCGAAGCCGAAGCCGAGGAGTCCGCCGCGCTGTGAGCTGGACGTGGGAGTACGACCCCGGCGAGGAGAACGTGGCCGGCGGGGCACCTCCGGCCTTTGTCGCAGAGGTGGAGAAGAGGGCCGATGAGCTCGTGCGCGCTGCTGAAGCCCTCTACCTCGACGGGACCACTTACCAGGAGGTGAGCCCCGGAAGCTCCGACCAGTTCGTTCCGGGAGGAATGTTCCGCTACCTCGTCGTTCCCCGCCACGAACGTCTCTACGTCGTCCAGATCACCCCCTGGTGACATGGTGAACCGGCCAAGCCGGTCTGCCCGGTTCTCCGCCTGAGGGAGCGGATCCCATGCGCCCGCTGCCAGGGCGGAGCTGCAGGCCGGCGAGTCTGCGACGCTCCTGCTCGACGCGCTCGGCATCCAGAGGTGGTGCCTGGGCCGGCCGACGGTCTCCGCGCGCCTGATCGGCTTCCCCCTCCCCTGCCTCCCCGCGTGTTGTCCCATGCCGCCCGAAGGGTGGATTCCCGGTGCGCGGAGCGCAGTTGAGGGTACGGCGGGCGGGACACGCCTCGGAAACAATCCTGCAATCTCTTGCGCAAACTCTTGCAGGGCTTCCACCTGGCACCTACGGTCGCTCCAATCCCCACCTCTTCCGCCAGGAGGCCCCCGCATGCCTGCCAGAGCCGTCAGAGCTGCAACTCTTTTCACCGCCACCGCACTTGCCGCCGCCAC
Organism: Streptomyces sp. NPDC090021; assembly: GCF_044748225.1. Taxonomy (NCBI): domain Bacteria; kingdom Bacillati; phylum Actinomycetota; class Actinomycetes; order Kitasatosporales; family Streptomycetaceae; genus Streptomyces; species Streptomyces sp. NPDC090021. The sequence continues at coordinate 78,773 of NZ_JBIVFO010000032.1, read as the reverse complement.
GCTCACCGCCATCGCACCGCAGGCCGCTGCCACGCCCCCCGGCGAGAAGGACGTGACCGCCGTCCTCTTCGAGTGGCGCTTCGACTCCGTGGCCAAGGCCTGCACCGAGTCCCTCGGCCCCGCCGGGTACGGGTACGTGCAGGTCTCGCCCCCGCAGGAGCACGTCCAGGGCGGTCAGTGGTGGACCTCGTACCAGCCCGTCAGCTACAAGATCGCCGGTCGGCTCGGTGACCGCGCCGCCTTCCAGGCGATGGTCGGCGCCTGCCACGCCGCGGGCGTCAAGGTCGTCGTCGACTCGGTCATCAACCACATGGCCGGACCGGCGGACGCCGGCGCGAACCTGACCGGAACGGGCGGTACTTCGTACACGAAGTACAACTACCCGGGGATCTACTCGGGCGCCGACATGGACGACTGCCGGGCGACGATCTCCACCTACCAGGACCGCGGCAACGTCCAGAACTGCGAGCTCGTGCAGCTCGCCGACCTCGACACGGGCGAGGAGTACGTACGGGGCCGGATCGCCGGCTACCTCAACGACCTGCTCTCGCTGGGCGTCGACGGCTTCCGCATCGACGCCGCCAAGCACATGCCCGCCGCCGACCTCGCCAACATCAAGTCCCGGCTGACCGACCCCGGTGTCTACTGGAAGCAGGAGGCGATATTCGGGGCGGGGGAGGCCGTCTCGCCGAGCGAGTACCTCGGCAACGGCGACGTGCAGGAGTTCCGCTACGCCCGGGACCTCAAGCGGGTCTTCCACAGCGAGAACCTGGCCTACCTGAAGAACTTCGGCGAGGCCTGGGGGTACATGCCCTCCGCCCAGAGCGGCGTCTTCGTCGACAACCACGACACCGAGCGCGTCGGCGACACGCTCACCTACAAGGACGGGTCCGCCTACACCCTCGCCAGTGTGTTCGCGCTGGCCTGGCCGTACGGGGCGCCGGACGTGCACTCCGGCTACGAGTGGACCGACAAGGACGCCGGACCGCCCAACGGCGGCACCGTCAACGCCTGTTACTCCGACGGGTGGAAGTGTCAGCACGCCTGGCGGGAGATCTCCTCCATGGTCGGCTTCCGTAACGCCGCCCGCGGGCAGGCCGTCGGCGACTGGTGGGACAACGGCGGCGACCGGATCGCCTTCGGACGCGGCTCCAAGGCCTACGTCGCGATCAACCACGAGGGCTCGGCCCTGACCCGGACCTTCCAGACCTCCCTCTCCGCCGGCGACTACTGCGACGTGCAGAGCGGGCGCACCGTCACCGTCGGCTCCGGCGGCCAGTTCACCGCCACGCTCGGCGCCGGGACCGCCCTCGCCCTGCACGTGAACGCCCGTACCTGCTCGGGGACCCCGGCGGGCCCCGACGGGGCCGCGTTCGCCGTCAACGCCACCACCGTGCCGGGGCAGAACATCTACGTCACCGGTGACCGCGCCGAGCTCGGCAACTGGAACACCGGCGCCGCCCTCAAGCTGGACCCGGCCGCCTACCCCGTGTGGAAGCTCGACGTCACCCTCCCGGCCGGCACGTCCTTCGCGTACAAGTACATCCGCAAGGACGCCTCCGGGAACGTCACCTGGGAGAGCGGAGCCAACCGCACGGCCACCGTCCCCGCGAGCGGCAAGGTCACGCTGACCGACACCTGGCGCAGCTGAGCCGCCGCCCCACAGACCAGGGCCGCCCGGCACCACCTGCCCCATCCCCCGGACTCGGTCCGGGGACCCCCAGGCCGGGCGGCCCTCATCCATGCGACACGTACACAAGGAGACCCGCCTTGATACGCCCTGCCGCAGGAGTGCTCGCCGCCGCGCTGGCCGTGACGCTCCTGCCCGCCCTCCCCGCCGCGGCCGCCGAGGCCAAGGCGCCCTCCCCGCCCTCGGACGCGAAACTGGCCGCGGAGCCGGCGCGCAACGACCTGACCCGTGAGCAGTTCTACTTCGTGCTCCCGGACCGGTTCGCGAACGGTGATCCGGGCAACGACCGGGGCGGGCTGACCGGCTCCCGCCTGGAGACCGGCCTGGACCCCACCGACAAGGGCTTCTACCAGGGCGGTGACCTCAAGGGGCTGACCGACCGGCTCGACTACATCAAGGGGCTCGGCACCACGGCCATCTGGATGGCACCGATCTTCAAGAACCAGCCGGTGCAGGGCAAGGGCAACGACGTCTCGGCCGGCTACCACGGCTACTGGATCACCGACTTCACCCAGGTCGACCCGCACTTCGGCACCAACGCGGACCTGGAGCGGCTGATCGACAAGGCGCACGCGAAGGGGATGAAGGTCTTCTTCGACGTCATCACCAACCACACCGCCGATGTCGTGGACTACCGGGAGGCCTCCTACTCGTACCTGTCGAAGGGGGCGTTCCCCTATCTGACGAAGGACGGCGTGCCGTTCGACGACCGGGACTATGCCGACGGGAAGGGGAAGTTCCCGAAGGTGGACCGGGAGTCCTTCCCGAGGACCCCGTTCGTGCCGGACGCGAAGAAGAACCTCAAGGTCCCCGGCTGGCTCAACGACCCGACGATGTACCACAACAGGGGTGACTCCACCTTCGCCGGCGAGTCCTCCGAGCAGGGCGACTTCTTCGGCCTGGACGACCTGTGGACCGAGCGTCCCGAGGTCGTCAGCGGGATGGAGAAGATCTACGAGAAGTGGGTCAAGGACTTCAAGATCGACGGCTTCCGCATCGACACGGTCAAGCACGTCAACACGGAGTTCTGGACCCAGTGGGCGACCGCCCTCGACGCCTACGCGGCCAAGCGCGGCCGGGACGACTTCTTCATGTTCGGCGAGGTCTACTCCGCCGACACGGCCGTCACCTCCCCGTACGTGACCCGCGGGAAGCTCGACGCCACCCTCGACTTCCCGCTCCAGGACGCGATCCGCGCGTACGCCTCCCAGGGCGCGGCGGCCTCGCGGCTCGGCTCGGTCCTCGCCGACGACTACCGCTACACCTCGGGCAAGGCCAACGCCTACGAGCAGGTGACCTTCCTCGGCAACCACGACATGGGCCGCTTCGGGACCTTCCTGAAGCAGGACCGGCCGGGGGCGACCGAGCAGGAGCTGCTGGACCGCTACCGGCTCGCCAACGAGCTGATGTTCTTCTCCCGCGGCAACCCGGTGATCTACTCCGGTGACGAGCAGGGCTACACCGGCGCCGGCGGCGACAAGGACGCGCGTCAGCCGCTGTTCGCCTCGAAGGTCGCCGACTACCTCGACGACGACCAGCTGGGTACGGCGCGCACGCACGCGAGCGACGCCTACGATCCGGAGCACCCGCTCTACAAGGAGATCAGCGCTCTCTCGAAGCTGACCAAGGCCCACCCGGCCCTGCGCGACGGCATTCAGAGCGAACGATTCTCCGACGGCTCCGTCTACGCCTTCGCGCGCACCGACGCCCGCACCCGCACCGAGTACCTGGTCGCCGCCAACAACGGCGCCGCATCCCGCACCGTGGAGATCGACGCCCCGGCCGGCACCCAGTACCGCACCCTGTACGGCGGCACCGCGCTGATCCGCGCCTCCGCCGCGGGCAAGCTGACGGTCGTCGTCCCCGCCCTCGGCTCGGTCGTCCTCCGGGCCGTCTCCCCGCTCGCCGCCCCCACCACCAGGCCCGCCCTGACACTGAAGGCCCCGGCCCCCGGCGCCACCGGCAGCGTCGAGCTGTCCGCCGACGTCACCGGCGGCGGCCTGAACCGGGTCGTCTTCGCCGCGCAGACCGGCAACGACAAGTGGCAGGTCCTCGGCTCCGCCGACCACGCCCCCTACAAGGTCACCCAGCACATCGACGCCAGGACCCCCGCCGGCACCGCCCTGCGCTACAAGGCCGTCGTCGTCGACTCCGCCGGCCGCACCGCGAGCGCCCTCGCCCAGTCCGTCACCGGACAAGCCCCGCCCGTCGAGGCGCCCACCGCCACCCAGCGCGTCTACGCCGTCGTCCACTACAACCGCCCCGACGGCGACTACACCGACTGGCGGCTCTACGCCTGGGGCGACATCGCCGACGGCGAGGCCACGCCGTGGCCGGCCGGTCACGGCTTCACCGGCCGCGACGCCTACGGCGCCTTCGCGTACGTCAAGCTCAAGCCCGGTGCCTCCTCGGTCGGTTACCTCGTCATCGACAAGGACGGCAACAAGGACGTCGCCGCCGACCGCACCATCGACGTGACGAAGACCGGCGAGATCTGGCTGGAGCAGGGCAAGGAGCCCGCCCGCACCGACCGCCCGCCCTACCCGCCGCAGGACCCGGGCAAGGCCGTACTGCACCACCACCGTCCCGACGGCGCCTACGACGGCTGGGGCCTGCACGTGTGGACCGGGGCCGCGACCCCGACCGACTGGTCCAAGCCGCTGCTCCCCACCCGTATCGACTCCTACGGCGCGGTCTACGAGGTCCCCCTCGCCGCCGGCGCCACCAGCCTCAGCTACATCCTCCACAAGGGCGACGAGAAGGACCTCCCCACCGACCAGTCCCTGGACCTGAAGGCCACCGGCCACGAGGTGTGGATGCTGGCCGGCCAGGAGAAGTACCTCCTGCCGCAGGCCGCCGGTTCCTCCGCCGCCCTGGACCTCACCACGTCCCAGGCCGTCTGGATCGACCGCGACACCGTCGCCTGGAACGCCCCCGCGGCCGCCGCCTCCGTACAGCTCCTCGCCTCCCGCGAAGGCGCCGTCAAGGCCGAGAACGGCACCCTGACCGGCCCGGCGCGGTGGCTGCGGCTGAACCGGACCGAGCTGACCGCCGCCCAGAAGCAGAAGTTCCCGCACCTCGCCGCGTACACCGCCTTCAGCGTCGACGCGCGCGACCGCGACCGGGTCCGGGAAGCCCTGCGAGGCCAGCTCGTCGCGAGCGCCCGCGCCGCGAACGGGGCCGTGCTCGCCGCCACCGGTGTCCAGCTCGCCGGCGTACTGGACGACCTGTACGCGACGACCGCCGCCCTGGGCCCGGTCTTCAAGGACGGCCGCCCCACCCTCTCCGTCTGGGCCCCCACCGCCCAGCAGGTGTCCCTCGAACTCGACGGCCGCACCGTCGCCATGCGCCGCGACGACGCCACCGGCGTCTGGTCGGTGCGCGGCCAACGCTCCTGGACCGGCAAGCCGTACCGCTACGCGGTGACCGTCTGGGCCCCCAGCACCCGCCAGGTGGTCCGCAACCTCGTCACCGACCCCTACTCCACCGCCCTGACCGCCGACTCCACCCACAGCCTGGCCGTGGACCTGTCCGACCCCAGGCTGGCACCGCCCGGCTGGAAGCAGCTGCGCAAGCCCGCGGCGGTCCCCTTCAGCTCCGCGCAGATCCAGGAGCTGCACATCCGCGACTTCTCCGTCGCGGACCGCACCAGCGGCCACCCCGGCCAGTACCTGGCCTTCACCGACTCCGCCTCGGCCGGCATGCGCCACCTGCGCGACCTGGCCGGCGCCGGCACCTCCTACGTCCACCTCCTGCCCGCCTTCGACATCGGCACCATCCCGGAGAAGGCCGCCGACCGCACCGAACCCGCCTGCGACCTGACCGTGTACGCGCCGGACTCCCAGGAGCAGCAGGCCTGCGTCGCGGCGGCCGCCGCCAAGGACTCCTACAACTGGGGCTACGACCCGCTGCACTACACCGTCCCCGAGGGCAGCTACGCCAGCGACCCGAACGGCACCGCCCGCACGGTGGAGTTCCGCAGGATGGTCCAGTCCCTGAACGGCGCGGGGCTGCGCACGGTCATGGACGTCGTCTACAACCACACGGTCGCCGCCGGCCAGTCGGACAAGTCGGTCCTGGACCGCATCGTCCCCGGCTACTACCAGCGGCTGCTGGCCGACGGCAGCGTCGCCACCTCCACCTGCTGCGCCAACACCGCCCCCGAGAACGCCATGATGGGCCGCCTCGTCGTGGACTCGGTCGTCACCTGGGCGAAGGAGTACAAGGTCGACGGGTTCCGCTTCGACCTGATGGGCCACCACCCGAAGGCCAACATCCTGGCGGTGCGCGCCGCCCTCGACGCCCTCACCCCCGCCAAGGACGGCGTCGACGGCAAGAAGATCGTCCTCTACGGGGAGGGCTGGAACTTCGGCGAGATCGCCGACGACGCCCGCTTCGTCCAGGCCACGCAGAAGAACATGGCCGGGACCGGCATCGCCACCTTCTCCGACCGGGCACGCGACGCGGTCCGCGGCGGCGGCCCCTTCGACGAGGACCCGCGCGTCCAGGGCTTCGCGTCGGGCCTGTTCACCGAGCCCAACGGATCGCCCGCCAACGGCACCCCGGCCGAGCAGCGGGCCCGCCTCCTGCACGCCCAGGACCTGATCAAGGTCGGCCTCTCCGGGAACCTCGCCTCGTACGCCTTCACCGACACCTCCGGGCGCCGCGTCAAGGGCTCCGAGGTGGACTACAACGGTGCCCCGGCCGGCTACGCGGCCGCCCCCGGCGACGCCCTCGCCTACGCCGACGCCCATGACAACGAGACCCTCGCCGACGCCCTGACCTTCAAGCTCCCACCCACCACCACCAACCGCGACAAGGCCCGCATGCAGGTCCTCGCCATGGCGACGGCCACCCTCTCCCAGGGCCCGGCGCTCTCCCAGGCCGGCACCGACCTGCTGCGCTCCAAGTCCCTGGACCGCAACTCCTACGACAGCGGCGACTGGTTCAACGCCATCCAGTGGGACTGCCGCGCCGGCAACGGCTTCGGCCGCGGGCTGCCCCCGGCCGCCGACAACGCCCCGAAGTGGCCCTACGCGAAGCCCCTGCTCACGGGACCGGCGCCCACCTGCACCGACATCACCGCCACCGCGGCGGCCCACCGCGACCTGCTGAAGATCCGCAGCACCGAACCGGAGTTCGCCCTCACCACGGCGGAAGCCGTCCAGTCCCGGATGGCCTTCCCCCTCTCGGGCCGGGAGGAGACCCCGGGCGTGATCACCATGACCCTGGGCGACCTGGTGGTCGTCTTCAACGCCACGCCCACCGCCCAGCCCCAGCGCGTCACCGCCCTCGCGGGCACCGCCTACCGCCTGCACCCGGTGCAGGCCGCCGGCTCCGACGCCACGGTCAAGCAGTCCGCCTACGACGCGACGACAGGAGAGTTCACCGTCCCGGCCCGCACCGTCTCCGTCTTCACACGACGGTGAGCCGGTCGAGCCGCCTCTCCAGCAGGATCACCCCGTAGACCCTGCCGTCCTCCCCCCGCTTGTCGGGGAGCTCCCCGACCACCCGGTAGCCCGCGTCCAGGTAGTACGCGAGCAGCCGGGGGTTGGTGGAGACGCAGTCCAGCCGCGCCCGCTCCCGCCCGGTCCTGGCCGTCCGCCGCTCGGCATGTTCGAGCAGGCGGCGCCCGGCGCCGGCGGGGGCGGTCTCGCGCGACACCATCAGCCGGTGCACGTAGCCCGCCACGGGAGGCTGGATCCCCCAGGCCTCCTCGTCGGACCACCACAGCTCGTACGCCCCGCAGATCCGCCCGTCGGCGTCGCCGGCGAGCCACACCTCCCCGTCGTGCATCCTCGACCGGAAGTGCGCCGCGTCCTTGTCACCGGGCTTCCACTGCTCGATTCCGTGCTTCTGCATCCAGCGGGCGGCCTCGTCGTACAGCCGCACCAGCGTCCCGGCGTCCTTCTCCACGGCAGGCCGGAACAAGATCCCGTCGTCAATGATCACGCGGGCATTATCGGCGATCACCACCGGCTGTGATCAAGAGAGTGCGCACAATGCGCGCCGTCACACCGCGGGTGCCACTTTGTCCGGGACGAGCCCGACCAGCCGCCCGACCAGTTCCCCGAACGGCCCGTCCGCGGGCTCACCGGCCAGGATCCGTACGAGGATGCCCGCCATCTCCGCGTCGTACGCGGCGCTCACCGCCGCCAGCGCCGCGAAGTCGTGCACCAGCTGCAGCTCCAGCTCGGCCCGCGGGATCCGGCGGCCGTCCAGCCAGATCAGCGCCGTGGACTCGGCGAGCGAGACCCAGGAGCGCACCACGAGCTCCAGCCGGGCCGGGACCTCGTCGAGCCCGATCCCCAGGTGCGTGAGGATCTGCTCGTACGCCGCCTGCCGGACCTCGTCGATCATCGCGTTGGCCCGGCTGCTCCCGGCCGCCGGACCGCCCCGCATCAGCGCGGAGAAGCCCGGCCCGTGGTCCTCGACGAACGCGAAGAACCGCCCCATCACCCGCAGCAGACGCGCTCCGAGCGGCCCCTCCCGGGGCTCCACGAAACGCTGCGCCAGCTCGTCGGCCGCCCGCCGCAGGGCCGCCTCGTACAGGCTGAGCTTGCCGGGGAAGTAGTGGTAGACCAGCGGCCGGGATATCCCCGCGGCCGCCGCGATCTCGTCGATCGACACATCGTCGGGCGACCGGTGACTGAACAGCTCCAGGGCAACCCCGATCAGCTGTTGCCGCCGCTCCTCGACACCCATCCTGCGCCGCACTCCGGTCGTCATGCGAACACCCTACTGGTGAGCGTTCACAGGTCCAGGGCGAGGCGGACCCCCTTCGCGCGCGAGACGCACAGCAGCATCGACTCCCCGCGCTCCTGGTCCGTGAGCAGGTCGTCACGGTGGTCCACCTCGCCCGCGAGGACCCGGTGTTGGCAGGTCCCGCAGAATCCCTGCTCGCACGAGTACGGGGTGTCCGGCAGCTCCCTGCGCACCGCGGCGAGGGCGCTCTCCTGCGCGCCGACCTCCACGACCCGTCCGGAGCGGCGCAGTTCGACCGTGAAGGCCCGCGCCGGACCGGGCGCCGCGGACGGCGCGAAGCGCTCCAGGTGCACCGCCGCCGGATCGCGGACCGCCGCGGTGACGGCCTCCATCAGGGGTTCCGGGCCGCAGCAGTAGACCAGGGTGCCGGGCGTGGTGTGCGCGAGCGGAGTGAGGTCGGGCAGGCCCACCTCGTCCTCGGGATGGACCGTGACCCGGTCGCCGTAGGCCGCGAGGTCGTCCAGGAAGGGCATCGAGTCGAGGGAGCGGCCCCCGTACAGCAGGGTCCAGTCGGCGCCGGCCGCGGTGGCGGCGCGCAGCATCGGCAGGATCGGGGTGATGCCGATGCCGCCCGCGACGAACGCGTACGACGGGGCCGGGAGCAGCTCGAAGCTGTTGCGCGGGGGCCGCAGTTCGAGTTCGGCGCCCTCGACGAGCCGGGCGTGGGCCTCGCGGGAGCCGCCGCGGCCGTCCTCGACCAGCCGGATCGCGATCCGGTAGCGGCCCTCGTCGGCCGGGTCGCCGCACAGCGAGTACTGGCGGACCAGCCCCGAGGGCAGGGTGACGTCCACGTGCGCGCCCGGTGTCCACGCGGGCAGCTCCGGGGATTCCAGGGTCAGTTCCAGTACGTCCTGCGCCGGCTGGGTACGGGTGACGATCAGCGCGCGCAGCGCGCGGCGCGGGGAGTGGCCCGAGACGGGTACCTCCAGGGCCGGCAGCGGCCACAGCGGGGACCGCCCGATCCGGCGGTTCAGGGCCCGCCGGGCCGTCCAGGCGGCACCCGCGACCGCCGTGGCCGTCATGACGGCGAGGGCGCGCCTCATGCCCGCACCCCGCCGTTCGCGCCGGGGGAGGAGGCCAGGTAGGCCACCGCCTGGGCGGTGGAGCCCTCCTGCGAGGGGTGGTACGTACGGGAGAGGTACTTGGGGATGGACTTCAGCATGGAGCCCGTCGAGGGGAGCACCCCCTGCTGTCCGGCCAGGAAGAACTGCCCGAAGGAGGCCTTGCCGTCGACGAGGTGGGGGTCGTTCTCCATGAAGAAGCGGACCCCGCGCTGCCAGAGGAAGACCAGGGCGGCGAAGGCCGTCGCCCAGGTCCGGGCCCGGCGCCGGTAGCCGCCGTCGACGTGCATGAACAGGTCGAAGGCCACCGAGCGGTGCTCGACCTCCTCCGCGCCGTGCCAGCGCAGCAGGTCCAGCATGGTGGGGTCGGCGCCCCGCAGGTCGAGGGCGTCGGCGTTCAGGACCCAGTCGCCGAGGAATGCCGTGTAGTGCTCGATCGCCGCGATCATCGCGACCCGCTCCATCAGCCACCAGTGCCGGGCCCGGCCCGGCGGCAGGGTCCGGTCGCCGAGCAGCTTCTCGAACATCCAGTCCACCTGGGCGGTGTAGGGGGTCGGGTCGAGACCCAGCCGCTTCAGGTGCGGGAGGACGTCGTCGTGGGCGGCGGCGTGCATGGCCTCCTGGCCGATGAAGCCGACGACGTCCGCCCGCAGCCGCTCGTCCTCGATGTACGGGAGCGCCTGCTTGTAGACGTGCACGAACCACCGCTCCCCGGCGGGCAGCAGCAGGTGCAGCACATTGATCATGTGTCCGGCGAAGGGGTCGCCGGGCAGCCAGTGCAGCGGGGTGTTCTCCCAGCCGAAGGACACGTTCCGGGGCCTGAGGTCCACGTGTTCCGACGCCACGGGGGCGGGCGCAAGCGGCGTATTAGACATGGCGTCAATGTACTGACCGGTACAGGAGGTGAGAAGACCCCGGCGCCGACTTCTCGCGCCCGCCGCGGTGTGGCGTCGTCTGCGGCTATCGTCCGGTGCTGCCGCTCGCGAGCGCCCATTCGCGGTTCAGCGAGCCCAGCGGGATTTTGCGCTCGAAGGCGGGCGTGCCGAAGAGGGACAGCTGGAGCTGGAGGTTCCCGCTCAGGTCGAAGCCGCCGTACAGGGCCCAGGCACCGCTGACGGAGGCCTTGCCGTCGCTGGACGCGGTCGCCGCGACGTCGGCCTCGCCGCGCAGGTAGGGGGCGAAGTCGCCGGTGACGCCGACGGCGCCGTAGAGACCGACGGACGCCTCGGCGCCGAGCGCGCCCCTGACCTTGCCGGCGGCGGTGACGGTCGCCTGGACGGGCGTGCTCTTCACGTTCGACGCGCTGACCGGGGTCCAGCCCTTGCCGAAGGCGTAGCTGCCGCCGACCTTGAAGTCGCCCTTCACGTCCTGCTGGACGTCGAGGGTGACCTTGCCGTCGGCCTCCACCTGGATGTAGCAGGTCAGTCCGAGGCTGACGACGACCGGCACCGGGCCGACCTGGATGACCGGGGAGCTGTGCAGCTTGGCGAAGGGGATCCGCTTCGGCGCTCCGGTGCTCGCGGCGGCGCGGCCCTGGAGCTTCCACTGCGAGGACCAGTCGCCGCTCATCCCGAGGAAGGCGCCGCGCGGGCCGGAGCCGCCGCCCTGGGAGCCGTCGTAGGAGAACTCGACCTGCGGGGCGAGCTGGACGAAGCCGGAGACGGAGGCTCCGGCCGAGGCGGGCGCGTCCGGCGCGGTGTCGACGGAGGCGTTCACGTCGAGCCGCAGGTTCCCGAGCGGCAGCTTCCCGCCCTCGGGGCCGAACTTCAGGCCGTCTCCCTTGGCCCAGGAGAAGGTGACGCCCTTCATCAGGGGCTCCACGACGACCGTCGAGGGGTCGACGGGGACCTTGCCGTCGGCCTTGTCGTCGTTGAGGACGGCCGCGAGCGTCGTGGGCGCGGTCTTGACCTCGGTGCCGTGGTCGGTCTTGCCGACGACCTCGGTGACCTTGGCGAGCAGGCCGTTGGGGGCGCCGGGCGCGGGGGCGCTGGCGATGACGTCGCCCGCGGCCACGGGCTTGTCGGCCTCGGGCGACTTGTCCGTGGACGGCGTCGGGGAGGGGCCCTTCGGTGGGGCCTTGGCTATGACGGCCCGGCCGGTCGTGGCGTCGTACGAGGCGACCTTGAGCGTGGACTTCTCGGTCCGGCCCTTCGAGCCGCCCCGGGCGACGGCCGCGGGCGTGGGCTCGCCCTGGGGTGCGGCCGCCACGTCCAGCTGTTGCGAGGTGCCGTCCGCGGACGGGGTGAGGCGAGCGGGGACGGCCGGTTCGGCGGCGCCATCGTGGGATGTCGAGGCGCAGCCGGTGGCGGTGAGCGCGAGGGCGGTCAGACCGGGCAGGAGGAGGCTGCGGGCAAGCGTGCGCACGTGGTGGACCTTCAAAAGGGGCAGGGGTGTGGGGGATTACCGATCGGTAACCGGAACCCGATCATGCCATGTGTGCGCGGTGACCGTCATGTCCGTATCCCGCCAACTCCCCACGGCCACTTGGTCGTTGAATCTTCATGCGACGTCGCGGCCGACTTGCCCGTCCTCCGGCGTCAGCGCAGGACGCCCGCCGTCGAGCCGTCCGTCAGCTTTCCCGACAGGTCCACCTGGGCGCCGGCCGGTGCCTTGACCGCCAGTCGGTTACCGTTCGCCGAGCCGTTCACCCCGCCGCCCGACACCGACAGCGAGGCGAACTGCGCGCTGCCCGCCGCCAGGACGTACCACTGGCCCGCACGCGACTTCCACAGCACGCCCGCCAGCACCCGAGGTTCCCGGGGCCCGCAGGCGGCGGCCCCTTCCGCGGCCGCTGCCTGCGCCGCCGTCGCGGCGCCCGGCGCCAGGAACTGGGCCTGCACGCGGTCCGCCGCACCCTGCCACGTCTCGGCCCGGGTGCAGAGCCAGGTTGCCGTCCCGCCGCCCTCCGGCAGCGGCTGCTTCGCGTACGTCCAGGAGTTGACCGTGCGGACGCCGTGCGAGCGGACCGAGGGCAGCAGGCAGGCGATCCGCGACCAGTCCGCCAGCTCCGCGGCCTCCGTCACGTTCCGCTCGGCCCCCGGCGCCCCCGAGGTGAGCCGGGCCGGAGTCAGCTCGCCCAGGTCGGTGATCAGCCGGGTGGCGCCGTCCCCGGTCAGGGACAGGGCGTTCCAGCTCGTGCAGTCGCCCGTGGGAGCAGGTCCCGGCACCGGCGGGGTCACCCCGTCCGGGGTCGGCTTGAGCACCACCGGCTGACCGTCGGGCTTCAGCAGGTCCCGCAGGGCCGCCCCCGTCACCCAGGGCGCCGTGAGATAGCGGACGTTGCCGTCGACGCGGCTGACGACCAGCGCGGTCGCGGTGTCCGCCGAGGCACCGTCGGTCCGGGCGAAGTCCAGGGCCGCGCCCGCGGAACCGGAGCGCGGTTCGGCGTAGCGGACCACGCGCAGGCCGTCGTACAGCAGGACCACCACGGCCTGGTCGACGGCGCCCGCGAACAGCAGCTGCGCCGGCCCCATCGGCGGCCCGGACGGGGTCCCCGGCGTGGCCGAGACGACCACGGAGGAGCCGGGCCGCGCCCAGACCGCCAGCGCCCGGCGCAGCAGCGCCGTGTCGTCCGCGCGGTCCCCGCGGGCCGGCCAGGTCGAGAAGTCCGTACGGGAGGACGTGTGCCAGAGCGCGGGCGCCGCCCGGACCAGCTCGGCGGGATCCAGAGCCTGTTCGGCCGCGGCGTTGCGCGCGTACGGCGGGGCGGCGGCGCCGTCCGAGCCCCAGCCCCCGCCGGGCAGCGCCAGCAGCGCCCCGCACACGGCGAGGGCGGCCCCCGCGGCCAGCGCGGCCCGCGAGAGGCGGCGGCGCCGCAGCAGGTCGGTGGGCCGGGCCTGGAGCACGCACGGGTCGAACTCGGGGGAGGCGAACAGGGCGTCGTTCGCCGGGTCGCCGGACTCCGCGACCGCGGCGGCCGGATCCGGGACGCCGGCCTCGTCGAGCACGCGGACCACCTCCGGCTCGGGCAGCCGCTCCAGGGCGCGCAGCACGCAGGCGGCCCGGCCCGGCCCGTCGAGGGTGGCCAGCCACTGGTCGAGGGCGAGCTCCTCGGCCCCGCCCGAGCGGGGGAACAGCCGCAGGCCCCACACCTGCGGCAGCGCCGGCGGGAGCTGCGCGCGCCGGGGAAGCGCCCGGAACGTCAGCGGGAGTCCCGCCTCCAGGGCCGCGCGGAGCACCCGCAGCCGGACGTACGCGTAGCCGGAGTCGTCCGGGCCGCCGCGCTGCCCCGGAACCCCGCCCTGCACCGCGGCGGCGCCCGCCGTCGCGTCCCGCCGCCCGCGCGGCAGCGCCCGCTGGACCAGCGAGTGGGCGGTGAGCACCCGCCGGTTACGGCCGAGGGTGGGGGGCAGCACCAGATAGGCGAGCCGCACCAGCCGCGGGTAGTGCTCGACGATGGCTGCCTCGGCCTGCTCGACGTCGGGCGGCACGGCGGCCGCGGGAGGCTGGGGGCGGGTGGCGGTATCCGGCGCAGTCACGTTCAGCAGAACGAGCGAATCGTCGGATGGTCACCCGCCTGCCGCCTGCCGCCTGCCGCCTGCCGCCTGCCGCTTGCCGCCTGCTGCCCTCGGCCGGCCGCCCTCGGCCCGTGGCCTGCCGCCCGTGGCCCGCAGCCCGCCCCGCGGTGCGCTCGGGCCGGGCGGCTCAGACCACCAGACGGGCGCGGAGCGCCTCGACGGTCTCGTCCGGCACGCCGAGGCCCTCGCGCACGTACTTCTCCATGGAGCCGTAGCGCGTCTCGACCTCGTCGAGGGCGGCCTCCAGGTAGGAGGGGAAGACCCCGATCAGCGCGAGGGCGATGTCCGGGTTGCCGCCGGCCGCCGTGAAGCCCTCGATCATCGGGGCGAAGGCCTGCTTCACCGCCGGGTTCACCGACAGGTATTCGGCCATCAGGGTGTCGTCGTCCGCGCCGAGCAGCGCCAGGATCACCGTCGCACCCCAGCCGGTGCGGTCCTTGCCGGCCGTGCAGTGGAACAGCAGGGGGCCCGCCTGCGGGTCGGCGGCCTCGGTGAGCAGCAAGCGGTACGCGGCCTGCGCGGAGCCGGAGCCCACGAAGGACCGGTAGATGTCGGCGAAGAGGGCCTGCGCCTTGCCGCCGCCCAGGTGCTCCTCGGCCACCACCGGGTCGGCGAGCAGGTCCTTGAGCTGGGCGGCGGCGGGCTTCCTGCCGGCCTCGCGCAGCTTGTCCGCGAAGACGTCGGCGACCAGGAGCCGGGCCCCGGCCGGTATGCGGTCGGGGTGGTCGGCGCGTTCGGCGTCGGTGCGGAAGTCGATGACGGTGCGCACGTCCAGCGCCGCCACCACCGTGTCGGCGTCGAGGTCGAGCCGGTCGAGCTGGCCGGAGCGCAGGACCAGGCCGGGGCGGACGGTACGGCCGCCGGAGAGCGGGGTGCCGCCGAGGTCGCGGAGGTTGGCGACGGTGGTGGACGGGGTGGCGGTCATCGTGGCGGCTCCAGCGGTGTTCGAGTTACTCGTGTCATGTGGCGATGTGGCGATGTGGTGGTGCGGTGGTGTGGTGGTGGGGCGGTGCGGTGGTGTGGTCGATCGGGGGAGCGGTCGGGTAGGGCTGCGGTCGTACGACGGTGGGGCGATTCAGGCCATTTTCTGACGCTTCGTACCTGAAAGGCAATCGAGAGTCAGCGAGACCCCTATGCCGATCCCGAGCGCCGCGAGGTGCCCGGCGTCGGTGAAGGTCCGGCCGCGCCCCAGTACGGGCGCCGCCGCGAGCGCGAGCAGTCCCGCCCGGGCGGCCGTGCGGACGGCCCCGCGCGGCAGGGTGGAGGTCAGTGCGCCGAGGACGGCGTTGAACCCGTAGCTCGTGCCCACGTCCAGGGCGCGCCGGGTCGCGGCATCGGCCGTCCTGCGCAGCGCGCCGTACACCAGGAGGGTCGCCGAGGCGTGCCCGAAGAGGAACACCGCGGCCGTCCACCAGGCCCCGTACGCGTACTCGGCGTAGCCGAGCACCGCGACCAGCAGCAGCGCGTACGGCAGGGGCATCGGTTCCTCGACGACGAGAGCGCTGCTCAGCAGCGTTTCCCAGCGACCGGCGGCCAGGTTGTCGACATTCGTCGAGCAGTCCCGGAGCAGCCGCTCCCGGTTGGCCGGTCCGGTGCGCTCCAGGGCGTAGGCCCCGAGCTGGACCCCGCCGGCGTACACCGCTCCCCACGGAATTGGATTCACTTGCTCATGATCGGATAAGCCCCTGGCGGAGACCAAGGGGCCCCGTGCGAACATGTCCCGGCCATGTTCGAATCCTTCGCGCCACTGCGCGCCACCCGAGCCGCGATGTTCGCGGCGATGTGCGTCGCCCTGGGTGCTACAGGGCATTCGCACATGTCCGGGACGGATGTCCCTGTCTTCGGCCTTCTGGGTGCTTTCGGGGTGACCTTCGGGCTGGCCTGGCTCGTCGCCGGGCGGCGGCGGGGCCCGCTGGGCATCACGGCCGCGGTGCTCTCCGTACAGGGTGTGCTGCACCTCGTCTTCTCCGGCAGTCAGGCGGCGCGGTCCGTCTCCGGGCCCGCCGCGACGCCGGGGCACCACCACATGCCCGCTGCGCACCCCGGCCAGGCCGGCACGGCGGACGAGGTCGGCATGGCCGACATGGCTGACATGGCCGGCATGGCCGACATGGCGGGAGCGGCTGGTCACGGCGGCGCCGGGATGATCGCTGCGCACGTGATGGCCGGGCTGCTCTGCGCCGCCTGGCTGGCGCGGGGCGAGGCCGCCGTCTTCCGGCTGGCCCGGGTCCTGGGTGCCGCGGCCCTGCACGCCGCCCGGCCCCTCGCCCGTGCGCTCGAACCGGTGCGGGCCCGGGTGGCCGCGCCGTCGGCCCCGCCCGTGGTCCGCGCCCGGTTCCCCCGGCCGCGTCGGCTGCGCGGGGCGGTCCACGCCCACGCCGTGGTGCGCCGCGGGCCGCCGTGGAGCGGCAGTGCCCTCCGCTCCACGGCCCCCGGCCGTCCTGCCCGCGCCTGATCCGCTGATCCGGCGCACCTCCACGGCACCCGTGCGAGGGGAGGCGAGACCTGGGGCCGCCGTCCCCATGCCTTCGCCGACACCTAGGACCACCATGTCCCTTGAAGAAGCCCAGGACGTCCGTACCCCGGACGCCGACCCGCCCGCCGACCCCAGGAACCGCGGCGGCAGCTGGGCCGCCGTACGCCCGCTGCTCCTGCGTATGCACTTCTACGCGGGCCTGCTCATCGCCCCGCTGCTGTTCCTCGCCGCCGCCACCGGGCTGCTCTACGCCGCCTCCTGGCAGGCGGAGAAGATCGTCTACGCCGACGAGCTGACCGTCGCCCGCGTCGGCGACGCCGCCCTCCCGCTCAGCGCCCAGGTCGAGGCGGCCAAGGGCGCCGCACCCACGGGCGAGGTCGTCTCCGTCTGGCCGGGCCCCGACGCCGAGGCCACCACCCGGGTGATCATGGAGAGTCCGGGCCTCGCGGAGGGCGAGACGCTCACCGTCTTCGTCGACCCGTACACCGCCGAGGTGCGCGGACAGCTCACCACCGTCGGCGACGCACTGCCGCTGCGGGCCTGGCTGAGCACCTTCCACTCCAACCTCCAGCTCGGGGAGTTCGGCCGCAACTACAGCGAACTCGCCGCCAGCTGGATGTGGGTGGTCGCGCTCGGCGGCCTCGCCCTGTGGATCGGCCGCCGTCGCAAGCGCGCCTCGCAGCTCGTCCTCCCGGACCGGGAGGCCACCGGGCGGCGCCGGACCCTGTCCTGGCACGGGGTCGTCGGTCTCTGGTCCGTCGCCGGACTGATCGTGCTCTCCGCCACCGGCCTGACCTGGTCGAAGTACGCCGGTGAGAACATCGGGCAGCTCCAGGACAGCCTCGGCGGCGCCACTCCCGCGGTCTCCGCCAAGCTGAAGCCGGGCGGTGAGGCCGACGGCGCCGACGAGCACGCGGGCCACACCATGCCCGAGGGCACCGAGATGCCCGCGCCCGCGCCCACCGCCGACGTCGGCCTGGACCGGGCCGTGGCCGCCGCCCGGGACGCCGGTGTCACCGAGGCGATCCGCGTGACCCTGCCCGCCAAGGGCAAGGGCTACGTGATCAAGGAGAACGACAAGCAGGTGCCGGTGCACTTCGACACCGTCGCCGTCGACCCGGCCGACGCCCGTGTGATGGACGAACTGCGCTTCGCCGACTACCCCGTGCTCGCGAAGATGACCCGCTTCGGCATCGACCTGCACATGGGCCAGACCTTCGGCCTCGTCAACCAGATCGTGCTCGCCGCCCTGGCCGTCGGCGTGATGTTCCTCGTCTTCTGGGGCTACCGCATGTGGTGGCTGCGCCGGCCGACGAAGGACCGCACGCTGTCCGTGGGCCGCGCGCAGCCGCGCGGCGCCTGGCGGAAGCTGCCCGTGACCGTGGTGCTGCCGCTGGCCGCGGTGACCGCGCTCGTGGGCTGGTTCATCCCGCTGCTCGGGATCAGCCTGGCCGCCTTCCTGGTGGTGGACCTGCTGCTCGGTCTCGTGGCACGCCGCCGGGCGGCGGGGGCCGGGGCCACCGCCGCGTAGCGCGGCTCCGGTGACCGACGGTGGGCCCGCACTCCCGGGAGGAGTACGGGCCCACCGTCGGTCAGGGGGCGTACTTGTAGCCCACCCGGCGCACCGTCTGGATGGCGCCGCGGTGCGACCCGCCCAGCTTGCGCCGCAGCCGGGCGATGTGGACGTCCACGGTCCGGCCGTCGCCGACATGGCCGTACCCCCAGACCGTGGTGACCAGCTGGTCCCTGCTGTGCACCCGGTGCGGGTGCTTCACCAGGTGGGCCAGCAGCTCGAACTCCAGGTACGTCAGGTCGAGTACGCGACCGTCGACCTCGGCGGTGCGCTGCGCCGCGTCGATGCGGATCGGGGCGTCGTCCTGGCCGGCCCCCGGGGCGGCGTCCGGACCGGGGGCCGCGGCCGCGGGCTGGGCGGCGGCGCCGGCGACCGGCTGGACCACGGCAGCCGCGGCGGCCACGGCCTGCGGGGCGAAACCGGTCGGCGGCTGCTGGTCCGCCGGTACGAGGAGCAGGTAGCCGACCATCGGCGGTCGGCCCGGCAGTGCCGGAAGGGTGTGCTGGGGCGCGGGCAGCCAGGTGGCACCGGGCGGGAGGAGGTCCACGACGCGGGCCACCTCGTCACGGTCCACGGCGCGCAGCCGGGTGCGGGGACCGGGCGGACGGGTCGGGGCAGCGGTCGCAGCGGAGGTCGAGTTCAGGGAGCGGGTGTTCGCCATGAGTGGTCAGCTCTTTCACGCGGAGTGGCCGGCAGGAGACGTACGTGCGTCATCGATGTCGTACCGCGCAGACCGAAGGCCCCGGAGGAGCTCGGAGGAGAGGTCCGGAGGCTTTAGATGGCCGGCGCGTTCTTCGCGCGGCAACACTCACGATCGAAGTCGTGGTCCTGACGGGACGGCCAGAACGGTTCGAGGTCGCTGCGACCTGACGAGGTGTGCGGGTGGCCGGCCATGGCCCCATTCAAGCAGAAGCGATGCCCCCGGGGCAGGCTGTGTCTCGTATTCTGGATCAAGGTCTCATCATCCGGTCTGACCCATCGGCAAACCGGGGCAATTCATCAACTCGCCAACCGCCTGCGCCAGTCCGGTCCCGTCACGCGTATCGCATCGTGGGCAGAGGCCCCACACCCACCGCAGCGCCTCGGCGCCGAGCACCGCCGGGTGCGCCCGGAAGTGCCGGTACGCCGACACCCGCCGGGCCTCGGGGGCGCGGCGGGTGTCGGCGGGTGTCGGCGGTGTCCGGGGGAGCGGCGGGCGTCAGACCAGGCCGTCCTTCTCCAGGCCGGTGCAGCAGGTGTCCGTGATGAGGCGGGTCACCACGTACGGGTCCACGTTCGCGTTCGGGCGGCGGTCCTCGATGTAGCCCTTGCCGTCCTTCTCCACCTGCCACGGGATGCGGACCGAGGCACCGCGGTCCGAGACGCCGTAGCTGAACTCGTTCCACGGGGCGGTCTCGTGCAGGCCCGTCAGGCGCTCGTCGATACCGGCGCCGTAGTTCTTCACGTGGTCGAGCGGCTTGCTGCCCTCACCCAGCGCCTCGCACGCCGAGATGATCGCGCGGTAGTCCTCGCGCATCGACTTCGTGGAGAAGTTGGTGTGCGCGCCCGCGCCGTTCCAGTCGCCCTTGACCGGCTTCGGGTTCAGCGTCGCGGAGACGTTGAAGTCCTCGGCGGTGCGGTAGAGCAGCCAGCGGGCGATCCACAGCTGGTCGGAGACCTCCAGCGGGCCCAGCGGGCCGACCTGGAACTCCCACTGGCCGGGCATGACCTCGGCGTTGATGCCGGAGATCTCCAGGCCCGCCGCCAGGCAGTGGTCCAGGTGCTTCTCGACGATGTCGCGGCCGAAGATCTCGTCCGAGCCGACACCGCAGTAGTAGCCGCCCTGCGCGGCCGGGAAGCCGCCCACGGGGAAGCCGAGCGGACGGACCCCGTCGAAGAAGGTGTACTCCTGCTCGATGCCGAAGATCGGCTCCTGGCCGGCGAACTTCTCGGCGACCGGACGCAGCAGCGCGCGGGTGTTCGACTCGTGCGGGGTCATGTCGATGTTCAGGACCTCGCACAGCACGAGGACGTTGTCCCCGCCGCGGATCGGGTCCGGGCAGGAGAACACCGGGTTGAGCACGCGGTCGGAGGCGTGGCCCTCGGCCTGGTTGGTGCTCGATCCGTCGAAGCCCCAGATCGGCAGCTCGGCGCCGTCCGCCAGGATCTTCGTCTTGGAGCGAAGCTTCGCCGTCGGCTCGGTGCCGTCGATCCAGATGTACTCAGCCTTGTAGCTCACGGGCCCATCCTCAGACTCTGCGGGTGCTGCCGGCCGCTGCTTCATCGCTGCGGTGTTGACCGCAGCGTGCCCGCCCGCCGTTTCTCCTCCGTTGCCCGTGTGTGAACCCCGTGTTACCGGGGTTTACGCCGCTGGTCGCGCCGCTTGTGCGGGTTGGCGTCCGGGCGTCCGTCCGCATGCGGCAGACTGGCCGGGTGAGCATTTCGTCTGATTTGAGCCCCGCCGCAGACCCCGCCCCGACCACCGCCGGTCAGGCCCCCGCAGGCCCGCACCCCCGCGTCGGCCTGCTCGGCACCGGCCCCTGGGCACACCGCACCCATGCCCCGGCCCTCGCCGCGCACACCGGATCCGAGTTCGCCGGAGTGTGGGGCCGCCGGCCCGAAGCCGCGGCGGAACTGGCCCGGAAGTACGGCGTGAAGGTGTACGAAGACCCCGACGAGCTGTTCGCCGACTGTGACGTCGCCGCCTTCGCCCTGCCACCCGACGTGCAGGCCCCGCTGGCGGTGCGCGCAGCCGCCGCCGGCTGTCACCTGCTGCTCGACAAGCCCGTCGCGACGACACCCCGGGACGCCCGGGCCGTCGCCGACGCGGTCGAGGGCCACGGCGTCGCGTCCGTCGTCTTCCTCACCCTGCGCTTCGCCGAGCCCACCGCCGGCTGGGTCGCCGAACAGGCCGCCCGCACCGGCTGGTTCACCGCGGCCGCGCACTGGCTCGGGGCCGTCTTCCCGCCCGACGGAACGCCCAGCGCCTACGCCGACTCCCCCTGGCGCAAGGACAAGGGCGGCCTGTGGGACGTCGGGCCGCACGCCCTGTCGGTCCTGATCCCGATCCTCGGCGACGTCACCGAGGTCAGCGCCACCCGCGGCCCCTCCGACGTCGTCCAGCTCGCACTGCGGCACGCCTCCGGCGCGGCCAGCACCGCCGTGCTCAGCCTGGGCGCGCCGAGTGCGGCCGCCGGGGTGGGGCTCGAACTGCGCGGCTCCGAGGGCGTGCACGCACTGCCCGGCTGGAGCGACGTACCGGGCGCGTACGGGCGGGCCCTGGACGCGCTGCTCACCGCCGCCCGCACGGGCACGCCCGATCCGCGCGGCGCGGACTTCGGGGCCAGGCTGACGGAGATCCTCGCGCAGGCGGAGGCGCAGCTCCCCGCGCTGTGAGGGCGCTGCTTGAGGGCGTTACTTGATGAGGGCGTTGGCCACGATGATGGCGAAGCCGATGGTGGCGTCGGCCAGGCCGAACAGCAGGGACCGGCCGAGCCGGTGGCCGACCCGGAGCGCCACGAGCGCGCCCCAGCCGAAGAGCAGTGCGGTGTTCAGGCCGAGCCCGGCGGCCGTCACGTCGTAGGCGTCCCAGTTGCCGAGCCCCGCGGCGGTCAGCAGCAGCACGGTGGGCAGGGTGGCCACGACCAGTGGCCACTCGTCCCACAGGGCCCGGGCCAGGAGCCGCCAGCGGTGTGCGCCGGAGCCCTCCCGGTGGGAGGCCATGTGGTGCGCGTAGCCGTGCGCGAGCCCCGCCGTGGCGGCCGTCACCAGGACCCAGCTGGCGTCGTAGAACGGGGTGAAGTCCTCGCCCTCCTGGTTCAGTGCGGCCATCAGGGCGCTGGCCAGGACCGTTCCGTAGACCCCGCCGAACATCCAGTCGGCGTGCCGGTGGGACGGCTGGGGCGGGCGGGTGGTCGGGCCCTCTTCCTGCGGCTGCTGCTCGGTCACGACGGAGTCCTTCGGTGCGGTATGTCCTTGTTTGACGCTCCGGCCACCCTACGAGAACCGCGGGTGGGGACGATGTGAAGACCCCGCAGTCCCCGCGGTCTCCGCAGTCCCCATAGCCCCTGCGGACCCGGCAGCCCCCGCTAGCCGTTCACCGCCCGGCGGACCACCTCCGCCAGGACGTCCAGGGCGCGGGTGAAGCCCGAGTCCGGGGGTGCCGCGTAGCCGACGACCAGCCCCTCGCGGGACGGCGCAGGGCCGGCGGCCGGGTGCCGGTAGGAGGAGAGGCCGTCCAGGGCCAGCCCCGCCGCACGGGCCGCCGTGAGCACATCGGCCTCACGGCCCGGCGGGAGCTCCAGCACGGCGTGCAGTCCCGCCGAGATACCCGTGACCCGGACCTGCGGGGCGCGTGCGGCCAGTACGGAGACCAGCTGGTCGCGGCGGCGCCGGTAGCGCAGCCGCATCCGCCGCACGTGCCGGTCGTACGCCCCGCAGTCGATGAAGTCGGCGAGGGTCAGCTGGTCCAGCGCGCTCGCCCAGGACTCCCGCAGTCCCTTCGCCGCCAGCACCTCCTCGGCCAGGGCGTCCGGCAGGACCAGCCAGCCCAGGCGGAGCGCGGGGGAGAGGCTCTTGCTGAGCGAGCCCGCGTACACCACGTGCGCCGGGGCCAGACCCTGCACGGCGCCGACCGGTTTGCGGTCGTACCGGAACTCCCCGTCGTAGTCGTCCTCCACGATCACGCCGCCGGTGGTACGCGCCCACTCCGCCGCCGCGGCGCGCCGGGCGGGCAGCAGGTGGCCCCCGGTCGGGAACTGGTGCGCCGGTGTGAGCAGCAACGTGCGCGCCCGGGAGGGGAGTTCCCGGGTCCGGGCGCCGTCCTCGTCGACCGCCACGGGGTGCGGGCGGACCCCGGCGGCGTCGAGGATGCCGTGGTGGAAGGGGAGTCCGTACGCCTCGACGGCCCAGTCCCGGGGCCGCACGGACGCCAGCAGCCGCAGCCCGTTGGCGAATCCGGAGCAGACCACGATGTTCTCGGGGCCCGTACGCACGCCACGCGTGCGGGACAGATAGCCGGCCAGGGCCCGCCGCAGCTCCGGGCGGCCCCGCGGATCGCCGGGCCCGAAGGCGTCGGTGGGCGCCCCGGCCAGCGCCCGCCGGGCGCTGGTGGCCCAGGGGCCCCGCGGGAAGGAGGCGGGGTCGGGCTTGCCCTGGAGCAGGTCGAACCGGGGCCGTTCGAGCGGGGGCCCGGCCCCGGCGGCCGGCGCGGGTGCGGCCGCCACCCCCTCCGCCACCCGGGTGCCGGAGCCCTGCCGGGCCGTGAACCAGCCCTCGGCGACCAGTTCGGCGTAGGCGTCGGCGACGGCGTTGCGGGCCAGACCGAGGTCGGCGGCCAGGGCCCGGTACGGCGGCAGCCGTGTCCCGCCGGCCAGTCGTCCGCTGCGCACGGCGCTGCGCAGGGCCCGGGCGAGGGCGGTGCGCCGCGCGCCCTCGGCGGGGAGCTCCAGGTGCAGGTCGAAGCCGGAGCCGGAGCGGGAGCGGGATCCCGGGTCGGAGCCGGAGCGGGAGCCGGAGCCGGAGTCGGAGCGGGAGCGCGTGCCGGAGCCGGAGCCGGAGTCGGAGCGCGTGCCGGATCCCGTGCCGGAGCGGGAGCCGGAGCCGGAGTCGGAGCGGGAGCGCGTGCCGGAGCCGGAGCCGGAGTCGGAGCGCGTGCCGGATCCCGTGCCGGAGTCGGAGCCGGAGTCGGAGCGCGCGGCAGAGCCCGGGGCGGCGCGCGTGCCGGCTCCAGGGTCCGCTCCCGGGTCCGCTCCTGGGTCGGCGGCGGTCATGGGCGGGGCTCCGGCGCGAAGACGGCGTGGGTGGCCGTCAGGAAGCGGCGGACGGTGTCCCGTTCGGCGGGAGCGAAGGAGTCCAGAACCCCCAGCACCCCGTCGATCAGGGGGCCGAAGAACTCCCTGCCCAGCCGGATCGCCGCCGGCTCCACCCGCAGCAGGATCCGGCGCCGGTCGTGCTCGTCACGAACCCGGGCCACGTGGCCGAGCCGTTCCAGCCGGTCGATCACGGCGGTGGTGCCCGCCGAGTTGAGCCCGAGCCGGGCGCCGAGCAGGCCCGCCGTGGCCGGCTCGGCCGCGCGGGCCGCGTCCAGCAGGCAGATCAGGGCCCGTACGTCGGTGGGGTGCATGCCGTTGCGGGCTGCGAACTCCGTCTGGCGGAGGCCGAATTCGACGGTCACCGCCCGCAGCAGGTGCACCAGCTCCAGGTTCTCCGGCTCACGGCCGCCCGGCTCGCGGTCTCCCGGTCGGCCGTCGCCCGGTTCGAGGTTGTCGTGCACATCGCCCCCTGCCTAGTATCTCGTTCAGCGAGATTATCGCCTGGCGAGAGATTGGACAGCCCGTGTCCCGGACCACCCCTTCCACCTCTTCCGCCGCCTTCCGCGCCGCCTATGACGAGGTGCTCGCCGGCTGGCCCGGCCCCGTCGACTCCGTCGACCTTCCGACCCCCTACGGGGTCACCCGCGTCAACAGCTGCGGCCCGGCCGGTGCCCCGCCGCTGGTGCTGCTCCCGGGAGGGGGAGCGACCTCCGCGGTGTGGGGCGCCTGCGCCGCCGCCGGGGCGGCCCGTACCCACCGCGTGCACGCCGTGGACCTCGTGGGCGAACCGGGGCTCAGCGTCCCGGCACCAGGGCGGCCCCTGCGGACCCCCGAGGACCTGACCGGCTGGCTCGACGCGGTGCTCGACGGGCTCGCCCCGCACGGCCCGGTGACCCTCGGCGGGCACTCGTACGGGGCCTGGATCGCCGCCCACCACGCCGCCCGGCGGCCCGCCCGGACCGGCCGCCTCGTCCTGCTCGACCCGACCCGGGTCTTCGCCGGACTCCGCCCCGGCTACGTCCTGCGCGCGCTGCCCATGCTGCTGCGGCCCACCCCGGAGCGGATCCGGTCCTTCCTCGCCTGGGAGACCGGCGGGACGGCCCTCGACCCGGCCTGGCTCAGGCTCCAGGACGAGACCGCCCGGTTCCCCGCGGCCCGCCCGGCCACCGGCCCCGGGCCGGACCTCGCCCGGCTCGCGCAGCCGCCGGGCGGACGGGCGGAGGTGCGGGTGGAGGTGCTGTTCGCCGGGCGGGCCCGCTGCCACGACCCCGGCCGGGCGGCCCGCGCCGCACGCGAGGCCCTGCCGGGCGCGCGGGTCGACGTACTGCCCGGGGTCGCGCACCACGCGCTGCCCCTGACGGCCGCTGCGGAGATCGCCCACCTGCTCGCCGACCAGGGGGTGTCCGGCGGATCGGGGCCGGACACGGCCTAGCGTTCACCGGGTCGCGGCGCCCGGACACGACACCTCGCCGCGTCGTCGGACCCCGCGCGTGCGTCCGGTACGAGTCAGAGCAGGTTGACGTGGTTTCAGGTTCACTTGTTCGGTCGCTGCCTGGCGTCGGTGGCCTCGGCGTCGGCGAGCAGGGCGGCGGCCTTCGCCTCCAGCGCGGCGATCTCGGCCTCGACCCGCTCTTCCCTGTCGACGAGGCGGCCGTAGCTCATCGCCTTGTGCTTGGAGGCGTTCGCTTCAAGCTTGGTGCCGTCCAGGGCGACGCGGCCCAGGCCGCCGGATGCCTGCTCAGACGGTTGTCGACCGGAGCTGGTGCGGCATGTTCCAGCCCTCGGCGAGTCTCGACGGGTGAACGTTGCGTCCCCCGCCGAAGAACTCGCAGAACTTCATGATCAGCGGGTCCCAGCCGAGCGGGTCCACGTAGTGCGTCCCCGGGATGACCAGGTCTTCCTCGACATGGGCGCGAAGGACCTCGACCTCGAAGGCGGTGGCGCGCGGTTCGGGACCGCCGAAGGGGTGGGCCGAGACGAGCCTGCATTCCAGCTGGACCGGGCATTCCGCAACCCTGGGGGCCCGGACCAGGTCCGATGCCTGTTCGGTCAGCTGTGCGGTCGAGAACTTGTCGGACTCATGCTGGTAGCCCTGCTTCTTCTTGTAGTCCGACATGGTCGGCTTTCCGGTGGTGAGCGCGATCCGGTCGACGGCATCGGCCATCGTCGATGAGGGCAGATTGAGAACGCACTCACCTTCTCGCAGCAGGTTCGCGGTGGTCTGGGCATTGTTGCCGAGACCGAGCATGCAGGACTGGCCCAGCCACCATGCCGAGGATATCGGCGCGAGGTTCGCCGTGCCGTCCTCGTTGAGTGAGCTGATCAGCACCACCGGAGTTCCGAAGTACAGGACCTTGAGCCCGGGGACGACGTGCATGCGCTGCGCCTTTCGCGGAGTGCCAGACGGACAGGTCCGCGATCAGGAACGCGAACCGTCGCTGACTCTCTCGTGAGCGAGACGCCGATGCTGGCGGAAATACGGCATCGCGTTTCGGACGAGTGGGTTGATCGTCCGATGATGGGCCCGGCGCTGATTACTGGGACACGCTCCTAGCCGCGGCGGGACAGCGCGTCGCGGACGGCCTCCTCGGAGCGGGCTACCACCGCGGTGCCGTCCTGCGCGGTGATGATCGGGCGCTGGATGAGCTTCGGGTGCGCGGCCAGGTGGGCGATCCAGCGGGCCCGTGCCGCGTCGGTCTCCTCGCGAGGCAGGTCCCGTACGCCGGTCTCCCGTGACAGCGGGTCCGAGGTGCGCGTGATGTCCCACGGCTCCAGTCCGAGGCGGCCCAGCACCTCGCGGATCTCGTCCTCGGACGGCACGTCCTCCAGGTAGCGGCGCACGGTGTAGTCGGCGCCCTCCGCGTCCAGCAGGGTGAGCGCGCTGCGGCACTTGGAACACGCGGGATTGATCCAGATCTCCATGGCGCCGACCCTATCCGGGGCCCGTCCGGCCAGGGTCGATGTCAGTGGTCGCCGGTAAAATCGAGGGAGAACGACAGGAAGCCAACTACCGTTTGGGAGGCTGTAGATGGCCACTGCCAGCACCGTCCGGCCCGTCCAGAAGAAGCCGCTGCCGGCGGGCCTGCCCCGCGAGTGGTACGAGAGCCACAACCGCCGTCTGAAGGCGATGCGGCTGGCGATATCCCTGCTCGACTCGGGGACCTATGACGCCAAGCGCGCCACCAACCGGAAGATCCGGACCATGGCCGTCCGGACGGGGATCCACCGGCCGTCCAACGTCACCTGCAAGATGGTGCGCGCGTTCATCAAGGACTCGTGACGGCTCACCACCGCACGCCGGGGCTCCGGCCCGCCCTCCACGGGCGGCCGGGCCCCTCCAGGGCGGCGCGCCCGGTCCGGGCCACGCCGCGCCCGGTCCGGGCCCCGGGCGGGGAGGTCACGCGCGGCCGTCCGGGGAGAGCAGCAGAAGGGCCACGTCGTCGCCGGGCCCGCCGTTCGTGAAGGCCGCCAGGTCCTGCCACACCGCCCCGACCAGTCCCGCCGGGTCCCGTGCCAGTGAGGGCACGCGGGTCGCCAGCGGGTAGAAGTGCCCGGCCGCGTCCCGGGCCTCCGTCGCCCCGTCGGTGTGCAGCAGGAACCGGTCCCCGGGCAGCACGGGCAGCTCCACCACCTTCGGCGGATCGAGCCCCGCCAGCCCCAGACCCAGCGGAGGGCCCGGCTCGACCGGCACCTCGTCCACCGCCGCCCCCCGCAGCCGCAGCGCCGGCGGATGCCCGCACGACACGAACCGTACGAGGTCCAGCCCCGGCGGGAACTCCACCAGCACCGCCGTCGCGAACAGCTCCGGATGGTCGACGTGGGCGTCGGCCGCGTCCGCCAGCAACCGCCGGTCCAGCCGGACCGCCACCGCCGCCAGCTCCGCGTCGTCGAGCACGGCCTCGCGGAAGGCGCCGAGCAGCGCCGCCACCGTGGCCACCGCCGCCAGGCCGTGCCCCTGCACGTCCGCGACCAGCGCCCGTACCCCGAACGGCCCGACCCGTACGTCGTACAGGTCGCCGCCCACCAGCGTGCCGCGCTGCGCCGCCCGGTAGAGGGCCGAGCAGCGCACCTCGCCCACCCGTTCGGGCACCGGCGGCAGCACCGCCAGCTGGGCCGCCTCCGCGACGGTCCGCACGCTGACCAGCTGTTCGTCCCGGCGCTGGCGGACCCAGGCGATGACCACGCTCAGCAGCCCGACGACGGCCACCGTGGCCAGGTCCGTGCCCCGGGCATGGGCGACGCCGATGTCGTGCACCCCCAGCAGCAGCAGGACGATCGCGGCGAAGACCGCGGTCCCGGCCGCCCCGTAGGCGAAGGCGGCCACCGGGGGCAGACCCGCCAGGAAGAAGCCCAGCTCCACGTCGGCCGTCAGCGCCTGCGCGAGGACGAGTCCCACCAGGGCCGCCGCGGGCGCGATCCGCGCCCAGCGCGGCGGTGGCTCGCCGTGCAGCCAGCCCGGATCCTCGCGTCCGCGTCTCACCCCTCCACCCTGGTACGCGGGCCCGGCCCGCGCACCCCGGACCGGTCTGCCGGGTGGCTCCCCGCGCCCCGGGCCGCGACAGTGGTGGCGTGACGGGAAACGAAGGTCCCCGGAGGGCGCTCGGCCGCGCCCACGTCGAGGCGCACGGCACCGGCGAGGGCCCCGCGAGCGCGGGGATGAGCACCCGCCTCAACTGGCTCCGCGCAGGGGTGCTCGGTGCCAACGACGGGATCATCTCCACCGCCGGCCTGGTGGTCGGCGTGGCCGGTTCCACCACGTCCCGCGCGACGATCCTGGCGGCCGGTGTCGCCGGGCTGCTGGCGGGCGCCCTGTCCATGGCGGCGGGGGAGTACGTCTCCGTCAGCTCCCAGCGGGACTCCGAACGGGCCGCGCTCGACATGGAACGCAAGGAGCTGGCCGAAGAGCCGGAGGAGGAGCTCGACGAGCTCACCGACCTGCTGGCGGAGCGGGGCCTGAGCCGGGACGTCGCCCGGGAGGCGGCGGTGCAGCTCACGGAGCGGGACGCCCTGCGGGCCCACGCCCGGGTGGAGCTGGGGATCAACCCGGACGAACTCGCCAATCCCTGGCACGCGGCCTTCGCGAGCCTCGTCGCCTTCACGGTGGGGGCGCTGCTGCCGCTGCTGGCGATCATCCTGCCGGGGCCGTCGGCGCGGGTGCCGGTGACGGTGGTCTCGGTGCTGGGGGCGCTCACGCTGTGCGGGGTGCTCAGCGCACGGCTGGGCGGGGCGCCGGTGCCGAGGGCGGTCGTCCGCAACGTGGCCGGTGGTGCCCTGGCGATGGCCGTCACCTACGCGGTCGGCACCTGGCTCGGCACCGCCACCGCCTGACGGGGCCCCGGGGCTCCGCCCCGAAACCCGCGCCGCCACCGCCTGACGGGGCCCCGGGGCTCCGCGCCCCGAACCCCGCGCCTCAAACGCCGGCGGGGCCCCGAACCCCGCGCCGCCACCGCCTGACGGGGCCCCGGGGCTCCGCCCCGAACCCCGCGCCTCAGAACGCCGGCGGGGCCTGAACCTGCCTCCGCAGGTCTTCGGGTGCGGTTGTCAGCGGTGGCCGGGGGAGATCGAGGCGCGGGAGCGCCGGTTCGTGACGTCCACCGGGGGACGCCCCTCCGGCGGAGGACGACGACGCGCCCCGAACGGCCCGAGCGCGGCGCAGCGACCCGGCAGGATGGGGGCATGCGCATCGCAGTCACCGGGTCGACCGGGCTCATCGGCAGTGCACTCGTGCGGTCCCTGCGGGAGGACGGCCACGAGGTGGTGCGTTTCGTGCGGCGGGAGCCGGCCGCCCCGGACGAGGCGCGGTGGGATCCGGAGCGCGGCCATGTGGACCCGGCCGGGCTGGCCGGCTGCGGCGCCGTCGTGCACCTGGCCGGGGCCGGGCTCGGGGACCGCCGGTGGACCGCCGCGTACAAGCGGAAGATCCGCGACAGCCGGGTGCTGGGCACCGCCGCGCTCGCGAACGCCCTCGCCGGCCTCGACGAGCCGCCCGCGGTCCTGGTCAGCGGCTCCGCGGTCGGCTACTACGGGGACACCGGCGACCGCCCCGTGGACGAGGACGCCCCCGCCGGTCAGGGCTTCCTGCCCTCGGTCTGCGTGGAGTGGGAGGCCGCGGCCGCCCCCGCCCGGGAAGCCGGGATCCGGACCGCGTTCGCCCGTACCGGACTGGTCGTCGCCAAGGAGGGCGGGGCCTGGGCGCGGATGTTCCCCCTGTTCCGCGCGGGTGTCGGGGGCCGGCTCGGCGACGGCCGCCAGTACTGGCCGTACATCTCCCTCCGGGACGAGGTCGCGGCCCTGCGGCACATCATCGACACCCCCTCGCTCAGCGGTCCGGTCAACCTCACCGCCCCCGAGCCGCTGACCAACCGGCAGGTCACCGCCGCCATGGGCCGGGTGCTGCACCGGCCGGCGGTGCTGCCCGTGCCGGCCGTGGCCCTGCGGGTCGTGCTCGGGGAGTTCTCCCAGGACGTGCTGGGCGGTCAGCGGGCCCGCCCCGCCCGGCTCCTGGAGTCCGGTTTCGTCTTCCGCGACCCCGGCATCGAGCAGGCCATCCGCGCCGCACTCGAATAGCCGCACTCGAATGAACGGCGTGCGACCGTGTGCGACCGTTCGTGACCCGGATGCGACCGCTGTGCGACCGGAGCTGTCCGCAATACCCGGCCGAACCGGGGTTCCCGCGCGACCGGTTGGGGGAAGGAGGATCCCCACACAGCCGCGCCGACCTCGGGGAGGGGCACGTGCTCAGCAGCGCACCCAATGCCGCACACCATGCGGACGTCGTCATCGTAGGAGCCGGGGTCTCAGGACTCGCGGCCGCGCACCACCTGATCGCAGCCGGGGTCACGGTCACCGTCCTGGAGGCCGCGGACGGCCCCGGCGGGCGGATGGCCACCGAATCCGCCGACGGGTTCCGGCTCGACCGGACGGCCCAGTTGCTCAGCACCGCCTACAGCGAACTCGAACGCACCCACGCCCTGCGCGCCCTGGTCCTGCGCCCCTTCTCGCCCGGGGCCCTGGTCCACACCGACGGCAGGCAGGTGCGGGCCGCGTCCCTCACCCCCGCCCGCGCCCTGGCCAGCGGCTCCCTCGACCAGGCCCGGCTCGGCGCCGCCCTCGGCAGGCTCGCCGCACTGCCCGAGGACAAGCTGCTCGCCCGGCCCGAACGCACCGCGTCCGCCGCCCTGCGCACCCGCGGCCTGCCGTCGCGGACCCTGCACGGCGTGCTCCGGCCGCTGCTCTCCGCCCTGCTCCACGACCCGGAGCTCACCACCTCCAGCCGGGTCGCCGACCTGGCCCTGCGCACCTTCGCCCGCGGCCGCCTCGCCGTACCCGAAGGCGGTGCGGCGGCCCTGCCCGACCTGCTCGCCGCGGGCCTGCCGCCCGGCACCGTACGGACCGGCATCACGGTCCGGTCGGTGGCCACCAACCTGGTCACCACCGAGGAGCACGGCGAATTCCGCTGCCGCTCCGTCCTGCTCGCCACCGGCGCCCGCGCCGCCGCCGAACTCCTGCCCGGCCTGCGCGTGCCCGGATTCCACGAGCTCACCGTCCTGCACCACGCCACCGCGACCCCGCTGCACCGGGACGCCTCGCTGATCGTGGACGGGGACCCCGACTGGCCCGTCTGCCACACCGCCGTCATGAGCGCGGTCGACCCCACACGGGCCCCGGCCGGCCGCAGCCTGGTCACCACGACCGTGCTCGGTCCGCCGCCACCGCTGCGCACCGTCGCCTCGCGCCTCGCCCGCCTCTACGACACCGGCACCCGCGAGTGGGAGCTGCTGGCCGTCCACCACACCCCGGACGCCGTCCCCGCGATGCCCCCGCCGCACGACCGGCGCCGCCCCGTCCGGGTACTGGCCGGGCTCTACGTGTGCGGCGACCACCGCGACACCAACACCGTCCAGGGCGCCCTGCACTCGGCCCGCCGCGCCGCCTGCGCGGTCCTGCGCGACTTCGGCATCCCGCTCCCGGTGGTCCCGGAGCCCGCACTCCCGGTGGCGGCCTGAGAACCACCCACGACCCAGGGGCCCGGTCCTCCCGCCTCGGGACCGGGCCCCTGCCGCGCACAGGACGCTCCGGGGCGGCCGATCCGGGGCTGCCGCTCAGGACAGCGCCGCCACCCGGTCGCGGTACGTCCGCACGGCCGAGGCGTCCCGGTACGGCTCCAGCCGCCGCTCGAAGTCCCGTACGTACTCCACCGCGCGCACCGACCGCATCTCCATCGCCTGCTGCGCCGCCTCCGCGCCCAGCGCGCACGCCTGGTCCAGCTCGCCCAGTCCCAGCCGGGCCGTGGCCAGCACCACCCGGCAGAACAGCCGCGACCGTGCGAACCCCGGCGCCCTGAGCTGCAGGGACCGCTCCGCGTGCTGCGCCGAGGCCCGGTACTGCTGGAGGTCCCGGTGGCAGTGCCCGAACTCGTCCGCCAGCTGCGCCTCGTCGTACTGGCGCGCCCAGTGCGGCACGTCGTCCCCCGGCCGGGCGGCGCCCAGCGCGCGTTCGGCCCGCACCAGGCAGGCCGTGGCCGCCCGGACCTCGCCGAGGACCGCGTGCCCCCGCGCCTCCGCCGCGTGCAGCAGTGCCTGCACCACGGGCGGCGGCCCGGAGCCGACGCCCTGCTGGGCGACCCGGGCCAGCTGCACCGCCTCCCTGCCGTGGCCGAGGTAGACCGCCTGCCGGCTCATGGTGACCAGCACGTACGAGCCGTAGGGGCGGTCCCCGGCCGCCTGCGCGAGCCGCAGGGCCTGCACGAAGTACCGCTGGGCGAGTCCGTGCGCGGCGATGTCGTACGAGGTCCAGCCCGCGAGCCGGGTCAGGTCCGCGGCGGCGGCGAACAGCCGCCGCCCCGTGGTCTCGCCGTAGGTGCCCCGGAGCATCGGCTCGGCCTCGTGCTCCAGGTACCGCACGAGCGCCTGGCGGGCGTGTCCGCCGCCGTAGGCGTGGTCCAACGTCCGGAACAGCTCGCTCACCGACCGCAGCGCGGCGATGTCGCCGGCCGTCACGCGCTGTCCGGGCCCGCGGTCGATCTGCCGCTGCCGCGGCACCGAGGTCCGGCCCTGGAGCGGGACGCGGACCGCGGCCGGTTCCGCCCCCCGGGCCACGCGCTCGTCGGGCCGCCCGATCAGCCAGTCGCGACTGGGCACGACCAGCCCGGCCGGGGTGAAGGCGATCTTCCGGAGCTCGGCGTGGGAGCCGGAGTCCTTGCGCCACAGGCCGCTCGCGATGTCCACGGCCTCCTCCGGGGTGGCCGCGAACTCCAGCCCCGCGTAGACCGGGGCACAGGCGTCGAGGCCCAGGTCCTGCGCGGAGAGCCGGCGGCCGAGCCGCCGGGTGAAGACCTCGGCGATCAGCGCCGGGGTGGTCCCGCGCGGCTGCTGGCCGCGCAGCCAGCGGGTCACGGAGGTCTTGTCGTACCGCAGGTCGAGACCGTGTTCCAGACCGAGCTGGTCGACGCGGCGGGCGAGCCCGGCGTTGGAGAACCCGGCTTCCGCGATCAGCGCCGCGAGCTGCCGGTTGGGGACACGCTGGGCAGGTCGTTCCGTCATCGGCTCCACGGTTTCCTGACGTGACGGACCGGAGTCCCGGCCCTTGAACGGCGTGAATGTAGCGGCGAACGTCGGCCGGGCCGCCCTCTCTGCCCCACATTCATCCGATCGTGTGCAGAACAGGACCCGGGGTGGACAGTGGGCTGTGGCCAGGAAGAGCCGTCGACCGATAACCGACATATCCAGCCAAGTCAATACTGGCTAGGCGTAGCGGTGCTTGCACTGTGTTGGAATCCAGCGCACAGGGCCCCCGACCACAAGGCCGGGGGTCGTCTGCTGTCCGGGCCGGTTTCCCGTTCTCGCAATCGTGATCGCTTGACCCCGGGGTCACAGGCTCGGGAGCATCGAACGCGGCACTCCGCCGAACGGGAGAGGGGAACCGGAAGCCATGAAGGTGACCAAGCTGATCAGCACCTGTGACGTGAAGGACTGCCCGACGATTGACGTGAAGGACTGCCCGACGATCTACGCGACCGACAGGGGCACGTTCCTTGTGCAGGGCGAGACGCCCGACGACCACGGGCTCAAGATTCCCGCTCACGAAAGCCTCGTGGAGATCCCCGTCGAGCTGATCAAGAAGGCCATTGCCGATGGCCTCGTCTAGCACTCTCGCCGAACTCTTCGAGCGGTTCCAGCACGAGGCGTTCCGCCTGGAGACTCTGGACGACTACAGCGGTTCCGGGAACGTTGATGCCTACCGGGCCTTCCAGGCCGGTCAGGAGCGGCCTGAGGGCTACAACGCCGGATGGGTTGAAGAACTCAGGGAACTCACGCACGAGGGCAAGCGGGTGTACCGCGTGCACGTCCTCAAGCGGCCTCTCACGGAGTACCTCCGATTCGAGCTGGGCTGGGGCTACCGGACGAACATGACCGGCGGGGAAGAATTCTTCATCCTCGACGTGACGGACGCCCCGAACCCGCTCGACGCTGTTCCGGACTTCTGGCTCTTCGACTCCAAGGACACGGCCGTGATGCGATACGACGACGCCGCGGCGTACCTCGGCGCCGACGTTCTGTCACAGGACGAAGCTGCCGCTTACGTCGTCTACCGGGAAACGGCACTCGCCCACGCGGAGCCGTTCACCGACTGGTGGGCCAAGTACGGCGAGTGAACAAGGCACAGCTCGGGGCCGCGCTGCGGGCACTGCGAGAGGCGTCAGGCAAGGAAGCCAAAGCAGTCGCCCGTAGCGCCCTCATGTCTCCGTCCAAGCTCTCCAAGATTGAGAACGCCAATCTCCTTCCCAGCGCCGCGGACGTGGAGCGCATCCTTACGGCCATAGGTGTCTCTGACGTGATCAAAGCCGAGTACACCGAAGCTGCCCGCGCGGCGACCACTGAAGCCACCGCCTGGCGGCTCCTCAAGCGGGCCGGCATCCACAAGGGCCAGCAGGCGGCGAAGGCCCTAGAAGCTCAAATGACCGTCCTGCGGCTGTTCCAGCCCGCCCTGGTACCCGGGCTGCTCCAGACACCCGAGTACATCCGCGCCGTCCTTCAGCGCCATGACCTGAGCGAGGAGGCCCTCACGCGCACGATCAGCGGCAGGCTTGAACGTCAGGCGGTGCTGTTCGACAGCACGAAGAAGCTCCGCTTCGTCATCACCGAACCCGTCCTTCGGTGGCGGATCGTCCCGCCCCCGATGATGGCCGCGCAGCTCGACCGGATCGTCTCCATGTCCCGCCTCGCGCACGTGGACATCAGGGTCGTGCCGCTGTCCGTCCCGCAGACGGACATCGCCAATCACGCCTTCGTCGTCCGAGACGACCGCATGGTGACCGTTGAGACGGTGCACGCCGAGATAGTCGTTACGGATCCGCGCGACGTTGAAATGTACGTTCGGAAGTTCGAAGGATTCGAGAAAGCGGCGGTGTCCGGCGATGAAATGCAGAGCCTCGCTGAAGGTATCCGGGACGGGTTTTTGAGGGAACAGGAAACCGGCTAGGAACCGTCTCCGGCCCTGGTCACTATTGCTGCCGACGCAGCAATGGGTGAAGCGAAGGGGTGCGGTGATGGCGGCAGCAACGACGGCACAGCAGCAGGCAGCAAAGCTCTCCATGTCCCCGTGGCCGCAGCCTCCCGCCAGCCAGAAGTGGGACGAGGAGCGCTCTGTGGCGAAGGGCCCTCTGGCGGGGACGATCGTGAGCGACAGGAACGTGTTGATCCGTCGCCACGCTGCCCAGGGCCACCAGTGAGGGCCGTCGCCACAGCCCTCGACAAGGGCCAGTGGCGGACGTACGACCCCACGTGTGGCGTGTGTACCGCCCTGGACGGGGAGCGGCACGAGGCGGCCGACGCGGGCGAGTGGCGCGAGGTGGCCAAGATCAACCAGGAGATCGGCAGCCACCCGCACCTACGTCGCCGGAGCGGCACGTGAAGATCACGGTTCATGATGACGCCCCCTGGTACTGCGGGGCGTACACGTTCCTCCCGCTCGAGGCGGTCGAGACTCATCGCCGCATTACCGGCCGTGACCTGTCGAACTACATGATCGAGTGCGTCCGCGACCAGGGCCACGAGGACGAGCACAGCGGCACGATCCGAGGCTCCGGAGCCTTCCAATGGGAGGCCGAGCACGCGATCAAGCGGCGCGCTGCCTGTCACAGACTCCCGCCTCCTATGGGGGCGGGCACCCATGCCGGCTGCGAGCCGAGAGGAGGCGCAGCGATGACCGACCCTGGCGACAAGTCCGGCGACGGCGGTGGAGCGAAGTGGCCGCCCCCGCCCGCCGCGTAACCAGCCCCCAACCGTCGAGAGAGGGAATCTCACTGTGACGACCATGCTGGAATCGCCCGTCGCCTTACGGCACGGGCGGGACCTCGTCAGTCCCGAGCTGTTCGAGAAGGTCTCTGAATTCTGCGCCGAGGAGTATGGACACGAGCTGTCCACCGCCCGGCGGATCGTGGACCAGGCCCTTGCCTTCCTCAAGGTTATGGGCGACGCCCGCGCCTTCGACATGACCCCGTCGGACGCCGTGGACCTCGGCTGGCACTCCTTCGTACTCCACACGCAGGCCTACGCCACGTGGTGCGACGAGCAGTTCGGGTTCTTCCTCGGACACGAACCCAAGGCCACCGTCCGTACCCGTCCGCTGATCGGCTCTGTGGTGGACCGGGTCAGCGCCGCCGGGTTCCACGTCGATGACCGGCTGTGGGGCTCCGCGAAGGACTGCAACCCGCCAGCCTGCTGCGGCGACGG
The DNA here is from genome assembly GCF_044748225.1 of Streptomyces sp. NPDC090021. Taxonomy (NCBI): domain Bacteria; kingdom Bacillati; phylum Actinomycetota; class Actinomycetes; order Kitasatosporales; family Streptomycetaceae; genus Streptomyces; species Streptomyces sp. NPDC090021. Next base: position 42,165 of record NZ_JBIVFO010000032.1, on the reverse strand, counting down.
CGACGGCTGCTGAGGGAGTCGCGTAGCGCTCCCCGGTAACGGCACGGCTCAGCTCCATGCCTGATCCACCCCGAGAGATGAGCCCCGGGCGCGGCCAATGAGCCCGGGGCTCGCCCACGAACAGAGGTTAGCCGCATGGCAGTTGTCGAGCCCTTGGCCGGGCGGAGCCGCGTCACCGTGTTCCGGATGTTCGGCGCCGTGTACGGCTACGCCACCCATTCTTTGGACAGCCGGAGCATTGGAGAGGTGGCGATCGTCGGCCCGCTGACTCCCGGGGTCGAGTGGGGGAGGCTATGGGACACAGCCCGGACGATGTGCCGGGAGACGGAAGGGTCCGCCGACCATGCGCGCTGGATCATGGCACAGGCGAGCCGCTCGTTCACGTGCGGCAGCGACGTGGTGGTGAAGCTCCCCGCTGGCACGTGGAAGGTCACCCCGGGACGACGGGCCGAGCTTCACGGGTACTGCTACCGCGACCACCTTTGGACCGGGAACCTCACGGTCGACGAGGTTACTCCGGACCAGTTAGCGGCGTACGGTCCCATCTATAGGGCTTAGCTATGTCGAGTTGAGGATCGGCTGTACGGAACAGTCAAGGCCACTGGCCCGCCGGCCTCGCCACGGGAACGCCAACTTGCAGTAGGCCACTACTGAGCCCTTTCCATCCTCACCCTGAGCTGGCCAGATGCAGGGCGAGGACGGCTTGGACGAGGTTGGTGATCCTGGTGGTCGAGCATCGCTGATTACGGAGGAGTCGCCAGGACCCGAGAGTCCTCGGTGGAGATCGTTGGAGGATCTTCAGATAGTGGTGGTCTGCCAGGGGACTCTGCCCTCGTGCAGGATGTGGCGCAGGGTCTCGCGACTGAGATGGCCCCTCGGGCTATCGGGCCAGTGACTTCGACACGACACGTGAAGGCGTGTCGGCTACCACCTAAACCTGAATCAGTCATTCAGAGTGTCTCTATGGACCAAGGTCTAGCAGCACTCATCGCCGGTTTGGCGGCACTCGTAGGAGCCGTCGTGGGTGGTGCAGCTGCCGTGTATGGTGCACGGATCAGCGCTGAAAAGACGTCTGCTGCCCTCCTCCAGCAGACAGCCGATCAAGCTGTAGTCGAACATCGACACTGGGCTCGCGAACAGCGGCGTCTGGCATGCACAAAAATTATGGATACCTACTCAGACTTCAGCCGTGCGTTGGTCGCATCCACCGGGGCGCTAAGCTCCGGTGGTCTTCCGAGCCAGGAAGACCACCTCAAGGTAGAGGGGGCTGCCCTCCCTCTCATGACCGCAGCAAATCACCTACGCCTCTGGGGGCCAGATCAGCTTAGCGATGCAGCTAAGGCGCTTTCCGGGGAAGTTTCCTCAGCCGTCTTCGTAATGAAGGACTGGGTCGCTGTAGCCAGGACCTCAGTACCGGACACTGCGACATTCGAGGCAGCGTTCGCAAGTATGCCGCTTCGTGAACGCTACTCACGTTTTATCCAAACGGCTGGAGAGGCGCTCCAAAACCCAAACTAAGACCGTGAGCCTTTTCCAACCTGGTTCTGGAGTATGAATGTTGGCCTGACAACGTGGTGAAGCCCCTGGTAAATGGGTTTTCGACCAAGAGAACCGTCTCCACCAGAGGCATCACGTGCTTGTCTACCCGTCGGGCGTCGACGTGTCCAGCTCCACCCTCCGCTTCCTCGCGCAGCAGCTGCGGCGCCACCGCCGCGCGATCGGTTCCCGGTGGCCTGCGGCCGGCAAGGGCGTTGGGCCCGAGGGAGCGCGCGACGCGGGACGGCCACGACCTCCGGCACTACTTCGCCTCGACATGTCTCCTGAACGGCTTGTCCATCCTGGCCGTGTCCCGATGGCTCGGAAACGCCTCCATCACCATCACCGCCGACACGTGCGGGCACATGATGCCGGACTCCATGGTCCAGGCCGTGAACGTCCACGACGGCATCAGGGGCTGGCCGCGTAACGGCTACTGAGCACCGGTGATGACTTCATGCTGGGACTAGTACATGGTTCAGTCCATAGATGCAGCTCAGGGCCGCACTCACTCGTTTGTGTGCAGAATCGGTAGGGCTCTTTACGGACTCGTCCCCTCCGCCCGCGTACGCTGCGGGCCATGACCCGCCGGCACCACCCGTCACACCTGCCCGAGGAGCGGACGGATTCCACCGCTCCGCTGCCTCCGCCCGAGCTGACCGAAGCCGAGTGCCGGCGCTGCGGCACCTACATCGCGGGGCTCGACGGGCGTTACGCCTGTGGTGTGTGCGGCTGGGTGAATGACCACTCGGAGGGCCACCGGCGGCTGCCGCGCGCGGACGAGGACCCGGACCGCCCGCCGAAGGGCCGGCGACGGCCGAAGCAACGGCCGTGGCCGCTGCCGGAGCCGGGGCCGGAGCCGGGGCCGCACGCGGGGCCCTGAAGGGGCCGGGACGGGCAGCCGTACCCTTGCTCAGTGAAGTACGTGCACACAGCAGGTTCAATGAGGAGGCGCTGCGGTGGCTGAGCTCGGGTTTGTCCGTATGGGATTCGGAGCGGAATCCGTCGAGTACACCCTGGCCTGGGAAGAGCAGCGCAGGGTGCACGCGGCCCGCTTCGCGGACGAGATCGAGGACACCTGCCTGCTGGTGGAGCACCTGCCGGTCTACACGGCCGGCCGGCGCACCGACCCCGGCGAGCGCCCGCTGGACGGCACCCCCGTGGTGGACGTCGACCGCGGCGGCAAGATCACCTGGCACGGCCCGGGCCAGCTGGTCGGCTACCCGATCATGAAGCTGCCCCGCCCGGTGGACGTCGTGGCCCACGTCCGCCGCCTGGAGGAGGCCCTGATCCGCACCGCCGCGGAGTTCGGGCTGGAAACCACCCGGGTCGAAGGCCGCTCCGGCGTCTGGGTGCTCGGCGACCCGATGGAGGAGCGCCCGAAGATCGGCGGCCTTTCGCTGGAGCTGGACCCGCGCCTGCACGACGAGGAGTTCGACCCCCGGCTCAACGGCCCCGAGTACGCCCCCTCCAACGCCGGCCAGCGCCGGGAGGACCGCAAGCTCGCCGCCATCGGGATCAGGGTCGCCAAGGGCGTCACCATGCACGGCTTCGCGATCAACGTGAACCCGGACAGCACCTGGTTCGACCGGATCATCCCGTGCGGGATCCGGGACGCCGGTGTGACCTCGCTCTCGTACGAACTGGGCCGCGACGTCACCATCGCCGAGGTGCTCCCGGTCGTCGAGCGCCACCTGAAGGACGTACTGGAGCACGCCGAGTTGCGTCCCCGCGAGATCGAGACCGCATAGAGACCTCCCGGCTACGGGAATGAGTCCGGCCGCTCGCAGGTTGGTCGGCGTAAGAACGTACGAAATTACGGGCGTACCCTGGTGGGCGCCCGAACAATCGAAGTCACAGGGAGCCGGTCGTGTCCGCAGTCGCACCCGACGGTCGCAAGATGCTGCGTCTGGAGGTCCGGAATGCCCAGACCCCCATCGAGCGCAAGCCCGAGTGGATCAAGACGCGGGCGAAGATGGGTCCCGAGTACACCAAGATGCAGGCCCTGGTGAAGGGCGAAGGACTGCACACGGTGTGCCAGGAGGCCGGCTGCCCCAACATCTACGAATGCTGGGAGGACCGCGAGGCCACCTTCCTCATCGGCGGTGACCAGTGCACCCGGCGCTGCGACTTCTGCCAGATCGACACGGGCAAGCCCGAGGCGCTGGACCGCGACGAGCCGCGCCGCGTCGGCGAGTCCGTCGTCACGATGGACCTGAACTACGCCACCATCACCGGTGTCGCCCGCGACGACCTCGCCGACGGCGGTGCCTGGCTGTACGCGGAGACCGTGCGCCAGATCCACCAGCAGACGGCGGGCCGCGAGGCCGGCCACACCAAGGTCGAGCTGCTGGCCCCCGACTTCAACGCGGTGCCGGAGCTGCTGGAGGAGGTCTTCGCCTCCCGCCCCGAGGTCTTCGCGCACAACGTCGAGACGGTGCCCCGGATCTTCAAGCGGATCCGCCCCGGCTTCCGCTACGAGCGCTCGCTCGATGTGATCACCAAGGCGCGCGCGTACGGCCTGGTCACCAAGTCGAACCTGATCCTCGGCATGGGCGAGGAGCGCGAGGAGGTCTCGCAGGCCCTGAAGGACCTGCACGAGGCCGGCTGTGAGCTCATCACCATCACCCAGTACCTGCGGCCCTCGCCGCGGCACCACCCCGTCGAGCGCTGGGTGAAGCCGGCCGAGTTCGTGGAGCTGGCGAAGGAGGCCGAGGAGATCGGCTACTCGGGCGTGATGTCCGGCCCGCTCGTCCGTTCGTCGTACCGGGCGGGTCGTCTTTACCAGCAGGCGATGGAGAAGCGCAGCGGAGCCGTGGCGTAGGTCGCGGGTCCGCCCGGAGCGGGAGGGCGGGCACGCGGCCGCAGCGGTGGCGAGGCGGAGCTCGGCCGAGAGGGCGAGCGGCGCGCGGCCGTGTGACGTGCGGCGCGACTGTACGTGTGAAGTCGCGCACAAAGTGCTACCAACGAGTAATACCGCATCGGCGCGGCCCCTAGGCTCTTTCCCGAGGAGAGAACCCGGCGGGCCGCGTCGGCGTATGCAACGTGTCCATCACATTTGACCGCCCGGTCACGCCCTGGTAACACCAGTCAGTGACGCTTGGACCACGCACCGTAGACACCCGCCCGCCTCGCGCAGACGTGAGCATCGTGAAAGGGATCGACATCATGCAGGCCGCGCCCGTACGCGCCATCGCCATCCCGACGCTCTCCGACGCCTTCCGGGGCATCGAGTCCCTCCTCATGAGCGGGGCCCGCCGCAACGCCTGGACGGCGGTCCTGGAGGACCGCAAGAGGGCCAAGGACCGCGTCGAAACCGAACACGTACTTGAGGCCGCGGCTACCCGAACCCCGCAGGCCACGTAAACTCTGGGTATGGCGAGGAAGTCAAACGCAGAGACTGCTGCGAACCCCGGGCGACTGAAGCAGATCGCCCTGACGTACAAGATGACGCGCAAGGCCGACCCGAAGGTCGGTCTGATCGTCGCGGGCGTGGGAATCGTCACCTTCGGTGTCTTTCTTGCGATCGGCTTCCTGATCGACCACCCGGTCTACCTGGGCATCCTGGGCTTCCTGGTGGCGTTCCTCGCGATGGCGATCGTCTTCGGGCGACGGGCCGAGCGGGCTGCCTTCGGGCAGATGGAGGGGCAGCCGGGAGCGGCCGCGGCCGTACTGGACAACGTGGGACGGGGCTGGACGACCACCCCGGCCATCGCGATGACCCGGCAGCAGGACATCGTCCACCGCGCCGTGGGCAAGGCCGGTGTCGTGCTGATCGCCGAGGGCAACCCGAACCGCGTGAAGCCGCTGCTCGCGAACGAGAAGAAGAAGATGGCCCGGATCATGCCGGACGTGCCGGTCCACGACTTCATCGTGGGCACGGGCGAGGGCGAGGTGCCGCTCAAGAAGGTGCGCACCACCCTGCTCAAGCTGCCGCGCGTACTGACCGGACCCCAGATCACCCAGGTCAACGACAAGCTGCGGGCCATGGGCGACCTCATGAGCAACATGCCGCTGCCGAAGGGCCCCATGCCCAAGGGCATGAAGATGCCGCGCGGCGGAAAGATGCGCTGACGCGCCGACGCGCTCAGCCGATTTTCGTATACGGGACAGGGGCGCCCCCGAGCCGACCGGCTCGGGGGCGCCCCTGTCCCGGTCTCGGTGGACTCAGATGCGGACCTGGACGGCGCGCGCGAGGCGGTCGTGGAGACCGCGGCCGTCGCGGTCCCAGATCAGCGCCGGGATGACCAGGGCCAGCAGCAGCGTGCGCACGGCCACCCGGCCGAAGCCGAGCCGGCCGCCGTCCTCCGCGACCACCCGCAGGCCCAGGGCCCGCTTGCCGGGTGTGAAGCCCACGGTGCCGACCGTCAGGATCGCCAGGACCACGAAGAGCCCGAGGGTCCAGTTGCCCGCGGCGCCCAGGTCCCTGCCGGTGATCAGCCCGTACGCGATGAGCTGGCAGCCGATCCAGTCGATGGTCACGGCTCCGATCCGGCGCCCGAACCGCGCCACCGAGCCGGGCCCCTCCTGCGGCAGGCCGAGCCGCTGGCCCGGATGGCCGAAGTCGACGCCCATGTCCTCGGCGGCCGCCTTGGGGCCGGAGAGCCAGGATCCGATTGCCTGTCTGTTGTCCACCCGACCACGGTACCGGTGGCGCCTCACGGCACTCCGGCCGGACCCTGGTTAACTTGTGCGAAACAAATGGGTCACGCTTGGGAAATCCCGTCTGCTTATGGTCGGGTCAGCGTGCGGCACCGCACTGACGCACCACGAGCTATAAAGCCCGTCCCTCCCCCGGGGCCGGGAGTAGGAGGAGTTGGATGTTCCAGAACGCCGACGAAGTCAAGCAGTACATCGAGGAGAACGACGTCAAGTTCGTCGACGTCCGCTTCTGCGACCTGCCGGGTGTGATGCAGCACTTCACGATTCCGGCGCGGGCGTTCGACCCGGCGGAGGAGCTCGCCTTCGACGGATCCTCGATCCGCGGCTTCCAGGCGATCCACGAGTCCGACATGGCCCTGCGCGCCGACATCACCACCGCGCGCCTGGACCCGTTCCGTCGCGACAAGACGCTGAACATCAACTTCTTCATCCACGACCCGATCACGGGTGAGGCCTACAGCCGCGACCCGCGCAACATCGCGAAGAAGGCCGAGGCGTACCTCGCCTCCACCGGCATCGCCGACACCGCGTTCTTCGGTCCCGAGGCCGAGTTCTACATCTTCGACAGCGTGCGCTTCGCGACCACCGCGAACGAGGGCTTCTACCACATCGACTCCGAGGCCGGCGCCTGGAACACCGGCTCCGAGGAGAACAACCGCGGCTACAAGGTCCGCTACAAGGGCGGCTACTTCCCGGTCGCCCCGGTCGACCACTTCGCGGACCTGCGCGCCGAGATCTCCCTGGAGCTGGACGCCCAGGGCCTCCAGGTCGAGCGCCAGCACCACGAGGTCGGCACCGGCGGCCAGGCCGAGATCAACTACAAGTTCAACACGCTGCTGGCCGCGGCCGACGACCTGATGCTCTTCAAGTACGTCGTGAAGAACGTCGCCTGGAAGAACGGCAAGACCGCGACCTTCATGCCGAAGCCGATCTTCGGTGACAACGGCTCGGGCATGCACGTCCACCAGTCGCTGTGGGCCGGCGGCGAGCCGCTCTTCTACGACGAGGCCGGCTACGCGGGCCTGTCGGACACCGCCCGCTACTACATCGGCGGCATCCTCAAGCACGCCCCGTCGCTGCTCGCCTTCACCAACCCGACGGTGAACTCGTACCACCGCCTGGTGCCGGGCTTCGAGGCGCCGGTCAACATGGTGTACTCGCAGCGCAACCGCTCCGCCGCCATGCGCATCCCGATCACGGGCTCGAACCCGAAGGCCAAGCGCGTCGAGTTCCGCGCGCCGGACCCGTCCTCGAACCCGTACCTGGCCTTCTCGGCCCTGCTCCTCGCGGGCCTCGACGGCATCAAGAACAAGATCGAGCCGATGGAGCCGATCGACAAGGACCTCTACGAGCTCTCCCCGGACGAGCACGCGAACGTCCCGCAGGTCCCGACCAGCCTTGAGGACGTCCTCAAGGCCCTGGAGGAGGACCACGAGTACCTCCTGGCCGGCGGTGTCTTCACCCCCGACCTGATCGAGACCTGGATCGACTACAAGCGCACGCACGAGATCGCCCCGATCGCGCAGCGCCCGCACCCGCACGAGTTCGAGCTGTACTTCGACCTCTAGAAATGCCTGATGGGAGGCCCCCTGCCACGCTCCACGGAGCGCGGCGGGGGGCCTTTCCGCTTTGACAGGTCGGCCGGGCGGAGTGACGGTGGAGAGGACCGTAAAGGCCTGATAAGCGAGACATGTTCGGAGGTGCATGAGAATGCGCCGTAGGATCGTTGCGGCAACCATGGCAGGAGCCGCAGGAATCGCCATCGGTCTGCTGCCCGTCGCCAGTGCCTCGGCCTCGGTCGTCTCCGGCAGCGGCGGCGGGAACGGCGGCTACGACTGCCACCGGTACCCCTCGAACCGTTCCGACGCGCGGTGGGACCACTGCTGCAACCGCGACTGGCGCGACCGGCCCAGCTGGTGCTGGGACCACGCGGGCGTCGGCGGCGACCGCGGCTACTGGCGGGACGGCAACTGGAACGACTCCGACTGGCGCCACCACAACGGCAACAACTGGCGCGACGACGCGAACTGGAACGACTCCGGCCGCGGCGGCAACGGCCACTGGAACGACTGGGGCAACGGCCGCGGTGGCAACGGTGACTGGGGCGGCGGCCGCGGTGGCAACGGCGACTGGGGCAACGGCCGGGGCGGCAACGGTGACTGGGGTGGCGGTGGCGGCCACGGCGGTGACTGGGGTGGCGGCCGGGGCGGCAACGGTGACTGGGGCGGCGGCAATGGCGGCGGTGGCGGCCACGGCGGCGGCTGGGGCGGTGGCCGCTGAGGTCGATCCGACCGCGAAGGCTCGTGGGACCGGGATGATGCCCCTGCCGCGCAGGCTCAGCGCAGCAGGGGCATCGCCCCTGTGAGGTCCCGCAGACACAGGACCGCGAGCTCGGCGGGGGAGCCGGGCCCCGAGACCGGGGCGTCCGTCGTCGACCACAGTTCCAGCGCCACGCGGATCGCGTCCGTGGCGGCGGCCGCGAGCAGCCGCACCTCCCGTGCGTCGGCCTCCGCCCCCGCCAGCCTGCCGATCACCGGCGCCAGGCGCTCCTCGGACTCCTGGTTCACGCGGTACCAGACCGCGCGCAGCGCCGGGTCGTCCGCCGCCGCCTGCAGCAGGCCGCGGGTCACCTCCAGGCCCTCCTCGACCGCCTGGGGGCCGCTCAGCGACCGGGTGACGGCGCGTTCCAGCGCCTCCGCGAGGGGGGTGCCCGGGTCCTCCTCCGCCAGCAGTGCGCGCCAGGCGTCGCCGCCGCCCGCCAGCAGCGGGGCTACGGCCTCCTGCTTGTTGCGGAAGTAGCGGTAGAAGGTGCGCAGCGCCACGCCGGCCCGGTGGGCGATGTCCTCGGCGGTGGTGCCGTCGGGGCCGTGCTCGGCGAACAGCTCGCAGGCCGCGCGGGCGATGTCGAGCTGTGTGGCGGCCTTGCGGCGCTCGGTCAGCGACTGGGCTCCGGGGCCGGCCTGGGGGGCGTACGGACGAGGGGATCTCACGGGGGAAGCCTACCGCCCGCCCTCTCCCGCGAAGTCATTCTTTGTCGACCTGACAAAACGTGCCACCACTTCGGTACGCTCACGCCATGAACCGTTACGAAGGACGTCGCGTCCTCATCACCGGCGGCGGCTCCGGCATCGGCCGCGCCACCGTCCACCGCCTCCTCGCCGAGGGCGGCCGGGTCCACGCCGTGGACGTCAGCGAGCCCGGCCTGAAGGCCACCGCCGAACACGCCGCCGCCGCGGGCCACGGGGACCGGCTGACCACCGCGCTCCTCGACATATCCGACGAGAGCTCCGTCAAGGAGGGCGTGGCCGCCGCGACCCGCACCCTCGGCGGGATCGACGTCCTCGTCAACGCGGCGGGCATCCTGCGCTCCGCGCACACGCACCGGACCACGCTGGAGCTGTGGAACCAGGTCATCGCGGTCAACCTGACCGGCACCTTCCTGATGATCCGCGAATCCCTGCCGACCCTGCTCGCCGGGGACCGGCCGGTCGTCGTGAACTTCAGCTCCACCTCGGCGTCCTTCGCCCACCCCTACATGTCCGCCTACGCGGCCAGCAAGGGCGGCATCCAGTCCATGACCCACGCGCTCGCCGCCGAGTACAGCAAGCAGGGCCTGCGCTTCGTCAGCGTCGCGCCCGGCTCCATCGAGAGCGGCATGACCACCGGCAACGGCCCCGGCCTGCCCGAGGACACCGACTGGTCCCTCTTCACCAAGCTCGCCCCGGCCATCGGCCAGGGCTTCGCCGGCCCCGAGACCGTCGCGGGCGTCGTCGCCATGCTGGGCTCCGAGGACGGCGCCTTCATCACCGGCACCGAGATCCGCATCGACGGCGGCACGCACTGCTGAACCGGGGCGTCAGCCCCGGAAACGGTCCCAGAGCCGGGGGAAGCGCTCCGCGAGCACGGCTTCGTTCTCGAAGTCCAGCGGGGCGCCGACCGGCTCCGCCGCCTGCAGTGGGATCCCCAGGTCCGGGGCCACGGCCCCGGTCAGCTGCTCGTACGCCTCGTCGGCCGCGTACCCGAGCTCCTCGCCGTCCCCGTCGATCTCCTCGTCGAAGTCGCCCAGCAGCTCCGCCAGGTGGTCCGGGTCGTGCACGCCACCCTCGAAGACCTCCCGCCCCTGGCCGATCAGCCAGCAGCGGAAGTAGTCGAAGGCGTCGTCGCTCGCCCCGTCGAGCAGCACCCAGGCCGCGCCCCACAGGTCCCAGGTGTACGCCCGGTTGTACCGGGACTCGAAGTGGCGGGCGAAGTCCAGGACGGAGTCCGGATCGAGCTGCGCCAGCCGCTCCACGAGCAACTCGGCATGCTCCTCGGGGTCGCCGTCGGCGGCCTCACGGGTACGGTCGACGATCTCCCAGAACTCCGTCTCGTCCATCACGGCTCCAGCATCACGGCTGCGCCCCGGCGCCGCCACCGCTCGTACGGCGAAAGGCCGGTGCCCACCCCCTGAGGGGCGGACACCGGCCCTTCTCGTCCGGATTCACACGGCTCAGAGGCCGTAGCGCTCCCGGGCCTCCTTGACCGCGGAGGCCGGTACCTCGCCGCGCCGGGCAAGCTGGGCGAGCGCGGCCACCACGATCGACCGGGCGTCGACACCGAAGTGACGGCGGGCGCCCTCACGGGTGTCGGACAGGCCGAAGCCGTCGGTGCCCAGCGAGGTGTAGTCCTGCTCCACCCACTGGCTGATCTGGTCCGGGACCTGACGCATCCAGTCGGACACCGCGAGGACCGGGCCCGCCGCACCCTCCAGCGCGCGGGTGACGTACGGGGTGCGCACCTCGCCGCGCAGCAGCGCCTCGTCGCACTCCAGCGCGTCGCGGCGCAGCTCGCCCCAGGAGGTGGCGGACCAGACGTCGGCGGCCACGTTCCACTCGGCGGCGAGCAGCGCCTGCGCCTCAAGGATCCAGTGGATCGCGGTGCCCGAGGCCATCAGCTGGATCTTCGCGGCGTCGGCGGCGGGCGCGTTCTCCAGGTCGGAGGCCTGGTTGAAGCGGTAGAGGCCCTTGAGGATGCCCTCTTCCACGCCCTCCGGCATGGCCGGCTGCACCTTCGGCTCGTTGTAGACCGTCAGGTAGTAGAAGACGTCCTCCGGCGTCTCGCCGTACATGCGGCGCAGACCGTCCTTGACGATCACCGCGATCTCGTACGCGAAGGCCGGGTCGTAGTTGAGCGACGCCGGGTTCGTGGACGCGATCAGGTGCGAGTGGCCGTCCGCGTGCTGCAGGCCCTCACCGGTCAGCGTGGTGCGGCCGGCGGTGGCGCCGACGATGAAGCCCTTGCCGAGCTGGTCGGCGAGCTGCCACATCTGGTCGGCGGTGCGCTGCCAGCCGAACATCGAGTAGAAGATGTAGAAGGGGATCATCGGCTCGCCGTGCGTCGCGTACGACGTGCAGGCGGCGATGAAGTCGGCCATGGCGCCGGCCTCGGTGATCCCCTCGTTGAGGATCTGGCCGTCCTTGGCCTCCTTGTAGTACATCAGCTGGTCGCGGTCGACCGGCTCGTACGTCTGGCCCAGCGGCGAGTAGATGCCGGCCGACGGGAAGAGGGACTCCATACCGAAGGTACGGGCCTCGTCGGGGACGATCGGCACCCAGCGCTTGCCGGTCTCCTTGTCCCGCATCAGGTCCTTGACGAGACGGACGAAGGCCATGGTGGTGGCCATCTCCTGCTTGCCGGAGCCCTTGAGCAGCGGGGCGAAGGAGCGGTCGGCCGGGGCGGGCAGGGCCACGTGGTGGACCTTGCGGGCCGGGGCCGGGCCGCCGAGGGCCGCGCGGCGCTCGTTGAGGTACCGCACCTCGGGGCTGTTCGCGCCCGGGTGGCCGTAGGGGACCTGGCCGCCCTCGAAGGCGCTGTCCGGGATCGGGAGGTCGAGCTTGTCGCGCATGCTCTTGAACTCGTCGATCGTCAGCTTCTTCATCTGGTGGTTCGCGTTCTTCGACTCGAACCCGGCACCCAGCGTGTAGCCCTTGACGGTCTGCGCCAGGATGACCGTCGGCGCTCCCTTGTGCTCCAGCGCGGCCTTGTACGCGGCGTAGACCTTGCGGGGCTCGTGGCCGCCGCGCGAGGTGTGGAAGCACTCGGCGATCTTCGCGTCGGAGAGCAGGCCGGCGAGGGCGGTGAGCTCGGCGTTGGCGCCGAAGAAGTGCTGGCGGATGTAGGCCACGTCGCGGGTCGCGTACGTCTGGAACTGCGCGTCGGGTACCTCGCGCAGGCGGCGTACGAGGGCGCCGGTGGTGTCGAGCTGGAACAGCTCGTCCCAGGCGGAGCCCCACAGGGTCTTGATGACGTTCCAGCCGGCGCCGCGGAACTGCGCCTCCAGCTCCTGGACCACGCGGAAGTTGGCGCGGACCGGACCGTCGAGGCGCTGCAGGTTGCAGTTGATGACGAAGGTCAGGTTGTCGAGCCGCTCGCGGGAGGCCAGGGCCAGGGCGGCGGTCGACTCGGGCTCGTCCATCTCGCCGTCGCCGAGGAAGGCCCAGACGTGCGAGTTCGCGGTGTCCTTGATGCTGCGGTTCTGCAGGTAGCGGTTGAAGCGCGCCTGGTAGATCGCGGAGAGCGGGCCGAGGCCCATGGAGACCGTGGGGAACTCCCACAGCCACGGCAGGCGCCGCGGGTGCGGGTAGGACGGCAGGCCGTTGCCGCCGGACTCCTGGCGGAAGTTGTCGAGCTGCTGCTCGGAGATCCGGCCGTCGAGGAAGGCGCGGGCGTAGATGCCGGGGGAGGCGTGGCCCTGGATGTAGAGCTGGTCGCCCGATCCGTCGGCCTCCTTCCCGCGGAAGAAGTGCTGGAAGCCGGTCTCGTACAGCCACGCGGCGGAGGCGAAGGTGGCGATGTGGCCGCCGACGCCGTACTTGGAGCCGCGGGTCACCATGGCGGCCGCGTTCCAGCGGTTCCAGGCGGTGATCTTCGCTTCCATCGCCTCGTCACCCGGGAACTCGGGCTCCGCGGCGGTGGGGATGGTGTTGACGTAGTCCGTCTCCAGCAGCTTCGGCAGGGCCAGGCCGGCGGCCTCGGCGTGCTGGAGCGTGCGGCGGAGCAGGTATTCGGCGCGGCGCGTACCGGCGGCCTGTGCGACGGCGTCGAGGGAGGCCGCCCATTCGGCGGTCTCCTCGGTGTCGCGGTCCGGGAGCTGGTCGAGCTCGCTCGGAAGCTTTCCTACGGGGTCGGACATCGCTGTGCGCCGCCTTCCGGACAAAGGAGAGGTGGTGAAGAAAATCCCTGACGGGCAGGACAGGGTCGATGGACCTGGTTGAGGTCCGCGACGACTGTAAATCCCTGATCGATGATCGATCAAATAAAAGTGACGAAGAAATGTCGATCCGACAAAAGTCGGCACCGCGTGCCAGGGAAACGGGCACGCGGTGCCCGGTCAAAACGGGGCGAAACGGCGTCTCAGGCCCGGGGTGCGCACCCCAGGACATGCCGCTTCACCAGCACACCGATGTCCGGATCACGACTGCGGAAGGCCTCGACGAGCGCCTCGTGCTCCTCCGCGTAGGACTTCTGCACCGTGCCCAGCCAGCGGATGGACAGGGCCGTGAACACCTCGATGCCCAGGCTCTCCCAGGTGTGCAGCAGCACGCTGTTCCCGGCGGCCCGCACCATCTCCCGGTGGAACCCGACGGTGTGCCGCACCTGGGCGGTCCCGTCCTCGGCCCGGTCGGCCTCCCACAGCGCCGCCACGTGCGGTTCCAGCGCCGAGCAGTCCGCGGCCAGCCGCGGGGCCGCCAGCTCGGCCGCGATCTGCTCCAGACCGGCCCGGACCGGGTAGATCTCCTCCAGGTCCGCGGCGGAGAGGTTCCGCACGCGCACGCCCTTGTTCGGCGCGGACTCGATCAGCCGCAGCGTCTCCAGCTCGCGCAGCGCCTCCCGTACGGGGGTCTGGCTGACCTCCAGCTCCACGGCGATGCGCCGCTCCACGATCCGCTCACCGGGCTTCCAGCGCCCGCTGACGATCCCCTCCACGATGTGCTCGCGGATCTGCTCGCGCAGCGAGTGCACGACGGGTGGGGTGATCATCGGGGCTTCATCTCCTGGTGGGTGTGCAGGGGTCACGCGGGGCCTGATGCGTAGACAATACGGCGGCGCCCCCGCCCGGGAGTATCCCGGACGGGGGCGCCGACAGTGAGGCTGGTTACAAGCCGTTCGGCTCAGAGGCCGAGCTCGACCTCGAACTCGCCGGCTTCGAGGATCGCCTTGACCGCGGTGAGGTACCGGGCCGCGTCCGCGCCGTCCACCAGGCGGTGGTCGTAGGACAGGGTCAGGTACGTCATGTCGCGGATGCCGATGTTGGTGCCCTCGGCGGTCTCGATGACCACCGGGCGCTTCACCGTGGCACCGATGCCCAGGATGGCGACCTGGTTCGGGGGCACGATGACCGTGTCGAACAGCGCACCGCGCGAGCCGGTGTTGCTGATGGTGAAGGTCGCGCCCGACAGCTCGTCCGGCGTGATCTTGTTGCCGCGGACCTTGGCGGCCAGGTCGGCGGTCGCCTTGGAGATGCCCGCCAGGTTGAGGTCGCCCGCACCCTTGATGACCGGGGTCATCAGGCCCTTCTCGGAGTCCACGGCGATGCCGATGTTCTCCGAGTCGAAGTAGGTGATGGTGCCCTCGTCCTCGTTGATCCGGGCGTTGACGACCGCGTGGGCCTTCAGCGCCTGGGCGGCGGCCTTGACGAAGAACGGCATCGGGGACAGCTTGACGCCCTCGCGGGCGAGGAAGCCGGCCTTGGCCTTCTCGCGCAGCTTCATGATCTTGGTGATGTCCACCTCGACCACGGAGCTGAGCTGCGCCTGCGAGTGCAGGGCCTTCATCATGTTGTCGCCGATGACCTTGCGCATGCGGGTCATCTTGACCGTCTGACCGCGCAGCTCGGAGACCGCGGCGGCCGGAGCCTTCGCGGCGGCCGGGGCGGCGGCGGCCGGAGCCGGGGCGGCAGCGGCGGCCTTGGCGGCCTCGGCGGCGGCCAGGACGTCCTGCTTGCGGATACGGCCACCCACACCGGTGCCCGAGACCGCGGACAGGTCCACGCCGGACTCCGAGGCGAGCTTGCGCACCAGCGGGGTCACGTACGCGCCCTCGTCACCGGCGGACACCGGAGCGGCGGCCGGAGCGGCCGGGGCAGCGGCCGGAGCCGGGGTCACCGGAGCCGGAGCGGCGACGGGCGCGGCGGCCTGGACCGGAGCCGGAGCGGCGGCCGGGGCGGGCTGGACCGGAGCCGGAGCCGGAGCCGCGGCGGGAGCCGGAGCGGCGGCCGGAGCCGGAGCGGCCTCGACCGGAGCCGGGGCGGCGGCCGGAGCGGCAGCGGCCGGGGCGGCACCGGCGACGCCGATGACGGCCAGACGGGCGCCGACCTCGGCGGTCTCGTCCTCGCCGACCAGGATCTCCAGCAGGGTGCCGGAGACCGGTGCGGGGATCTCGGTGTCGACCTTGTCCGTGGAGACCTCCAGCAGCGGCTCGTCGGCCTCGACCGACTCGCCGACGGCCTTCAGCCAGCGGGTGACGGTGCCCTCGGTGACGGACTCGCCCAGGGCGGGCAGCACGACATCGGTGCCGGAGGCGGCAGGGGCTTCGGCGGCGGGCGCCTCGGCGACCGGAGCCGGGGCCGCGGGGGCCTCGGCGACGGGGGCCGGAGCGGCCGCGGGGGCCTCGGCGGCGGCCGGCTCGGCGGCCGGGGCCGCGGCCGGGGCGCCGGAGCCGTCGTCGATGACGGCCAGCTCGGCGCCGACCTCGACGGTCTCGTCCTCGGCGACCTTGATCGAGGCCAGGATGCCGGCGACGGGCGACGGGATCTCGGTGTCGACCTTGTCGGTCGAGACCTCGAGCAGCGGCTCGTCGGCCTCGACGCGCTCGCCCTCGGCCTTCAGCCAGCGGGTGACAGTTCCCTCGGTGACGCTCTCGCCGAGCGCCGGAAGGGTTACGGAAACCGACATGGTTTCTGTTGCTCCTTACGAAAGTGCGGAAGTGGTCGTCGCGCCCGGGACGAACTAGTCGTGCGAGTGAAGCGGCTTGCCGGCCAGGGCCAGGTGGGCCTCGCCGAGCGCCTCGTTCTGGGTCGGGTGCGCGTGGATGAGCTGCGCGACCTCGGCCGGCAGGGCCTCCCAGTTGTAGATCAGCTGGGCCTCGCCGACCTGCTCGCCCATCCGGTCACCGACCATGTGGACGCCGACCACGGCACCGTCCTTGACCTGGACGAGCTTGATCTCGCCCGCGGTCTTCAGGATCTTGCTCTTGCCGTTGCCCGCCAGGTTGTACTTCAGGGCCACGACCTTGTCCGCGCCGTAGATCTCCTTGGCCTTGGCCTCGGTGATGCCGACGGAAGCGACCTCGGGGTGGCAGTAGGTGACGCGCGGGACACCGTCGTAGTCGATCGGGACGGCCTTGAGACCGGCCAGACGCTCCGCGACCAGGATGCCCTCGGCGAAGCCGACGTGCGCGAGCTGGAGGGTCGGGACGAGGTCACCGACGGCCGAGATCGTCGGCACGTTGGTCTGCATGTACTCGTCGACCAGGACGTAGCCGCGGTCCATCGCGACGCCCTGCTCCTCGTAGCCCAGGCCCTGCGAGACCGGGCCGCGGCCGACGGCGACCAGCAGCACCTCGGCCTCGAAGGTCTTGCCGTCGGCCAGCGTCACGCGGACGCCGTTCTCCGTGTACTCGGCCTTGTCGAAGAAGGTGCCGAGGTTGAACTTGATGCCGCGCTTGCGGAAGGCGCGCTCCAGCAGCTTGGAGCTGTTCTCGTCCTCGACCGGCACGAGGTGCTTGAGGCCCTCGATGACGGTGATCTCGGAACCGAAGGACTTCCACGCCGAGGCGAACTCGACGCCGATGACGCCGCCGCCCAGGACGATCGCGGACTCGGGCACGCGGTCCAGGACCAGCGCGTGGTCCGAGGAGATGATGCGGTTGCCGTCGATGTCCAGGCCTGGCAGGGACTTCGGCACGGAGCCGGTCGCCAGCAGGATGTGGCGGCCCTGGATGCGCTGCCCGTTCACGTCGACGGAGGTCGGCGAGGAAAGGCGGCCCTCACCCTCGATGTACGTCACCTTGCGGGAGGCGACCAGGCCCTGCAGGCCCTTGTACAGGCCCGAGATGACCTCGTCCTTGTACTTCTGCACACCCGCGATGTCGATGCCCTCGAAGGTGGCCTTCACGCCGAACTGGGCCGCTTCGCGAGCCTGGTCCGCGATCTCACCCGCGTGCAGCAGAGCCTTCGTGGGGATGCAGCCGTTGTGCAGGCAGGTGCCGCCGAGCTTGTTCTTCTCGATCAGGGCAACGTCCAGACCCAGCTGGGATGCGCGCAGCGCCGCGGCGTAACCGCCACTGCCACCGCCGAGGATCACTAGGTCGAAAACGGTGCTGGCGTCGTTCGCCACGTCACGTCCTCCATGCATGTGCGCCGGGCACCGGTCCTCTGTGACCGGGCGGCGGCTGGTAATCGGCCGCTGTTTCTTCGGCCCTGTGGTGGGGGCCCTGTCCTGCCGAGAACCCATCTTCGCATTTGTCGGGGGAACGCGGGACGCCGGGCCCACGTTGTGAGAGGGCGTTCTCTCCGACGCGAGGGTTACCGCTGCGTAGGAACCTACGGATTTCGTTGTCGGCAGAACGCACCCCGGGACCCGACCGGGCCCCGGGGTGCGGTACGCGTCACACCGGGTGCGTCAGCCCAGGTCGCCCGTGGCCGTGCGCTCGGCCAGCCGCACCAGGGTGCGCACGGCCGAGCCGGTGCCGCCCTTGGGGGTGTAGCCGTGCGGCGCGCCCTCGTGGAAGGCCGGGCCGGCGATGTCGAGGTGGGCCCAGGTGATGCCCTCGCCGACGAACTCCTGCAGGAAGAGGCCGGCGATCAGGCCGCCACCCATGCGGACGCCCATGTTCGCGATGTCCGCGGTGGGGGAGTCCATGGTCTTGCGCAGCTCGGCGGGGAGCGGCATCGGCCAGGAGGACTCGCCGACCTCCTCCGCGATCTCGTGGATCGAGGTGCGGAAGGCGTCGTCGTTCGCCATGATCCCGAAGGTGCGGTCGCCGAGGGCCAGCACCATCGCGCCGGTCAGGGTGGCGACGTCGACGATCGCGTCCGGGTTGTCCTCGGAGGCCTTGGTCAGCGCGTCACCGAGGACCAGACGGCCCTCGGCGTCCGTGTTGAGGACCTCGACGGTCTTGCCGCTGTACATGCGCAGGACGTCACCGGGCTTGGTGGCGGAGCCGGACGGCATGTTCTCGGCGAGCGCGAGCCAGCCGGTCACGTTGACCCGCAGGCCCAGCTTCGCGGCCGCGACGACGGAGGCGAAGACGGCGGCGGCGCCGGCCATGTCGCACTTCATCGTCTCGTTGTGGCCGGCCGGCTTCAGGGAGATGCCGCCCGAGTCGTAGGTGATGCCCTTGCCGACGAAGGCCAGGGTCTTCTCCGCCTTGGGGTGCGTGTAGGAGAGCTTCACCAGGCGCGGCGGGTTCTCGGAGCCCTTGCCGACGCCCATGATGCCGCCGTAGCCGCCCTTGACCAGCGCCTTCTCGTCCAGGACCTGGACCTTGACGCCGTTCTCCTTCGCGGCCGCGGAGGCGACCGCGGCGAAGGCCTCGGGGGTCAGGTCGTTCGGCGGGGTGTTCACCAGGTCACGGGCGACGTTGACCTCGGCCGCGACGACCGTGGCGCGCTCGGCGGCGGCCTTGTGCTCCTTGTCGCGCGGCTTGGCGCCCAGCAGGGCCACCTCGGCGAGCGGCTGCTTCGGACCGGAGTCCTTCTCCTTGCCGGCCTTCTTCTCGCCGCCCTGGTAGGCGGTGAAGGCGTACGCGCCCAGCAGCGCGCCCTCGGCGACGGCGGTGACGGCGGAGGCGTCCTCCAGCGGGAGGGCGAAGCCGGCCTTCTTGCTGCCGTGCAGCGCGCGGGCGGCGGCGCCGGCGGCGCGGCGCAGCACCTCCTCGTCGAACGACTCGTCCTTCTCGGGGACGGAGCCGAGCCCCACCGCCAGCACGACCGGGACCTTGAGGCCCGCCGGGGCCGGCAGCTTGGTGACCTCGCCTTCGGCACCCGAGGCGCCGAGTGCGTCGAGGACACCGGCGAGCTTGCCGTCGAACGCCTTGTCCACGGCCTCGGCGCCCGCGGCGACGATCGCGCCCTTGGGGCCCTTGGCGACACCGACGACGAGGGCGTCGGCGCGCAGCGTCGCAGCGCCGGCAGTGCTGAGAGTCAGAGCAGTCACGGTGGTGAAGTCTCGCTTCCGTTTGTGTGTGTGGGCCGAGTGGGTGGACGGCCATCCGTAGCGATCGTATTCGGGGCCCGACGGCCGCCTGGAAGGAGCCTACGCGCACGGGCTCGCCCGTACGCCACTCGAAGGTTTGGCAGGTTGTTCGATCAAGCAGCCATCGGGTTCACCCATCCGTGGACTCTGCTCCAGGTTTGCCTCGTAGACCTGACGAGGTCCGAAAGACTCGGTCCACTCTCGCAAGGGGACGCGGGGTCCCTTTGCATGATTTCCACAGAGCCTCCCACGGCCCGGCACACCGCCCGGGGCCGCGTCGAGGGACGCCTGCGGGGGGAAAGGCCGAAATGGTCAACAAGAACCGGATGAACAGGCTGGCCGCCGTCATGGCCGCGGCCGCCCTGGTGTCCGTCGCCGTACCCGCCGCGACCGCCCAGGCGGCCGCGACACCACCGCGGATCGACCTCAAGGTGCTCGTCGTCGACGACGGCGGCAGCTCGGTCGAGGCCATCACCGCGGAGCTCCGGGACACCGGAGTGCCCTTCACCCGCGTCCAGCTGGGCAGCGCGAGCCGCCCGGTCATCAACGCGGCGTTCCTCAGCGACACGGTCGACGGCCGGCCGCGCGCCAAGTACCAGGGCGTGGTCCTGCCCAACGAGAACCCCTTCGGCGAGGGCTCCGCCGAGATGGCCGCCCTCGCCGCGTACGAGACGACGTACGGAATCCGCCAGGTCGACGCCTACACCTGGGCCCACCCGGGCGTCGGCCTGGAATACACCGACAACGGCGGATACAGCGGACAGCTCGACGGCACCCAGGCCGCCGTCACCACCGCCGGCCAGGCCGGCCCGTTCGCCTACCTCGGCGGACAGGTCACCTTCGAGGACAACTCCGCCCTCGTCCCCGAGAGCTACGGCTACATGGCCAAGCCGCGCCCCGGCTACACCAGCTTCGTCGACGCCCCCGTCGGCTCCGGACGGGCCTCGCTCGTCGGCGAGTACGTCCACGACGGACGCAGCGAGCTGGTCGTCACCTTCGGCTACAACCAGTACCAGCAGCAGTTCCGGCTGCTCGCCCGCGGCATCGTCGACTGGCTGACGCAAGGCGTGCACCTCGGCCAGAGCCGCAACTACTTCGCCGTCCACGTCGACGACGTCTTCGCCCCCGACGCCCGCTGGAACAAGGACCTGAACTGCACGCCCGGCGACTACGCCTGCCCGGGCGGCGAGGGCCAGGAGAGCACCATCCGGATGTCCGCCGCCGACGCCGTGTACGCGGCGCAGTGGCAGACCTCCAAGGACTTCAAGCTCGACATGCTCTTCAACGGCGGCGCCGGCGAGGAATGGAAGGCCGAGAACGGCGGCGTCGACGCGCTGACCGCCCAGCTCGTCGCCGACCGCGCCAAGTACCGGTGGATGAACCACACCTACACCCACCCGTTCCTCGGCTGCGTCCAGGACACCACGACCATCCCGTGGAGCTGCACGAAGAACGCCCAGGGCGCGGTCCAGTACATGAGCCGCGCCGAGATCTCCGCCCAGATCCGCGACAACAACAACTGGGCCGCCTCCAAGGGCATCACCCTCGACAGGTCCGAACTCGTCACCGGCGAGCACTCCGGCCTCAAGACCGCCCCGCAGCAGCCCGTGGACAACCCCAACCTGGCCGGCGCCCTCGCCGACAACGGGGTCAAGTGGGCCGGCAGCGACAACTCCCGCGAGCCCGCACAGCGGGCGATCGGCTCCACCCTCACCGTCCCCCGGCACCCGATGAACGTGTACTACAACACGGGCACCAACGCCGAGATGGCCGACGAGTACAACTGGATCTACACCAGCCGCGCCCACGGCGGAAGCGGGGTCTGCGAGGACAATCCGGCGACCTCCACCTGCCTGCCGGCCCCGCTGGACGTCAACACCGGCTACCTCGACCACATCGTCCCCGCCGAGGCCCGCACCGCCCTGCGGCACGTCCTGGCCAACGACCCGCGGCCGCACTACGTCCACCAGTCCAACCTCGCCGAGGACCGGACCCTCTACCCCGTGCTCAACCAGGTCCTCGACACCTACCGCGGCCTCTACGCGCCCAGCGCGCCGATCGTCAACCAGAGCATGAAGGACACCGGCGTCGAGCTCCAGCGCCGCGCCGCCTGGGACAAGGCGCTCGCGGACGGCAAGGTCACGGCCTACCGCATCGGCAGCGACGTCACCATCAAGGCGCCGTCCGGAGTCGTGGCTCCGGTCACCGCCCCCAACGGCACCAAGAAGCAGATGCTGCTCGGCTCCTCGGACTTCGGCACCGCCTACGCCGGCAACCGCTCCGCCTGGACCGGTCCCGAGCTGCTGCAGCGCGCCGTCAAGCTCAAGCTGCCCAGCTGACCCACCGGCGAGCGACCACCCGTAACACCTACTGCCGGCGCTCCGCGATCCCGACGGGCGCCGGCCCCTTTTCCGTCCTGGGGGGACACACCGCATGAGTCATGGGCGTCATGTCACCATGCTCACCGAAGGCACCTATCCACACGTTCACGGGGGCGTCAGCACCTGGTGCGACCAGCTGGTCCGCGGCATGCCGGAGGTCGACTTCAACGTCATAGCCCTGACCGGCTCCGGCCGCGAGCCGGTCACCTGGGAACTGCCCCGCAACGTCTACCGGCACACGGCCGTCCCGCTCTGGGGCCCACCGCCCGGACGTGGCCGCCGGTCGGCCCTGCGCGGCAGGGCCCACCGCCGCTTCACCCAGGTCTACGAGAGCTTCCTGCTCTCCCTGCTCCACCCGTCGGCCGACCCCGCCGACCGCACCTTCTCCGAGGCCCTGCGCGAACTGGCCGTCCTGGCCCGCGCCGGGAAACTCGCCCCGGCCCTGCGCTCCGAATCGGTTCTGCGCCTCCTGATGAACGTCTGGACCCGGCGCGGCCTCTCCACCGCCGAGGCCGAGCCCACCGTCCACGACGCCCTCACCGCGACCGACCTGCTGGAGCACGCCCTGCGCCCGCTCGCGGTGCGCATCCCGCCCGACAGCGTCGCCCACGCCGTCAGCAGCGGCCTCGCCACCCTGCCGGCCCTGGCCGCCAAACACCTCGACGGGGTGCCCTTCCTCCTCACCGAGCACGGCATCTACCTGCGCGAGCGCTACCTCGGCTACCGCACCGCCGAACAGCGCTGGCCCGTCAAGGCGCTCATGCTCGGCTTCTACCGCGAGCTCAACACCGAGGGCTACCGCCAGGCCGACCTGATCACCCCGTGCAACCAGTACAACCGCCGCTGGGAGGAACGCGGAGGCGCCGACTCGACACGGATCCGCACCGTCTACAACGGCGTGGACCCGCGCGCCTTCCCCGAGGCCGGCCCCGAACCGGATGTACCCACCCTCAGCTGGTGCGGCCGCATCGACCCGATCAAGGACCTCGAAACCCTGATCCGGGCCTACGCCTTCATGCGCCGGGAGATGCCCGCCCTGCGGCTGCGCCTCTTCGGCCCCGTCCCGGCCGGCTGCGAGAACTACAAGCTCCGCCTGGAGAAACTCGCCGCCGAACTCGGCGTGACCGACGGGATCACCTACGAGGGCCGCATCGAGAAGGTGGCCAGGGCCTACGCGGCCGGCAGCATCGTCATGCTCTCCTCCATCAGCGAGGGCTTCCCCTTCAGCATCATCGAAGCCATGTCCTGCGGCCGCACCACCGTCTCCACCGACGTCGGCGGGGTCCGCGAGGCCGTCGGGGACACCGGCCTGGTCGTCCCGCCCCGCGAACCCGAGACCATGGCCCGCGCCACCCTCGCCCTGCTCCGCGACGACGAACGCCGCGCCGAACTCGGCCGGATGTCCCGCCGACGGGTCGTGGAGAAGTTCACCCTCCACCAGTCCGTCGACGGCTTCCGGCACATCTACCGGGAACTCGCCGGCCAGCCCGTCCTGCCCGTCCACGCGGGCGACGCCTGGACCCAGCGGCTCGCCGACCCCTGGTACCGCGAACTCGCGGCGATGGGACGCCCCCAGGCGGAGTCCGGGGAAGGCAGGGTCTGGTGAGCGGATCCCTCTGGCTCAAACCCCCCGGTCCCGGCTCCGGCCCGGGCCCGGACTCCGCAACACTCCCGGCGATCCCCCGGCAGCGCGCCGGGGACCCCGGACCCGCCGCCGACCCGATGGAGGAACTCGCCGAGCGCCTCGACGCGTTCATCGCCTCCGCCGTCCACCCCGACGAGATCGCCGCCGTCCTCGAATCCGACGGCATGACGGACGAGTACATCCGGCTCACCTACGGCCGCCACGACTCCTTCGCCCTCGCCGAGGAGCTCTACGCCCGCGTGCCCCGCTCCTTCCCGGATCCGGGGCCCGCCTCCGACCCCTGGAAGGTCTCCCTCACCGCCTGCCTGCTGCGCGGGGTCGTCTTCGCCCTGCCCGGCCTGGCCTACCTCCTGGGCGCGCCCCTCCTCGAAGGCCCCCGGGACCGACTCGGCCTGCCGGCCGGGACCCTGACCCTGCTCGCCGGCGCGCTCGTCGGCTGGGTCTGGGACCAGACGCTGTCCCACCGCGCCTACTCCTGGCTCGGCCTCGGCGACCGGGCCGCCGCCGGGCGGACCCTCCTCGTCGGCGCCCCCGTCGGAGCCCTGCTGGGCACCGCGGCGGCGCTGTCCGTGCCCGGCGGGCCGCCGTTCTCCTACGCCTTCGCCGCCGGACAGGCCTGCTACGTCGGAGCCGCCACCGTCCTGCTGGTCCTCGGCCGGGAACGGGTCCTCCTCGCCGCCCTCGCCCCGATGGCCGCCGGGGCCGTGACCGTGCTCCTCGTCGACCTGCCCGTACCGGTAAGGGTGACCCTGCTCGTGGTGTCCCTGCTGGCCGCCTGCGCCCTGGCCGTACGGGAACTCCCGCTGGCCGACGGGCTCCGGACGGCCGCGCACCGGATCCGGGACCGGTCGGCCCGCCGCCCCGCGCGGGTCGGTCCCGTGCGCTGGCAGATGCTGCGCGGAGCCGAGGAGGAGTACACACCCCGTGGGCCCCGGCTCGGGGACTCGGTGCCCTTCGGTGTCTTCGGCCTCGGAACCGGCCTGCTCGTGCTCTACGCCGCCCTGGGCGAGGTCCTCGCCGGAGGCCCCGCCGAGGCCGTCGCGGCACCCTCCGCGGTGGCCCTCACCCTCAGCATGGGCCCCGCCGAATGGCTCCTGCACTGCTTCCGCAGCGGCAGCCTCTCCGGCCTCCGGGGGGCCCGCTCGCCCCGGCAGTTCCGGCACCGGATGTTCGCCACCCTCTCCCGCTGCCTCGGCATCTACCTGGCGGTGCTCCTGGTCCTCGGCACGACCGGAACCCTGCTGTGGCCCGGCGCCCCGGGCCTCACCGGAGTCCGCGTCGCCACCCTGCTGCTGCTCGGGGCGGTGATGTGGAGCGGGCTGCTCCTGCAGTCCTTCGGCGCCGTCCGGCCCGCCGCCGTGGTCTGCGCCTCGGCCGCCGTCGCCCAGAGCCTGGCCCTGCTGACCGGGCTGGGGCAGCCCCGGGTCGTCCAGCTGGTCGTGGCGGGCACGGCCGCCGCCGCCCTGGCCGTCCTGGTCTGCCTGCTCCTCGGCCGCGCGACCGCCCACCGATGACGCACGCGACGCACGAGACGCACGCGACGCACGACACGGACGAGAAGAAGGACCCCATGCTGCTGGTGCCCCTCTACGAGCATCCCGCCGACCGGCCCGAGGTCTGGGAGCGCCTCATCCACTCCGCGGACCGGCTGCACTCGGTGGTGCTCAACCCCGACAGCGGGCCAGGAGCCGCCCGCGACGAGCGGTTCGCCCTCGTCGCGGAGCGGCTCCGGGAGGCAGGCGTGCCCGTACTCGGATACGTCGACACCGACTACGGACGGCGCCCGCACGCCGCGGTGGTGCAGGACCTGCTGCGCCACCGCGACTGGTACGCCAGCGACGGGGCCTTCCTCGACCAGGCCTCCGCCGATCCCGGACTCCTCCCGCACTACGGGCGGCTCACGGTCGCCGCCCGGGCCGCGGGCGCCCACACCCTCGTCCTCAACCACGGTGCCCACCCGCATCCCGGCTACGTCGAACTGGCCGACCTCCTCGTCACCTTCGAAGGCCCCTGGGACGCCTACCGGGACGCGGCGGAGCCACCGCCCTGGACGACCGACCACCCCGCCCAGCGGTTCTGCCACCTCGTCTACGGGGTCCCGCCCGGCGAACCCGCCGCCCGGCTCGCCGGGGAACTGGCCGCCCAGCGGGGTGCGGGCGTGCACTGCGCCGTCCCAGGGAACGGCCCCCACCCGTGGGGGACCCTCCCGTACGCACTGGAGGCGGCGGAATGAGGGCCCCGCGGCCGCTGCGGCTCCTGCTGGTCGTGCCCCTCCTGCTGCTCGCCGCCTGTACGTCCGGACCGGACGGCGAGGGCGACGACGCACCGTACCGCTGGCCGGAACTCGCCCCCGGGCAACGCTGGCAGCCCCCGCCCGGCACCGGCTGGCAGTGGCAGCTCACCGGAAGGCTCGACACCTCGGTGAAGGCACCGGTCTACGACATCGACGGTTTCACCACCACCAAGGCGCAGGTCGCCGAGTTGAAGAAGGCCGGCCGCAAGACCATCTGCTACCTCTCCACGGGGGCGTGGGAGGACTTCCGCCCGGACGCAGAAGCGTTCCCGCGGGACCTCCTGGGCAAGGGCAACGGCTGGGAGGGGGAGCGCTGGCTGGACATTCGGCGCGTGGCGGAGCTGGAACCGCTGATGGCCAAGCGGTTCGACATGTGCCGGGACAAGGGCTTCGACGCGGTCGAACCGGACAACATGGACGGCTACCAGAACGCCTCGGGCTTCCCGCTCACCGCCGACGACCAACTGCGCTACAACCGGCTGATCGCCAAGCTCGCCCACGACCGGGGGATGGCCGTCGGCCTGAAGAACGACCTCGACCAGATCCCGCAGCTCGTCGGGGACTTCGACTTCGCGGTGAACGAGCAGTGCGCGCAGTACGACGAGTGCGAGCGGCTGACCCCCTTCGTCGAAGCCGGCAAGGCCGTCTTCCACGCGGAATACGAGCTGTCCACGTCCCGCTTCTGCACACGGTCGAAGACGCTGAAGCTCAGCTCGATCCAGAAGCGGTACGACCTCGACGCCTGGCGCAAAACCTGCCCGTAGGCCGGTGCCCGGCGGAGCCGGGGTCCCTGGGGCGCCGCCCCGGACCCCGCGCCTCGAACGCCGGCGAGGCCGAAAGTGGCCGGCACAGCCGGGAGAGGGGCCGGGCGGAGCCCGGGAGACGGCGAGAGGGCGGGGCGGGGAGAAGACAGTCGGCGGTCAGGCCCACGGCAACACGGCGTGGACGCGGTAGCCGCCGCCGAAGCGGGGGCCCGTGGAGCAGGAGCCGCCCAGGGCGGAGGCCCGCTCGCGCATGCCGAGCAGCCCGTGCCCACCGCCCGGCTCGGTGTCGACGGGCTCGGTGCCCCCGTCGTCGAGCACGGTCACCTCCACCGACGGGCCGACCCGGACCACGCTCACCTCGGCCCGCGCCCCCGGCCCCGCGTGCTTGCGCACGTTGGTCAGCGCCTCCTGGATCACCCGGTACGCCGCCAGGTCCACCGCGGCCGGCAGCGGGCCCGTACCGCAGTCCAGCTGGACGATCACCTCCACCGGCAGTCCGGCGTGCCGGAAGGTGTCCACCAGCTCGTCGAGGACGCCCAGCCCCGGCGCCGGCTCGGTGGGCGCCTCCGGGTCACCGGACTGCCGCAGCAGGCCCACGGTCGCCCGCAGCTCGTTCAGTGCCGACCGGCTGGCGTCCCGTACGTGCGCCAGTGCCTCCTTGGCCTGGTCCGGGCGCTTGTCCATGACGTGCGCGGCGACCCCGGCCTGCACGTTGACCAGGGCGATGTGGTGGGCCACCACGTCGTGGAGGTCCCGGGCGATCCGCAGCCGTTCCTCCGCGACCCGCCGGCGGGCCTCCTCGTCGCGGGTGCGTTCGGCCCGTTCGGCCCGTTCCCGGATGGCGTCGACGAAGGCCCGCCGGCTGCGCACGGCGTCCCCGGCGGCCGCGGCCATGCCGGTCCAGGCGAAGATCCCGAGGTTCTCCTGCGCGTACCAGGGCAGCGGCCCGGCGAGCATCGCCACACCGGTCAGGCCCGCCATGGTGAGCAGCCCGATCCGCCAGGTCGTCGGCCGGTCGGTGAGGGCCGCCACCGTGTACAGGGCGATCACCGTGCACATCACGACGGGCGCCCGCGGCTCCCCGGTGGTCAGCTCCAGCAGCGAGAGCCCGCAGGTCACCGCGAGCACGGCGATCGGCTGCCGGCGCCGGAACACCAGCGTGGCCGAGCCGAGCAGCATCAGCAGCAGGGAGAAGGGCTCGGGGGTGCGGGTCCCGAAGGTGGGCCCGTGCGGGCCGTGTGGGTCGGCGAAGGAGCCGACGACCATGGCGACGAGCGCGCCGAACGCCAGCACGGCGTCGGTGGCCAGCGGATGGGCCCGCATCCACTGCCGGGTGGGGGCGAACCGCCCGAGGTCTGTCGTCACCCCGATACGGTACGGCCTTCCGGGACGCCGCTCAGGGCGGCGGGCCCTGCCCCAGCGGGACGCGGGAGCGCACCGGACCCCATCGCGTCCGGACCACGCACACGGCCATGACGGCGGCGATGGCCGCCAGGTGCTCCTTGCCCGCGAGATTGTTCTTGATCAGGACCTCGCCGATCATCGCGAGGATCACCAGGGCGCCGGTCAGGTACGCCCGGTAGCGCCAGCAGAGGTAGAGGGCGAGGCCGACCACCGCCGCCGAGGGCCCGGTGTCGTTGACGACGCGGTCGGACACCGGCAGGCCGAAGGGGTGGTCGGGGCCCAGCGCGACGCCGATCCGCGCGTACGTGGTCCCGGCGAGGGTGGCGACGTAGCCGATCACCAGCGTCCGCCACCGGCCGATGCAGATCTCCGCGATGCCGAACACCAGCAGCACCTGCGCGAGCGCCCCCCACACCGGCAGGTCGAGGGCCGGGACGAACAGCGACAGGGGAGTGCGCAGCAGGGCCAGCCAGAACGGGTCGACGGCCTTGACCGACCCGAGGTCCTGCACCGGCTGGAAGCCCCACGAGGTGTTCTGCACGATCTGGAAGACCGAGGTCAGGCAGACCGCGCCGAGGGTCATCGGGATCGCCCGCCACCTGTCGCGGACGAGGGCGTCCCGGACGGTCCAGAACATGGGTCCCCACTCGCGGCGGGCGAACCGCCGCAGTGGGGTGCTGCTGTTCCGCGCTGTCAACGGCGGGTCTCCAGGTGTCTGCGGTGCAGCCACTTCGGAAGGCCGGGGGCCTCCAGGAAGCCCTCGGCCCGGCCGGCCGCGACACCGATCCGCAGCAGGTCCGAACTCTTCTCGAAGAGCATGAACCGCGGTTCCCAGATCGGCCGGTATTTGGCGTTGGCCCGGTAGAGGGACTCGATCTGCCACCAGCGGGAGAAGAAGCTCAGCAGCGAGCGCCACATCCGCAGCACCGGACCGGCACCGAGCCGGGATCCGCGCTCGAAGACCGACCGGAACATCGCGAAGTTGAGGGAGACCTGGGTGACCCCGATCTCCTTGGAGCGTTCGAGGAGTTCGATGACCATGAACTCCATCAGGCCGTTCTCGGAGTCCCGGTCCCGGCGCATCAGGTCCAGCGACAGGCCCCCCGGGCCCCACGGCACGAAGGACAGGACGGCGCGCAGGTCGCCGTCGCCGTCGGTGCACTCCAGCATCACGCACTGGCCGTCGGCGGGGTCGCCCAGCCGGCCCAGCGCCATGGAGAAGCCGCGTTCGGTGGCCCCGTCGCGCCAGTCGTCGGCGCGGCGCACCAGCTCGGCCATCTCCTCGGCGGGGATGTCGGCGTGCCGGCGGATGCGGACCGTGTACCCGGCCCGCTTGACCCGGTTGTAGGCCTGCCGGACGGTGCGCATGGCGCGGCCCTCCAGGGTGAAGTCGGCGGTCTCCACGATCGCCTCGTCACCGAGCTCCAGCGCGTCCAGGCCGTGCCGGGCGTAGATCTGCCCGGCCTCCTCGCTCGCGCCCATGACGGCCGGCACCCAGCCGTGCTCGCGGGCCTCGGCCAGCCACGGATCGATGGCGCCGGGCCATGCCTCCGGGTCGCCGATCGGGTCGCCGGAGGCGAGCGAGACCCCGCCGACGACGCGGTAGGTCACGGCGGCCTTGCCGGTGGGGGACCAGATGACGGACTTCTCGCGGCGCAGCGCGAAGTAGCCGAGCGAGTCGCGGTCGCCCTGGCGGGCCAGCAGCGCCCGCAGCCGCTCCTCGTCCTCCTCGCTGATCGGGTCGACGGCGCGGCGCGAACGGAACGCGGCGAACAGCACGGCGAGGAGCAGCAGCATCGACATGACGTTGATGAAGACGTCCACCCAGCCGGGCGGGGTGATCACCGCCGAGCCCGGGTCGTCGGGGGCCAGGGTGATCAGCCGCATCACGCCGTACTTCCAGCGTTCGAGGAAGGAGACGTCGGAGCTGTCCGGGGCGGTGTTGGCGGCGCCCACGAGCAGGGCCGCGACCAGTGAGGTGACGAGCAGGCCCGCGGCGGCGACGGCGGCGGCGAAGGCCGGGTTGGAGCGGTCGCCCCTGGCGTAGAACTCGCGGCGGCCCACCAGCAGGGCGCCCGTGAAGGCCGCGGTCAGGGCCAGCGAGACCCAGTTCTGCGGGTGCTCGCGGATCTCCTCGTACGCGAAGAGGGCGTAGGCGAGCAGCAGCGCCAGGAGGCCGCTCACGACGAGGTTCAGGATCCAGGAGGCGCGCTTGCGGCGGCCGAGGGTGACCGCCAGCAGCAGCGTGAACAGGCCCGACGCGAAGCCCGCGGTGAGCATGTACGGGGTGTAGAAGTCCTCGACGTTGTGCCGACGCAGGTCCTGCCCGAGCGAAACCCACACCGCGCTGAGGAAGTTGATGAAGGTGACGACGCGCAGGTACCAGACCGCGAAGGCGGCACCGCGCTGTGAGCGGGCGCTCCCCCGACCGGTCTCCCGGCGGCCCCCCGCCGCCTTGCCGGCGGGGTCTCCACCGGTCTCTTTCCTGCCGGATGACGGACCGGTCGCCGGTACGGCGGTGCGGTCGGTGGCTGCGCTGGTCAAACGGACCTCTCCCATAAAAAGCGATCATATGGGGCGTCGCTGTCCGTGATGGTGCGGTCGGGGGCCACGGCCTGGTCAGGACCGCGGCCCCCGGCGGCTCATTCCGTCGGCTCCTCGGCCGCCCGTTCAGGAAGCTCCGCCGCGAGTGCGGCGGCCGCCTGGACGAGGGGAAGAGCCAGCAATGCCCCGGTGCCTTCACCCACTGTGACGCCGTGATCGAGCACGGGGTTGAGCGCCATTCGGTCAAGTGCCTTCGCCTGACCCGGCTCGCCGCTCGCCTGACCCGCCAGCCACCAGTCCGGAGCCCGGAAAGCGGCCCGCTGCGCCACCAGTCCGCACGCGGCCGAAACAACACCGTCGAGGATGACGGGCGTACGGCGCACCGCGCACTGGAGCAGGAATCCGGTGATGGCCGCCACGTCCGCACCGCCGACCGCCGACAGCAGCGCGACCTGGTCGCCCAGCACCGGACGGGCCCGGCGCAGCGCGTCGCGGATCGCCGCGCACTTGCGCATCCAGGCCAGGTCGTCGATGGGCCGGCCACCGCGGCCCGTCACCACCGACGCGTCGGTTCCGCACAGGGCGGCGACCAGGGTCGCGGCCACGGTCGTCCCGCCGACGCTCAGGTCGCCGAGGACGACCAGGTCGGTCCCCGAGTCGGCCTCCTCGTCGGCGATCCGCATGCCGAGCCGCAGCGCCTGCCGCGCCTCCTCCACCGTCAGCGCGTCCTCGACGTCGATGCGGCCGCTGCCGCGCCGGACGCGGTGCGCCACGACGTCCTCGGGCAGCAGCCCGGGATCGCAGTCGAGCCCGGCGTCGACGATCCGTATCGTGGCGCCGAACCGGCCCGCCAGGACCGCGACGGGGCTGGATCCGTCGAGCACGTCCCGTACCAGCTCGTGACCGGTGGCCGCGGCCCGGGCGGAGACCCCCCGGGCGGCGATCCCGTGGTCGGCCGCGAACAGCACCACGCGGGGCCGCTCGATCGCCCTGACCGGGACCTGCCCCTGCGCGGCGGCGAGCCACTCGGCGAGCTCGTCGAGCCGCCCCAGCGCCCCGGGCGGCACGGCGAGGCGCTCACGGCGTTCCTCGGCGTCACGCCGGACGCCCCCGTCGGGGCGCTCGATCAGATCGGAGAAGTCGTCGAGATTCAGCGTGCTCATCTGCCAGAGAGTACAGCCGGTGAAGCCCTCCCTCAGGCCTCGGCGGGTCCGGCCGCTTCCGGCCCCTCCCGGAGGTACGGCATCCCGGCGAACACCCCGACGGGGCCTACTCCTTGAGGACGAGCGCCTGCCCCGCGACGACCAGCAGGACGTGCTCGCACTCGCCCGCCACCCGCGCGTTCAGCCGGCCCAGCTCGTCACGGAAACGCCGGCCCGAGGCCGTCGCCGGAACCACGCCCGAGCCGACCTCGTTGCTCACCAGCACCACCTGCCGGCGGGTCGCGCGCACCGCCGCCACCAGCGCCGCGGTCCGCTCGTCCAGCTCCTGCCGGCCGCGCTCCGCCCACACCTCGTCGTCCCAGGCCCCGGCCCGGTCCATGGCGTCGGTCAGCCACAGCGCCAGACAGTCGATCAGCAGCGCCGGCCCGTCCTCGGCGAGCAGCGGGACCAGGTCGCACGTCTCCGTCGTCCGCCAGGTCGCCGGCCGGCGTTCCCGGTGCAGGCCGACCCGCCGCGTCCATTCCGCGTCCCCGTCCCGGGTGCCTCCGGTGGCCACGTAGACCACCTCGGGGAAGGACTCCAGGCGCCGCTCCGCCTCCACGGACTTGCCCGAGCGGGCACCGCCCAGCACCAGCGTGCGGCGCGGCAGGTCCGGTACCGCGTGGTACTCCCCGACGAGCACGGTCGTCCCGTCCGGCACCGTCCGCGCCCCGGCGGCCGCCAGCCGCCGGTCCAGCTCCCGGCCCGGCGGCACGTCGTGGTCGAGGTGGACGGCGATCACGTCGGTGGCCGGGCCGACGGCCCCGCTCGCCCGCAGCCGGGCCAGCCCCTCCGGCCGGCCCAGCACGTCGGCGAGCACCGCGTCGTACGGGCGCTGCCCGTTCTGCCCGGCGGTCCCCGCGGGCGCCCCGCCGGGCGGCAGGTACAGCAGCCGGCCGCCGTCCGGGCCGGTCACCTCGTACCCGGTGCCGGGAGCGTCCATGGGCACCGCCCGCACCCGGTGCCCGGAGATCACCGAGAGCTCCTGCCCGTCCGGCACCCGGCCGGCGGTCGGCAGCCCCGGCGGCAGCTCCACGGCGGGCCCGTCGTGCGGGTGGGTCAGCAGGACCTGCCGCACCCCGGTCAGCGAATGCCCGGCCCGGGCCCCGGCCAGTACCGCACCGGGGGTCAGGTCGAGCAGCAGCGCCCCGTCGACGAGGACCGCCGTGGCCGCGCGGGAACGCGTACCGACGCAGACGGCGCAGGCCGCACAGGGGCAGCCGGGATGGGGCAGCCCCTCGGGGGCGCCGGTGCCGAGCAGAGTGAGTTCCACAGGATGATCCTCCCGCGTCGCGGAGACTGCTGCGCGCCCGGTTACTCTGCGGGCACACTCAAGGCGAGAAGCGTGTGAGCAGCGGACGAGCAACGGAGGCGGACATGGCGTGGACGTGGCGGTTCGAGACGGCCGACGGCACGGAGACGAGCCCGTCGGTGGTACCCGAGGAGTTCACCACGCAGGGGGACGCGGAGTCCTGGATCGGCGAGTACTGGAAGGACCTGCTGGAAGGCGGTACCGAACAGGTGAGGCTGTCCGACGACGGCGGCACCGAGCTCTACACGATGAGCCTGCGCTCCGCCCTGGAGGCCTGACCCCGCGGGGCGGCCGGCCCTGCTGACCGTTCGGCCCCGCCGCAGTCCCGGCGGGGCCGAACGGACCGGGGTCAGCCCCGGACTCCGCAGAGGTGCAGCAGCGCCGCGACACCGCGGTACGGATCGCTGCGCCCCGCACGGTCCTCGGCGGCCAGCAGCCGCTCCAGTTCCTCGTCGGGCGGCAGCGCCCCGCCGGCCTCGGTGCCGTCCGTGAAGACGCGCACGCCGTACCAGGCCTGCAGCGGCGCACCGATCCCCGACAGCGTCGCGGTCAGCCCCGACAGCCGGTCGGCGCGGACGTCCAGGCCCAGCCGGTTCGTGTAGTCGGTGCTGTCGAAGGCGGCCAGCGCCCCCTGCCAGTCGCCGTCCAGCCCGGGCCGCATGGCGAGCGCGTCGCCGTTGCGCACCAGCAGGGACAGCAGCCCACCGGGGGCCAGCATCCGGGCCAGCCCGGCCAGCATCGCGTCCGGCTCGGGCACGTACATCAGCACCCCGTGGCACAGCACCACGTCGAAGCTGCCCGGCAGGAAATGGGCGCCGGTCTCGCGCCCGTCCCCCTCCAGCAGCTTGACCCGGTCACGGATCCCGGCGGGCTCCGCGGCCAGCGC
The DNA here is from genome assembly GCF_044748225.1 of Streptomyces sp. NPDC090021. Lineage (NCBI taxonomy): Bacteria > Bacillati > Actinomycetota > Actinomycetes > Kitasatosporales > Streptomycetaceae > Streptomyces > Streptomyces sp. NPDC090021. The sequence continues at coordinate 8,301 of NZ_JBIVFO010000032.1, read as the reverse complement.
CTCGCGGGCGACGGCCAGCATCCCCGGATCCTGCTCCAGACCGGTCACCTTGTGCCCGGCGCGGGCGAGGCGCAGCGCCTGGGTTCCCTGGCCCATGCCGACGTCGAGGACGCGCAGCCGCTGCCCCACGGGGAAGCGCTGCGCGATCTGCTCGTCGACCTGTCGGCCCACAAGCTCCTGACGGACCGCGTTGCGCAGTCCGCCGAGGCCCTCAAGCCACAGCCGTGCCCCCTCGGCGAAACCTTCCCCCGACGCCCCGGGCGTCCCTCCGCTCAGGGCCGTTCCCCGCGCTTGACCTGCGGCTTCGGCAGGCGCAGCCGACGCATCTGCAGGGTGCGCATGAGGCCGTACGCGACGGCGCCGCGGCGCGGCTCGTTCGGGAAGCGCGTGATCAGCGCCTTGCGCAGGCGGAACACCAGACCGATGGAGTCCAGGATGATCAGCGCGATCACGGCGAGCCACAGCAGCAGCGCGATGTTCTGGATCGCGGGCTGGCGCACCATGCTGAGCACGAGGATCACGACGGCCAGCGGCAGGAACATCTCGGCGACCGAGAAGCGGGAGTCCACGAAGTCGCGGACGAACCTGCGGACGGGGCCCTTGTCCCGGACCGGCAGGTAACGCTCGTCGCCGTTGGCCAGCGCCTCGCGCTGCTTGGCCATCTCGGCGCGGCGACGCTCACGGGCTCGCTTCGCGTCCTCCTTGCGGTTGCCGGTCGAGGCCACCACGGCCTTGCGCTGCGACTGGGCCACGGCGCGCTTCGGCGTAGGACGGCCCTTCGGGGCCTGCGGGTCACGGGGCTGCGAGAGGTCGGCGCTCACCTTGTCGGCGGCGGCGGCCTTCTCTTCCTTGGAGGAGCGGCTACCAAACACAAAACCCAAGCCTACGTGGTTGCGGGCACGGGCCCCACCCCGGCGGGGAACGATCCGGCAACGGCGGGCGTCCTTCCCTGTGCACGGTCCGAGCGGCGGGCCCGCCGCCGTACGGTCGGGGACGCACCTCCTCCTCACGCCTGATACGGCGCGGGCACAGTCGTCCTGGAGGAGGAGCGCATCCGTCCTCGAACAGTGCGGTAATGGAGACAGGGCCCGTACTGTGGGTTCTGTCGGTGATCTGGAGCACAGTCCGTCTAGAAGGGGGCGCGCGAAGCCCATGAGCGGTGTCATGAAGCGTATGGGGATGATCTTCCGCGCGAAGGCGAACAAGGCCCTTGACCGGGCCGAGGACCCGCGCGAAACCCTCGACTACTCGTACCAGAAGCAGCTCGAACTGCTGCAGAAGGTGCGCCGCGGCGTCGCCGACGTGGCGACGTCCCGCAAGCGCCTCGAACTGCAGCTGAACCAGCTGCAGGGGCAGTCCGCCAAGCTGGAGGACCAGGGCCGCAAGGCCCTCGCCCTGGGCCGCGAGGACCTGGCCCGTGAGGCCCTCTCCCGCCGCGCCTCGCTCCAGCAGCAGGTCAGCGACCTGGAGGTGCAGCACCAGACCCTCCAGGGCGAGGAGGAGAAGCTGACGCTGGCCGCGCAGCGGCTCCAGGCGAAGGTGGACGCCTTCCGCACGAAGAAGGAGACCATCAAGGCCACCTACACCGCGGCCCAGGCCCAGACCCGGATCGCGGAGTCCTTCTCCGGCATCTCCGAGGAGATGAGCGACGTCGGCCTGGCCATCCAGCGGGCCGAGGACAAGACCGCCCAGCTGCAGGCCCGCGCGGGTGCGATCGACGAGCTGCTGGCCTCCGGCGCGCTCGACGACCAGAGCGGCCTCGGCTCCAAGGACGACATCCAGGCCGAGCTGGACCGCCTGTCGGGCGGTTCGGACGTGGAACTGGAGCTGCAGCGGATGAAGGCGGAGCTGGCCGGAGGCCCCTCCGCGCAGCAGCAGGCCATCGAGGGCGGCGCCCAGGGCAACGCCCAGCAGCCGCAGACCCAGCACCGGTTCGACAAGCAGTAGGACGGGGCCCGTCATGATCGTTCGCATCATGGGGGAAGGCCAGCTGGACGTGGCCGACGGTCACTTCGCCGAGCTCAACGCGCTGGACGACGAGCTGCTCGCGGAGATGGAGGGCGGTGACGAGGACGGCTTCCGGCGCACCCTCGGGGCGCTGCTCGAAGCGGTCCGCCGGCTGGGCGAGCCGCTCCCGGACGACTCCCTGGAGCCGTCCGAGCTGATCCTGCCGGCGCCCGACGCGAGCCTCGGCGAGGTCCGGGCGATGCTCAGTGACGGCGGCCTGATCCCGGGCTGACCGCCGGCGTCCCCGGACCGGGACGCCTCGGACCGGGGACGCCCCGGACGCACCGACACCGCGGCGGGCCCTCCCCGGGCAGGGGGCGGGCCCGTGTGCTCAGTCCCGCGGGGTCGGCGGCCTCTCCGGCTCCGGCGACTTCTCCGGCTCCGGCGACTTCTCCAGGGACACCGGCCGCGGGTCCGGGGTGCCGCCGATGAAGTCCTCGAACCTGCGGCGCCGCCGCGTCCAGCGCCGGTCGTGGTGGAAGGCCCGCAGCCCGGCCTTGGCCCGGGCGCGGGGCCGGTTCACGTAGAACCGCTTCGCGTACGGGGACCCGGGCCGGGCCAGCCGGATCGCACCGACCAGCGCCACGAAGGGGATGACCACGCCGAAGAGGGCGGTGCGCGCCTTGCCCTTCCACAGCGCGATCAGGGCGAGACAGAAGTTGCCCGCCGCGTTCATGACGACCAGCCCCCGGCTCTGGCGCTCCTCCGGCGACAGGTCGTTCACCCCGAAGGGCACGAACCCGCCCAGGACCAGCGCCACCACCGCGGCCGTCACCACCACGATCTCCACGCTCTTGCGGCCCTGCTCGCTCCAGTAGACGTCGTCGAGGTGCAGGATCAGCGCGAACTCGTCCAGTACCAGGCCCGCCCCCAGCCCGAAGACCACGGCCGACAGGGCCGCGCCGAAGCTGTGCCCGGCGCTGCCGATCGCCCCGAACCCGCCGATGATCACGAGGATGACGCCCGGCACCACGTGGTGGATGTGCAGGCCGCCCGGGGTCACGTTCTTGAAGGGGCCGCGGCCGGCCCGGATCATGCGGGTGATCACACGGGTGACCAGGAACGACATCACGAAGGAGATCAGGGCGAGCAGCATGGGCAGCTTCCCCGGCTCGACGATGTTCCGATACCACCAGTGACCCATCCCACTGACTCCCTGTTTGGACCGTAATGGGTAATTTACCGTCCGTCCCGAGCGGGTAGCGTTCGCGCCGATGACAGATTCGTTCGACGATCCGCCCCCGACGCCGCCCGCGGAACGCGCCTCGTTCCCCGACGGCGTCCGCTTCGCCTTCGGCACCCTCACCGTGCTGCCCGCCCGCATCACCCGCTGGGACCGCCCCGCGGCCCGCACCGGAATGGCCTGCGCCCCGCTCGCCGGACTGGTCGTCGGCGTGCTCGCGGCCGTCCCCGGAGTGCTGCTCCTGCTGCTCGGCGGGGGACCGCTGCTCGCGGCGGCCGTCACCGTCGCCGTGCCGGCCGCCCTGACCCGCGGCCTGCACCTCGACGGGCTCGCCGACACGGCGGACGGCCTGGGCAGCGCCAAACCGGCCGACGAGGCACTGCGCATCATGAAGAAGTCCGACATCGGACCCTTCGGCGTGATCGCCCTGGTGATCGTCATGCTCGTGCAGACGGCCGCCCTCTCCGAGGTGTACGCCGACAGCTGGGTCCGCGGCGCCCTCGCCGCCGTCGTCGCCGCCGTCACGGCCCGCCTCGCCATGACCCTCGCCTCCCGCGACGGCGTCCCGCCCGCCCGGCCCGAAGGGCTCGGCGCCGCGGTCGCCGGGGTCGTACCGCGCCCGGCCGCCGCCGCCCTCGCCGCCCTGGTCACCGTCGCCGCCGCGGCCGCCGCGCTCCCGATCGGCCTGCCCGCCGCGGCCCGGTCCGCGGCGGCGGTCCTCGCAGCCCTGCTCGCCGCGGAGGTCCTGCTCCGCCGCTGCGTACGCCGCTTCGACGGGGTCACCGGCGACGTCTTCGGGGCCCTGGCCGAGGTGGCGGCGACCACCGCGCTCATCGTCCTCGCCCTCGGCTGAGGCCCGTCTGCCCGTCCGGTCCCACGCCGCCCGGCCCGGAACCGGCCCGCGTACGCTCACCCCGTGGACCACTCTCCGACGGACCTGCCCTCCGCCGCGCCCGGCACGCCCACCGGCCCCATCAAGGTGCTGCTCGCCGACGACCAGGCCCTGCTGCGCAGCGCCTTCAAGGTGCTCGTCGACTCCGAGCCCGACATGGAGGTCGTGGGGGAGGCCTCCGACGGGGCGCAGGCCTTCGCGCTGGCCCGGCGGGAGCGCCCCGACGTCGTGCTGATGGACATCCGGATGCCCGGCACCGACGGGCTCGCCGCCACCCGCATGATCAGCGACGATCCGGAACTGGCCGCCGTGCGCGTGGTGATGCTGACGACCTTCGAGGTGGACGAGTACGTGGTCTCCGCGCTGCGGGCGGGCGCCTCCGGCTTCCTCGGCAAGGGCGCCGAGCCCGAGGAACTCCTCAACGCCATCCGCGTCGCCGCCGCCGGCGAGGCCCTGCTCTCCCCGGCCGCCACCAAGGGCCTCATCGCCACCTTCCTCGCCCAGGGCGGGGGCGCCGACCCGGCCGACGCCGGCGCCTCCGCCGGGACGCACTCGGAGCGGCTCGCCGCGCTGACCGTCCGGGAGCGCGAGGTCCTCGTACACGTCGCCGCCGGCCTGTCCAACGACGGTATCGCCGGGCGGCTGGAGGTCAGCCCGCTCACCGTCAAGACGCATGTGAACCGGGCCATGGCCAAGCTCGGCGCGCGCGACAGGGCCCAATTGGTGGTCATCGCCTACGAATCGGGACTGGTCCGGCCCCGCGTGGAGTAGCGAGGCGCAGGAGCGGAGCAGGGCCGCGTACTACGGACGCGGTATGCCGCACATAAGGACGGGACCTGCGAGCGACGAAACGCCCCCACCCCGTGGGACAGGGTGGGAGTGCCCTCGGTTCGTCACTGCAGAGAGATCCCATACCCATGTCCTGGCTGTCCCGCTTCAGCCTTGCCCAAAGGGCGTTGGTCGGCCTCGTGTCGATCGTCGCGCTCCTCTTCGGCGCCATAGCCATCCCGCAGCTCAAGCAGCAGCTGCTGCCCTCCATCGAACTCCCGATGGTGTCCGTGCTCGCGCCGTACCAGGGCGCCTCGCCCGACGTGGTGGAGAAGCAGGTCGTCGAACCGATCGAGGCCATGCTCAAGGGCGTCGACGGCATCACCGGCATCACCTCCACCGCCAGCGAGGGCAACGCCCTCATCATGGCCACCTTCGACTACGGCGACAGCGGCACCAAGCAGCTCGTCGCCGACGTCCAGCAGGCCGTCAACCGGGCCCGCGTACGGCTGCCCGCCGACGTGGACCCGCAGGTGGTGGCCGGTTCCACCGACGACATCCCGACGGTCGTCCTGGCCGTCACCTCCGACAAGGACCAGCAGGCGCTCGCCGACCAGCTGGAGAAGTCCGTCGTACCCGTCCTGTCGGACATCGACGGCGTCGGCCAGGTCAGCGTCGACGGCGTCCAGGACCTCCAGGTCACCGTGACCCCGGACGACGCCGGGCTCGCGGCCGCCGGCCTCGACGTCGCCTCCCTCGCCCAGGGCCTCCAGGCGGGCGGCGCCGCCGTCCCCGCCGGCTCCTTCGACGAGGCGGGCAAGAACCGCACCGTCCGCGTGGGCGACGGCTTCACCTCCCTGGCCCAGGTCGAGGACCTGCGCCTGAGCCCCGGTCCGGGCAAGCCGGCCGTCCGCCTCGGCGACGTCGCCGTCGTCAAGCAGGAGCCGGCCAAGGCCGTCTCCATCACCCGCACCAACGGCAGGCCGAGCCTGGCGCTCGTCCTGACCATGGACAAGGACGGCAGCGCCGTCGCCATCTCCGACGCGGTCAAGGACAAACTGCCCGAGCTGCGTTCCACCCTCGGCGCCGGCGCCGAGCTGACCGTCGTCAGCGACCAGGGCCCGGCCGTCGCCAAGTCCATCTCCAGCCTCACCACCGAGGGCATGCTCGGCCTGCTCTTCGCGGTGGTCGTGATCCTGGTCTTCCTGGCGTCGCTGCGCTCGACGCTGGTCACCGCGGTCTCCATCCCGCTGTCCGTGGTCCTCGCCCTCATCGTGCTGTGGACCCGCGACCTGTCGCTCAACATGCTGACCCTGGGCGCGCTGACCATCGCCATCGGCCGGGTCGTCGACGACTCGATCGTGGTCCTGGAGAACATCAAGCGCCACCTCGGCTACGGCGAGGAGCGCGAGGCCGCGATCATCACCGCGGTCAAGGAGGTCGCGGGCGCGGTCACCTCCTCCACGCTCACCACCGTCGCCGTCTTCCTGCCCATCGGCCTCACCGGCGGCATGATCGGCGAGCTGTTCGGCTCCTTCTCGCTCACCGTCACCGCGGCCCTGCTGGCCTCGCTGCTCGTCTCGCTGACGGTCGTTCCGGTGCTCTCCTACTGGTTCCTCAGCGCTCCCAAGGGCGTCACACCCGGGGACGCCGAGAGCGCCGCGAAGGCCCGGCGCGAGGCCGAGGAGAAGGAATCGCGCAGCCGCCTCCAGCGCTTCTACGTGCGCGTCCTGGGCTTCGCCACCCGGCGCCGCCTGACCAGCGTGGCCATCGCGGTGGTCGTCCTCCTCGGCACCTTCGGCATGACCCCGATGCTGAAGACCAACTTCTTCGACCAGGGCGAGCAGGACCTCCTGACGGTCAAGCAGGAACTGGCCCCGGGCACCTCGCTGGCCGCCTCCGACGAGGCGAGCCGCAAGGTCGAGAAGGTCCTCGGCTCGGTCGACGGCGTCAAGAGCTACCAGGTCACCGTCGGCTCCTCCGGCTTCCTCGCGGCCTTCGGCGGCGGCACCGGTTCCAACCAGGCCTCCTACCAGGTCACCCTGAAGGACGCCGGCGAGGCCGAGGCCGTGAAGAAGCGGATCGAGGAGCAGCTCGCCGCCCTCGACGGCATCGGCGAGACCCGCATCGCGGCGGGCGACGCCTTCGGCAGCCAGAACCTCAGCGTGGTCGTCAAGGCCGGTGACGGCGAGGTCCTCGCCAAGGCCGCCGAGCAGGTCCGCGCCGAGGTGGCGAAGCTGGACAACGTCACCGACGTGCAGAGCGACCTGTCCCAGTCCGTGCCCCGGATCTCGGTGACCGCCACACCCAAGGCGGCGGAGGCGGGCCTGAACCAGGCCGCGCTCGGCGGACTCGTCGCCCAGGCCGTACGGGGCAACCCGGCGGGCAAGGCCGTACTGGACGACACCGAGCGGGACATCGTCATCAAGTCCGCGCAGCCGGCCACCACCCTGGCCGAACTGCGGGCGCTCCCGGTCGGCCCGGTCCGGCTCGGCGACATCGCCGAGGTCAAGGAGGTCCCCGGCCCGGTCGCGATGACCCGGATCGACGGCGCCCGCGCCGCGACCATCACCGCCCGCCCGCAGGGCGACAACACGGGCGCGGTCAGCGCCGCGCTCCAGACGAAGCTCAAGGCCCTGGACCTGCCCGACGGCGCCACCGCCTCCATCGGCGGTGTCTCCGAGGACCAGGACGAGGCGTTCGGCTCACTCGGCCTCGCCATGCTCGCGGCCATCGCGATCGTGTTCATGCTGCTGGTGGCGACCTTCCGGTCGCTCGTCCAGCCGCTGATCCTGCTGGTGTCCGTCCCGTTCGCCGCGACCGGCGCACTCGGTCTGCTGCTCGTCACCGGAACCCCGATGGGCGTCCCCGCGATGATCGGCATGCTGATGCTCATCGGCATCGTCGTCACCAACGCCATCGTCCTGATCGACCTCGTCAACCAGTACCGTGCCCAGGGCCTGGGCGTCGTCGAGGCGGTCGTCGAGGGCGGCCGGCACCGTCTGCGCCCGATCCTCATGACGGCCCTGGCGACGATCTTCGCCCTGCTCCCGATGGCGCTGGGCGTCACCGGCGAGGGCGGATTCATCTCGCAGCCGCTCGCGGTCGTGGTGATCGGCGGCCTGGTCAGCTCGACCCTGCTGACGCTGCTCCTGGTGCCGACCCTCTACACGATGGTGGAGCTCCGCAAGGAACGCCGCCGCGCCAAGCGCTCCGCGAAGCGCGAGGCCCGCCCGACGGCGGTCCCGCCGCAGGAACAGGCGGCGGAGGAGGCCCCGGCCAAGGTCTGACCGGGCCGCGGCGGGGGGGGGGGGGCCCCCCCCCCCCCCCCCCCCCCCCCCCCCCCCCCCCGCCCCCCCCCCCCCCCCGGCCCCCCCCCCGGGGGGGGCCCCCCCCCCCCCCCCCCCCCGGCCCGGGGGGGCCCCCGGGCCCCCCCCCCCCCCCCCCCCCG
>NZ_JBIVFO010000031.1:0-99454 GCF_044748225.1 Streptomyces sp. NPDC090021 | reverse complement strand
GTAGCTCCGCTACGAGGATATTCGTCCCGCACGCCGAGGGCACGCACCGAACGCCGCTCCTTGCTCCACGGGGCAACTCAATACAGGCCCTAGTGGTGAAATCCGGACCGGGGTGCGGTGGCCGGTGCGGGCGGGGGCGAGGCCGTCAGGTGTTCGACGGCGCGGCGCAGGTCCGCGACGAGCAGGGCGATCTGGTCGCGGGTGACTCCGTGGCGGACCAGGACGCGCTGGATGACGGTGTCGTCGCGGTCGGCGGGCAGCGGGTACGAGGGCACCTGCCAGCCGCGCATCCGCAGCCGGTCGGAGAGGTCGTAGAGGGTGAAGGGGGAGGAGTCCGGGTCGGTGAGCGTGTAGGAGACGGCGGGCAGGGCTCCCTTGCCGTCGTAGAGGAGGGTGAAGGGGCCCATGTCGGCGATCTGGCGCGCCAGGTACTGGGCGGTGTCGGCGCAGGCCTGCTGGACCCTGGTGTAGCCGCCCCGGCCGAGGCGCAGGAACAGGTAGTACTGGGCGACGATCTCACCGCCGGGGCGGGAGAAGTTGAGGGCGAAGGTCGGCATGTCGCCGCCCAGGTAGTCCACCTTGAAGACGAGTTCGTCGGGGAGCATGTCGGCGGAGCGCCAGATGATCCAGCCCACTCCGAGGGGCGCGAGTCCGTACTTGTGGCCGGAGGTGTTGACGGAGGCGACGCGCGGCAGCCGGAAGTCCCACACCACGTCGGGGTGGAGGAAGGGCGCGACGAAGCCGCCGCTCGCGCCGTCGACGTGGATGGGGACGTCCCAGCCGTGCTCGGCCTGGATCCGGTCGAGTTCGGCGGCGAGTTCGGCGACGGGCTCGTAGTCGCAGGTGTAGGTGACGCCGAGGATGGCGACGACGCCGATGGTGTTCTCGTCGACGTACTGGGCGAGCTGATGGGGCTGCAGTCCGGTGGCGCCGGGCTCCAGCGGGACCTGGCGCAGCTCGACGTCGAAGTAGCGGGCGAACTTGTCCCAGCAGATCTGGACCGGCCCGCAGACCAGGTTCGGGCGGTCGGTGGGAAGCCCCGCGGCGCGGCGGCGTTCGCGCCAGCGCCATTTGAGGGCGAGGCCGCCGAGCATGGCGGCCTCGCTGGAGCCCGTGGTGGAGCATCCGGTCGCGGTGGTGCCGGCGGGGGCGTTCCACAGGTCGGCCAGGATGTTGACGCACCGGGACTCGATCTCGGCGGTCTGCGGGTACTCGTCCTTGTCGATCATGTTCTTGTCGAGACAGACGTTCATCAGGCGGTGCACGCCCTCGTCCGACCAGGTGGTGCAGAACGTCGCGAGGTTCTGGGAGGCGTTGCCGTCGAGCAGGAGCTCGTTGCGGAGGAGCTCGTAGACGACCTCGGTGGGCGAGTGGTCCTCCGGAATCCGGTACTTGGGGAGGATCTGGCCGCTCAACGTGGACGCGAACACGTCCGTATCGGCGTCCTGGCGGGATACGTCCTTCGTCTCATGCAGAGCCATAGCGGGACTATAAGTGACAAAGCTCGCTATTCATTGGCAGAACGGACATCGGCGCGGGGTGCGGCCTGCAGGCCGTCGGCGGGTGGAGCCGCCTCGGACCGCCGGCCGTCGCGGCCCGACCACAGGAGGGCGGCCGCCAGAAGGGCGCCCCCTCCCAGCAGCCAGGGCAGCGGGCCCGGCGGGAGAAGGCCCGCGATCGCACCGGTGAGGGCTGCCGACAGCTGCAGGGCGAGGGACTGCACGGACAGGGCCGTGGCCCGCCCCGATCCTTCGACACAGCGGTGCAGCAGCTCACCCTCGTTCGGGCCCGCAGCACCGAGCCCGAGGTAGACCAGCCCGAAGCCGGCGGCCGCGAGGACCGCCGGGCCCGTCCCGGCGGACGCCGCCGTGGCGGCCAGCAGGAACAGGCCGCCCGCCGCGGCGCAGAGGCTCACCAGGACGGCCCGCTCCCCGCTGCCGGCCAGCGCGGCGGCGCGGGGCGCGAGATGGCTGCCGACGGCGGAACACGCGAATCCGGCACAGGCGAGCAGAGCAAAGAGCACCGCACCCGACTCCGCAGCACCCGTCAGGGCCGCCGTGCGGCCCGGTGTGAGCAGCTCGACCACGGACAGCGCGCCGCCGGCGCCCGCCGCGCCGAGGAGGACCCGCCGGACCAGCGGGTCGCGTCCGCCGAGGCGCAGCCCGCCCGACACGGTGGCCGGGATGCCCCGGAGCACGCCGCGCAGCGTGGTCGCCGGCCGGGGCGGCTCGGTCAGGGCGGCCAGGGCGTGGACGACGAAGGCGACCTCGACCGCCGCGCCCAGCAGCAGCGGGACGGAAAGGGGCAGCACCAGCCCGGAGGTCGCCGCGCCCAGCCGGGCTCCGAGGTCCGGTCCGACTCCGAGGAGCCAGGGCAGGGCGCCGCCCAGCAGGGTGCCGCTCGCGAGCGCGGCGGACTTCGCGGAGGAGCCGCGGGCCAGGCCGGTGCGCAGTTCGGCGCCGGGACCGGCCGAGGCCTGGACGGTGTCGACGTACCAGGCCTCGGCCGGCCCGCTGGACAGGGCACGGCCCGCGCCCATCAGCGCCATGCCGAGTCCGAGCTGCCAGGGGGCGGTGCCCAGGGCCACGAGGGTGAGGGCGGCCAGGTTGGCCACGCCCGCGGCCGCCAGGACGCCTCGGCGCCCGAGGGCGTCGGACAGTCCCCCGGTGGGCAGTTCCAGCGCGACGACGGTGAGGGAGTGGGCGGCGAAGCAGCCGGCGATGGCCGCCAGCGTCAGGCCGCGCTCGGTGAGCAGCAGGATCAGGGGGGCGATCGTGAGCCCCAGTGGCAGCCAGAACAGGACGCATACCGTGACGTAGCGTCGGCGTGCGGCGGACGGGTCCGGCATCGTGCTCACGAGGCGTCCCCGGCGGCTCCGGCAGCCCCGGCAGCCCCGGTGTCGCCAGCGGCCCCGGCGTCCCCCGCGTCTCCCGTGGCCCCGGCGGCTCCAGTGACCCCCGCGGCCCCGGAGTCGCCGTCGGCTCCGGCGTCCCCCGTGGCCCCGGTGACCCCCGCGGCTCCCGCGGCTCCGTCCGGGCCGGCTCCGGTCTCGCGCGGCGCCAGCGGCAGGCCGGCGGTGAGGAGCACGACCTGCACCGCGCGCGGGTCGTCCGCGTCGCGCGCGGCCAGGTCCCGCAGGCGCCCGCGGAAGGATTCCCACAGTTCGGTGAGGGACTCGGGGGTCAGCCGGGGCATCCGGTCGCTGATCCCGGAGGGCTCCACCCATTCCCCGCCGAGCCGGCCCTCGGCGATGTCGGCCTCGTGCCGGACGAGCGACTCCTCCAGGTGCTGGATCTGCAGCCTGCGGGAGAGGGTGACGTAGGCGCGGCTGCCCGGCGTGGCCTCCATGGCCCGGTTGCTCCAGGAGGTCAGGGCGTGCACCGCCCGCCAGCGGCGCTCCCGCCCGTCGCGGTGCTCGGCCTCGGCGACGAACGCGTACTTCGCCAGCACCCGCAGGTGGTAGCTGGTGGAGGCGGACGACTCCGCTGTCCTGACGGCGAGTTCGCTGGCGGTGGCGGGGCCGTCCTGCCGCAGCATTCCGAGCAGCCGGATGCGCAGGGGGTGCGTGAGGGCCTTGAGCGCCGCCGCGTCCTGTTCGGGATCGAGAACGCGTTTTTGATCTTCGCTGGGCATGAGGGGGAGGATAGGGCGGCCCGCACACTCTCCAAAAGTATCTTTGCAGAAGCTTTTCGGGAGAGTTCACACCGCGTGCGACGGCTGCCGGGCCGTCAGGGGCGGGCGTGGAGGTACGCCTCCAGCCCGGCCGCGCCGGTGAGCAGGGCGCGGCCACGGGAGGACAGGCGGTCGCGCCAGGTGTGCAGCGCCGCCTCCAGGGGTTCCAGTCCGCCGGCTGCGCGGACCTCCGCGAGCAGCGGGGCGATCTGCTCCAGCAGGTAGCCGCCCCGCCTGAGCTGACGGGTCAGGCACGCGTCCCGTACGGCCGCCTCGTCGTAGACGCGGTAGCCGGTCACCGGGTCGCGGCGCGGGCGGACGAGTCCGGCCCGTTCCCACACCCGCAGGGTCGCGGGACGGATGCCGAGCCGGTCCGCGAGGGGCCCGATGAACAGCTCGCCGGGGGCGGACACGAAGGGGAACGTCGGCCGGGCGGGAGCCAGGTCGCGCAGGGCGTCCTCCACCGCCCGGAGGGTCCGCCGGTCCGCGAGCAGTTGTGCGTGGCTCTCGTCGATGAGGCGGAACGCCTCCTCCGCCGCGCCCCCGTTCACCGCCCGCATGATCGACGTCGCCGTCCGGTGTCCGTGGCCGGGCACGAGGGCGAGGAAGGCGTCCAGGGCGTGAGCGTGGAGCGGGGTGTAGGTGCGATGGCCGTGGGGTGTGCGGTCGGCGGGCGGCAGGATGCCCGCCTCCTCGTAGTTCCTGACGGCCTGGGTGGACAGGCCTCGCCCGCGCGCCAGATCGACCGGCCTCAGCCGCTCACGGGTTTTAAGGTTTCGCCCCATCCGCCCGACGATATCGCGCGAAAGTTTCAACCGGTGCTTCAACGATAGCGTTGAAGGCATGGCTACCGACATCAAGAACGTCGTCCACGCCGTCGAGGCCGGCGCCGTCATGGGCCTGCTCCCGGCCCGGCCGCGGGTGCTCGCACTGGGCGAGCCCACCCACGGCGAGGACGCCCTGCTCGACGTGCGCAACGAACTCTTCCGGCAGCTCGTCGAGGAGGAGGGCTACCGGACGATCGCGATCGAGAGCGACTGCCTGACGGGGTTGCTCGTCGACGCGTACGTCACCTCCGGCACCGGCAGCCTCGACGAGGTCATGGAGCACGGGTTCAGCCACGGCTTCGGCGCGTCCGAGGCCAACCGTGAACTCGTGTGCTGGATGCGGGCGTACAACGACGGCCGGCCCCCGTCCGACCGGCTCCGCTTCGCCGGGGTCGACGGTCCGCTGGAGATGACCGGAGCCGCGAGCCCCCGGCAGGCCCTCACCGCGCTCCACTCCTACCTCGCGTCCCACGTCGACGAGGACCTGCTTCCCTGCACGGCGCACACCCTCGACGGGCTGCTCGGCGCCGACGACCGCTGGAGCGAGCCCGCCGCGATGACGGACCCGGCGCGGTCGGTGGGCCGGTCCGCCGAGGCCGGGGAACTGCGGCTGCTCGCCGACGACCTCGTGGCGCTGCTCGACGCGCGGACCCCGCAGCTGATCGCGGCGACCTCGCGGGAGGAGTGGGAGCCGGCCCGGTTGCACGGACGCACGGCCACCGGCCTGCTGCGCTACCACTTCTGGATGGCCGACGCCTCTCCCGGCCGCATGGCCCGGCTGCTCGGCCAGCGGGACCTGATGATGGCCGAGAACCTCCTCGCCCTCGCCGAACGCGGCCCCACCCTGGTCCACGCCCACAACAGCCACCTCCAGCGGGCGAGGAGCTCGATGCGGATGGGCGGCCTGCCGCTGGAGTGGTGGAGTGCGGGATCGATCGCGAGCGCCCGCCTCGGCGAGGAGTACGCCTTCTTCGCGACGGCCCTCGGCACGATCCGGCACCGGGGCGTCGACGCCCCGCAGCCGGGCACGCTGGAAGGGCTGCTGTACGCGCTCCCTGACGACCTCTGCGTCGTCGACTCCCCCGGCCTCGGCGCCGCCCTCGCCGACACGCTCGCCGCACCCCGCGCGTCCGCGTGGTTCGGCTACTTCCCGTTCGAACCGGCCCACTTGGCGGTGACCGACGGGCTCGTGTTCATCAAGGACATCCCGCAGGGCCGTGCCACGTCCATCCGACCGTCCCCCTGACGCTCTGCTTCCGGCCGACTCTGCCGTGTGACACCGTTCATACGACCCCCGCCCGTCAGGAGAAATTACCGTCCAGTAGGGTAGATCCCGCAGATCTTCCCGTCCGGACCCCAGGAGCCGGTCCGGACGGGAAGATCATCCAACTTGTTCTACCGGCAACTTATCCGTCGATGTCCGGATACCAGTGGGGCCCCTTCCGAGCGCTGATACCTCTTCGGGCATGAACAAGATCACCCGCCGTCAGGCTCTGGGGACAACTGCCGGTGCGCTCACCGTCCTCGGCCTGACCGCCGCAGCAACGAGCGTCGCCACGAGCGCCGCCGCGACCCCCGCCGCGCCCACACCCCCGGGCACGGTCGACGAGGTCTACCAGGGCCGTCGCATCCAGATCACCCCCGGCGCAGGAGGCCACCACGGCGGCCACCACTCACCCGGTCAACCCACCGTCCGCATAGACGGCAGAGAACTCCACATCATGCAGAACGCCGACGGCAGCTGGATCAGCGTGATCAACCACTACGAGACCTTCACCGAGCCCAAGCTGCTCGCCCGAGCCGCCGTCCGCGACCTCCAGGGCGCTCCCCTCGTCCCCTTCGGAGGTGTGGCATGACCGTCCGCAAGAACCAGGCCACGCTGACCGCCGACGAGAAGCGTGCCTTCACCTCGGCCCTGCTGGAGCTCAAGCGCAACGGCAGCTACGACCGCTTTGTCACCACCCACAACGGCTTCATCATGAGCGACACCGACTCCGGCGACCGCGTCGGCCACCGCTCCCCCTCCTTCCTGCCCTGGCACCGCCGCTTCCTGCTGGAGTTCGAGGAGGCGCTGCAGGCGGTCGACGCGAGCGTCGCGCTGCCCTACTGGGACTGGACCGTCGACCGCACCACCCGCGCCTCCCTGTGGGCCCCCGATTTCCTCGGCGGCAGCGGGCGGGCCCGGGACGGACAGGTCATCGACGGCCCCTTCGCCTACTCCACCGGCCGCTGGAACATCGACGTGCGCGTGGACGGGCGCCCCTACCTGCGGCGCGCGCTCGGGGCGGGCGTCGCGCAGCTGCCGACCCGCGCCGAGGTGGACTCCGTCCTGGCCATGCCGGTCTACGACATGGCTCCCTGGAACAGCTCCTCGGGCGGCTTCCGCAATCACCTGGAGGGCTGGCGCGGGGCCAACCTGCACAACCGGGTGCACGTGTGGGTCGGCGGACAGATGTCCACCGGGGTCTCCCCCAACGACCCGGTGTTCTGGATGCACCACGCCTTCATCGACAAGCTGTGGGCGGACTGGCAGGCCAAGCACCCGCAGTCCACGTACCTGCCGGCCGCCGGCACGACGAACGTGGTGGACCTGAACGACACCATGCGGCCGTGGAACAACGTGACCCCGGCGGACATGCTCGACCACCGCAAGTTCTACACCTTCGACACCGAACCGGCCGCCGCCGCCGCCGCCAGCCACCGGTAGTGCAGTTCGGGGCGGCCGACCTGGCCGTACCGGGGGGTCCGGTCCGCGCGGCCGGTGTCCACCAGGTGCTCCAGGTAGCGGCGGGCGGTGATCCGGGAGATCCCGGCCGCCTCGGCCGTCCCCGCCGCGGTCAGCCCCTCGGGCGCGGCCCGCAGCAGGGCGGCGACCCGGTCCAGGGTCGGCGCGCTCAGTCCCTTGGGGAGTTCGGCCGGGCGGGGGGCGCGCAGGGCGGCCATCGCCCGGTCCACGTCGTCCTGGCCGGCCGCCTCGCCCGCCGCCTGGCGGAACTCGGCGTAGCGCAGCAGCCGTTCGCGCAGGGTCGGGAAGGCGAAGGGCTTCAGGACGTACTGGACCACGCCGAGCGAGACGCTCTCACGGACCACGGCCAGGTCCCGGGCGGAGGTCACCACGATCACGTCGACGGGGTGCCCGGCGGCCCGCAGTCCGCGCGCGAACCGCAGGCCGTGCCCGTCGGGCAGACCGAGGTCGAGCAGCAGCAGGTCGACCCTGGTGCGCTCCAGCACCCGGGTGGCCTCCGCGAGCGAGTGGACGGCTCCGACGGCGGTGAAGCCGGGCACCCGGTCGACGTAGAGCGCGTGCGCGTCGGCGGCGACCTGGTCGTCCTCGACCACGAGCACGCGCACCTCGGCGCCGCTCATCGCGCGTCTCCCGCGACCCGGGCCCGCTCCGCCGCCCGCCCGGGCACCCTGGGCAGCCGTACGGTGAACTCCGCGCCGCCGCCCGGCCCCTCCGAGGCGACCACCGAACCGCCGTGGCGCTCCGCGACCTGGCGGACGAGGGCGAGGCCCAGGCCGCGGCCCTCGCCCTTGCCCGACCAGCCCCGGCGGAACACGTCCACCCCCTCGGGCAGTCCGGGTCCGTTGTCCGCGACCCGCAGCAGCAGCCCCTCGCGCTCGGGCCGCAGGGTGACCGCTATCCGCGCGCCCGGCACGGCCGTCACCGCGTCGACGGCGTTGTCCATGAGGTTGCCGAGCACGGTCACGAGGTCACGGGCCGGCGGCAGTCCGGCCAGGTCGGCGAGACGTCGGCTGTCGGCGGTGACGACGAGTTCGATGCCCCGCTCGTGCGCCTGGGCGGCCTTGCCCAGCAGCAGCGCGACCAGGACCGGCTCGCCCACGGCGGTGACCACCTCGTCGGTGAGGGCCTGGGCCAGTTCCAGCTCGGCGGTGGCGAAGTCCACCGCGTCCTGCGCGCGGCCGAGCTCGATGAGCGAGACCACGGTGTGCAGCCGGTTGGCCGCCTCGTGGGCCTGGGAGCGCAGCGCCTGTGTGAAGCCCCGCTCGTGGTCCAGCTCACCGGTCAGCGCCTGCAGTTCCGTGTGGTCGCGCAGGGTGACCACGGTGCCCCGGCGGCCGCCGCCGGCGACCGGCGCGCTGTTGACCACCAGCACCCGGTCCGCCGTCAGGTGCACCTCGTCCACCCGGGGCCGGTCGGCCAGCAGCACGCCGGTGAGGGGGGCCGGCAGGCCGAGGTCGGCCGCCCCGGTGCCGGTGACGTCCGCCGGCAGGCCCAGCAGCTCGCGGCCCGCGTCGTTGATCAGGGTGATCCGGCGCTGTCCGTCGAGCATCAGCAACCCCTCGCGCACGCCGTGCAGGGCCGCCTGGTGGTAGTCGTACATCGCGCTGAGCTCGGCCGCGTTCATGCCGTGAGTGTGGCGGCGCAGCCGGGCGTTGACGACGTACGTGCCCACGCCGCCGAGGGCGAGCGCGCCTCCCGCGACCCAGACGAGGGCCGAGAGCTGCGCGCCGAGCCGGTCGCTGACGGCGCGGACGGTGATCCCCGCGCTCACCAGGCCCACGATCCTGCTGCCGTCCTCCAGCGGGGTGACCACGCGGATGGAGGGGCCGAGGGTGCCGGTGTAGGTCTCGCTGAAGGTCTCGCCGCGCAGGGCCGCGGCGGTGTTGCCCAGGAAGGGCTCGCCGATCCGGCGCGGATCGGGATGGGTCCAGCGCCTGCCGTCCGGAGCCATGATCGTCACGAAGTCGACCCCGGAGTCCACGCGGACCTTCTGGGCGTAGGGCTGGAGCTCGACCGACGGGTCGCTCCCGCGCGCCGCTCCCCGTACCGCCTCCCGCACGGAGGGCGAGTCCGCGACGGCCCGCGCCACCGCCCCCGCCTGGCGCCTGGCGGCCTCCTCGGCCTGCCCCCGGGCGGTGGCGTAGGCGAAGACGGCGCAGCCGGCCACGACCACGGCCACCAGCAGGACCTGCATGGCGAAGAGCTGGCCGGCGAGGCTGCGCGGCGGGCGAGGGAAGCGGAACATGGCGCTCAGTGTGCACCGGGTCGTGAACTCAATGAACGCAAGGGTGACCGGGGTCACAGCCCTGGGTGATGGTCTCCCCGGACGACTTCACCACCAGGAGGCATCGTGGCCGCCAAGCGCGACAGAACGCACTATCTCTACATCGCGGTGATCGCCGCGGTGCTGCTCGGCATCGGGGTCGGGTTCGCCGCGCCCGGCGTGGCCGTGGAGCTCAAACCGCTGGGCACGGGCTTCGTGAACCTCATCAAGATGATGATCTCGCCCGTGATCTTCTGCACGATCGTGCTGGGCATCGGCTCCGTGCGCAAGGCGGCCAAGGTGGGCGCCGTGGGCGGACTGGCCCTCGGCTACTTCATGGTCATGTCCACGGTGGCGCTGGCCATCGGTCTGCTGGTCGGCAACCTCCTGGAGCCGGGCAGCGGGCTGCAGCTGACCGAGGCGGCGCGCAGCGCGGGCGAGGCGCAGGCCGCGGCGGGCGGGGCCGAGAGTACGACGGAGTTCCTGCTGGGGATCATCCCGACCACGATGGTCTCCGCCTTCACCGGCGGCGAGGTGCTCCAGACACTGCTGGTGGCCCTGCTGTGCGGGTTCGCGCTCCAGGCCATGGGCGCGGCGGGCGAACCGGTGCTCCGGGGCATCGGACACGTACAGAAGCTGGTGTTCCGGGTGCTCGCGATGATCATGTGGGCGGCTCCCGTGGGTGCCTTCGGGGCGATCGCGGCGGTGGTCGGGGCAACGGGCATCGACGCGCTGAAGTCCCTCGCCGTCATCATGATCGGCTTCTACACCACCTGCCTGCTCTTCGTCTTCCTGGTGCTGGGCACCCTGCTGCGCGTCTGCACGGGCGTCAGCATCTTCGCCCTGCTGCGCTACCTGGGCCGGGAGTTCCTGCTGATCCTCTCCACCTCCTCGTCGGAGTCGGCGCTGCCGCGGCTGATCGCGAAGATGGAGCACCTGGGCGTCTCGCGGCCGGTCACCGGCATCACCGTGCCGACCGGGTACTCCTTCAACCTGGACGGGACCGCGATCTACCTGACGATGTCCTCGCTGTTCGTCGCCGAGGCCATGGGCACGCCGCTGGCCCTGGGCGAACAGGTCTCGTTGCTGCTCTTCATGGTCATCGCCTCGAAGGGCGCGGCCGGGGTGACCGGCGCGGGCCTGGCCACCCTCGCCGGCGGCCTCCAGTCGCACCGGCCGGAACTGGTCGACGGGGTCGGCCTGATCGTGGGCATCGACCGGTTCATGAGCGAGGCCCGGGCGCTGACGAACTTCGCGGGCAACGCGGTCGCCACGGTGCTCATCGGGACGTGGACGAAGGAGTTCGACCGCGACCGGGCCGCGGAAGTCCTGGCGGGACGCGCGCCGTTCGACGAGAAGACGCTGGTCGACGACGGGCACGGGACGGATACGGCCGAAGCGGACACGGCCGCGACCGGCGCCGCGGACACGGCTGCGGACACCACCGCTGACACGACCGCCGTGCCGGCCCCGGCACACAACCCCAAGGACGGCGTACCGGTCTGACACCCTCCTCCGGCCGGTCCGCCCGTACGCGGCCGGCCGGGCAGGGCTCGCCCCCACGGTGCCCAGCCCGGCCGGCCCGCCACATTCTCCGCACTTGCACCCATAGTCGGTATTCGGCCACCGATAAACGAACCCCCGTGCTGTAAAAGGTACTTCCGTAACCGGCCGCGTGCATGACATCTTGCGTCCACCACTTGTTTCGTACGACCCGGCCTGACCACCGGGTCAACGGAGGACGCATTGATACCCCACATATCCAGCCGACCTCGACGTACCCTCGTGCTGGCCGCCACGCTCGGCGCCGCACTCGCCTTCGGGGCCCCCGCCGCGCTCGCCGGCACCGCTCCGGTCTCTCCGTCCGGCTCCGCCGCCTCCGCTCCCGCGGCGGCGCCCCGGGCCGCGGCCCCTGCTTCCCAGAGTGCGACCTGGGTTGCCGGCACCCGCGCCTACCTCGTGATCACCGCGCCCGGTGACACCACGGCGGTCCGCAACGCGGTCACCGCCAACGGCGGAACGGTCTTCCAGTACTACGACGCGATCGGCGTCATCACCGCCCACTCCGCCTCGGCCTCCTTCGCCGCCACCATGCGCGGCGTCAGCGGGGTCCAGCAGGTCGGCGCCACCCGCACCTCGGATGTGCCGGCGGACGCCTACAACCCGGCGCTGCCCGCCAACCCGGCGCAGTCCACGACGCCTTCGGGCGAGCCGGTCCGCGCCGACATGACCCAGATCAAGGCCGACCAGGCCTGGGCGGTCACCACCGGCTCCGCGTCCGTCAAGGTCGGCATCCTGGACACCGGTGTGGACGACCAGCACCAGGACCTGGCCCCGAACTTCAACGCCGCGGACTCCGCCTCCTGCGCGTACGGCAAGCCGGACACCCGTACGGGCGCCTGGCGCGACATCGGCACCCACGGTACGCACGTGGCCGGCACGGTCGCCGCCGCCAAGAACGGCAAGGGCGTCATCGGCGTGGCCCCCGGCGTGAAGATCTCCTCGGTGCGCATCGCCGAGCCGAACTCCTCGCTGTTCTTCGCCGAGAACACCATCTGCGGCTTCATGTGGGCCGGTGACCACGGCTTCAAGGTCACCAACAACAGCTACTACACGGACCCGTGGCAGTTCAACTGCCCGGACAACGCCGACCAGGCAGCCATCATCGAGGGCGTCAAGCGCGCCCAGGAGTACGCCGAGGGCAAGGGCTCGCTGCAGGTCGCGGCGGCCGGCAACTCCAACCTCGACCTGGCGAACAAGACGACCGACACCGAGAGCCCGAACGACTCGACGCCGGTCAGGCGCACCATCACCAACGCCTGCCTGGACATCCCGACCGAGCTCCCGGGCGTGGTCACCGTCTCGGCGATGGGCACCACCGCGAAGGCCTCGTACTCCAACTACGGCCTGAACGTCATCGACGTCACGGCCCCCGGCGGCGACGCCACCGGCATCTACAGCACCCTGCCGGGCGGCAAGTACGGCTCCATGAGCGGCACCTCGATGGCCTCGCCGCACGTGGCCGGTGTGGCGGCGCTGATGGTCAGCACCAACCCGGGCATCACCCCGGCGCAGCTGCGCGACAAGCTGGCCACCCAGGCCAACGACGTCGCCTGCCCGTCGGACAGCCGCTGCAAGGGCACCACGGCGAAGAACGGCTTCTTCGGCGAGGGCCAGGTCGACGCCCTCAAGGCGGTCGGCAGCACCCCGCCGCCCGGCACGTACTTCGAGAACACCGCGGACGTCGCCATCGGTGACCACACCACGGTGGAGAGCCCCCTCACCGTCAGCGGCGTGACCGGCAACGCCCCGGCCACCCTCAAGGTCGGCGTGAACATCGTCCACACCTACATCGGTGACCTCAAGGTCGACCTGATCGCGCCGGACGGCTCCGTCTACACGGTCCACAACCGCTCCGGCGGCAGCGCCGACAACATCAACCAGGTCTACACCGTCAACGCCTCCTCCGAGGTCGCGAACGGCACCTGGAAGCTCCGGGTCAACGACAACGCCCGCGGCGACATCGGCAAGATCGACTCCTGGAACCTCACCTTCTGAGGTCTCCTGCGGTCTCCTGAGGTCTCCTGATCCGGTGGAGCGGGACGGCACCCAGCGCCGCAGGACGTCGGCGAGCCAGCCGAAGACGACGTCGCAGTGCTGCTGCGGGGCCATCGGGGAGCAGTGCAACTGCGCCCCGGTGGCCTTCGTCGGTTTCACGTACTCCCGCCGCGTGCGGAGCAGTTCGTACATCTCGCGCGGCTGCCCCGGGTAGAACTGCTCGACGTCGTAGTCCAGGACGGGTCTGCTCGGAGAGACCGGCCGCCTTGATCGTGTCGACCGCGGTCAGCACCTCGCCCCGCGCCCTGCCCTGCCCTGCTCCGAGCGGGCCGCTCAGCGCGGCCGGGTGCGCAGGACGCAGTCGCCGCACAGGCCGCCGCCGGGCACCCGGTAGTACAGGCAGCAGCTGCGCCGTACGAAGGCCACGCCGAGCCCCTCCTCGTGGACGAACGTGCCGGTGCCCGCGAGCGCGCCGCCCTCGGCCAGCAGAGCGCGTACCACCTCGACCGCCGCGCCGCCGGGCACCCGGTCGATCAGCACCCGCAGGGCGCCGACCAGGCCGGACGCGGCGTTTCCCCGCAGGACCGTCGGGGACACCCCGTACCGCCGGCGCAGGTCCGCCTCCAGCAGGGTCAGGTTGCCCAGGACCGACTCCCCCAGCCCGTCGACGGGGCGGGCGGCGGGCTCGGGCAGCCAGAGCTGGAGCGAGCCCTCCTCCGGCAGCCGCCACCACACCCGGTCGGCGGCCAGGTCCGGCACCCGCCCGTCCAGCGCCGCGCACCCCAGCCCGATCGACCACAGCCGGGAGGCGATCCCGAACTGCGCGGTCGAGGCGGCCACCCTGCCGGGACCGCTGCCGATCCGGCGGCCCACCTCGGCCACGTACGGCCCGAGCTGCTCGCCGTAGAGGGCGGTGAGGGGCCGGAAGCCCGGGCCGGGCGGCTCCTGCCCGTACGGGACCGTGAAGAAGGGCCCCACGGCGGCCAGTCGCCGCAGTACGTCGTCCATACCCGGAATGATCTCAGGCCCGCGCCTGGACGTGCTCACGTCAGCGCCTCCGGTGCCCGGTCAGGCGGGGTCCGGGGTCGCTCCTTCCAGGACCTCCACGTAGTGCGGGTTGCGCATGATCCCCAGCACGTTGCCGAAGGGGTCGGTGACCGCCGCCGTGACGAAACCGCCATCACCGTGCGCGGTCACCGGCTGGTACTCCTGAGCTCCCAGCTCCAGGAGCCTGCGGTGGACCCCCGGGAGGTCGTCGACGGCCCAGTAGGCCACCGCGCCGCCCGGCTCCTTCGCGGCTCCCGGCGGGGCGTAGCGGCGGTCGACGATGCCGATCTCGTGCTGGTAGTCGCCGATCCGGAACTCCGCGTACCCGGGCCGCTCGAAGTACGGCGCGGTGCCGAGCACCTCGGTGTACCAGGCCTTCGCCGCCTCCAGGTCGTCGGCCCAGAAGTTGATCGTCGCAAATCCGCGCAGCATGAGCACCCTCCTCGACGTGATCCTCCGGCGACTCTACGGCGGCCCCGGGTGGCGCAGTCGTGTGGCCCGCGATCCGACCGCCCGTGGACACTTCACCGACGGCCGTGCGTTCGAGGCCCGGACCGGCGGGAGGGCCGCGGCGTCACCGGCGGGGAGGGCCGGCGGAACGCCGCCCGGCTGTGCCGCGGATCTCACCGCATCACCGCAGGTCAGGAGTGATCGCGTGGCGTCCGGAGGCCGTGCGCGCGGCCGTCCGGGGGGCCCGCGCGGCCCAGGGGAAGGGATGTCCGAAGATCAGGATTACGGGGGCTGTGCCGCGGGGACCCAAGTCGGCGAAAACCGGCGTCACACCATTGCCAAATTGGGGCTTCATGGAAGGACTTCAAGGGGTTACATTGAGCCACTCGCGTTCATCTGACAGCCGATCGTCTTTCACTCGTGTTTTGCACGGGGGGCGACGTCGTGGACGCAGACTGTGCAACCACCCCACCGCCCAGAAGGACCGAAGGCTCCGTGCCCGTACCCGTACACCTCGCGGGCCGCACCGTGCGGCTCGAGCCCCTCGCACCCCACCACACCGAGGCCCTGGCCGTGGCCGGTGCCGAGGATCGTACGACTTACGCCTTCACCCCCGTACCCCACGGGGTGCAGGCGTCACACGAGTACATCGACCGCGCCCTCGCCGATCAGGCTGCGGGTCGATCGCTCCCGTTCGCCATCGTCAGAGCCACTGACGGGCGGGTGGTCGGTTCGACCCGGTTCCTGGAACTCGACTACTGGCAGGGGCCGCTGGTGTGGCCCGCCGTGCCCGGCGTCCCGTTCGGCGATCCGGCGACGGCGATCCCCGATGCCGCCGAGATCGGCAATACCTGGCTGTCCCCGACCGCCCAGGGCACCGGCATCAACACCGAGGCGAAGCTGCTCATGCTCCGCCACGCCTTCGAGACCTGGGGTGTCCGGCGCATCTCGCTGCGCGCCGACGCGCGCAACGGCCGGTCCCGGGCCGCGATGGAACGTCTCGGCTTCACCTGCGAGGGGGTCCGCCGGGCCCATTCGCGGGGGCTGGACGGCGCCGTCCGCAGCACCGCCTTCTACTCGATCCTCGACGAGGAGTGGCCGGCCGTACGGTCGATCATCGAGCTGAGGCTTTCGGCGGGGGCGCAGCGCAAGCGCCGCCGCAAGACGCTGATCCCGGCCTAGGGAGTCGGAAGAACGGAAAAACGGTCCTGCCCCGGCCCTCGTCCCGCCCCCTCATCCGAGGAAGGCCGGGGCGAGGGCCGATTCCATCCGCCCGGACGGGGCCCGCCCCAGCCGGCGGACACGGCGTACAGGTCGCCTCCGGGCGGGGCGGGCGTTCCCGGGGCGGAGCGGGGCGGGCGCTCCAGGGGAGGGGCGGGCGTTCCCGGGGCGGGGCGGGGCGGGCAATGGGCTGCCCCAGGAAACCCCAAGAGAAGGGAAAGTGCGGAACCCCGACGTACTTCCGTTCATCTTCCGAACGGAAGAACCGAGTCGTCGGACCACCCGCCCCTCTGGGGCAGCACCAGCCGGAGAGCCACCGCACATGTCGTACGCACCCGAGGGGCAGCAGCACCAGCCGTACAGGCCGGAGGGGCACACCCCGCAGCCGCCCTACGGCGACCCGTACGGGCAGCCGTACGGGCAGGGACAGTCCCCCTACGGTGAGCAGTACGGCGGGCACCCCGGGCAGCCGGGGCAGCCTCCGCGGGAGCACCGGGAGCAGGAGCGGCCCGAGCGGCCGCGCCGCCGGGGCCGGCGCGGGCTGATCGCCGCCGTCTGCGTCCTCGCGCTCGCGGGCACGGCCGCCGGCGTGATGACCTACTACGAGATACCCCCGTTCACCGACAAGGGCTCCTCGGTGTCCTTCGGGCAGAACGGCGGCGGCGCGGGTTCCGGCCAGGGCGGTCCGGGGGACGCCCGGCAGCCGGCGAACTCCAGGATGCTGATGCCGACGGGGCCGGCCGCCGAGTTCAAGAACTCGATGACGCTGCCCGACGGCACGCACGTGGCCGTGACCACCCTGGACGGCAAGAAGTCCGGCTTCAAGGGCAAGGTCTGGGTCTGGGCCCCCAAGGAGTACGACGACCCGAAGTTCGCCAAGAGCGGCTTCCCGGTCATGATCGCCCTCCCGGGCGGCGCGGGTTACCCGAACAACTACTGGATGGGCACCGACCT
Source organism: Streptomyces sp. NPDC090021 (assembly GCF_044748225.1). Lineage (NCBI taxonomy): Bacteria > Bacillati > Actinomycetota > Actinomycetes > Kitasatosporales > Streptomycetaceae > Streptomyces > Streptomyces sp. NPDC090021. The sequence goes on along the minus strand of NZ_JBIVFO010000031.1, from coordinate 82,716 downwards.
CGGCCTCCAGACCAGCATCAGCAAGTGGTACGCGGAGGGGAAGAGCAAGCCCTTCCTGCTGGCGATGCCGGTGCTCAACCCCGGCCCGGACGACAAGGGCGTCTACTGGGACGGCTCCGACATCCCCGGCCAGCCGAAGATGGGCACCTGGCTGACCGAGGACGTCCCGGACCTGATGAAGGCGAACTTCCGCACGGTGAAGTCCCGTGACGGCTGGGCGTTCATGGGCTCGTCCACCGGTGGGTTCGCCGGGATGAAGGCCGTGCTGAAGCACCCGGACAAGTTCAAGGCCGTGATCGCCTCCGGCCCGGACATCGTCCCGGACTCCTCCCTGTGGAAGGGCCACGACAAGGAGAAGGCCGAGAACAACCCGGAGCTGCTGGCCCAGCAGCTGATCGACACCAAGGGCCCGGACGTCTACATCGCCTTCCAGGTCGGCGACAACGAGAGCAACAAGAAGACCCTGCCCGACGTGCAGAAGTTCGTCGCCGCCTTCGGCGACAAGGGGCCCGTGCACACCAGCCTGCGGGTGATCCCGGGGGGCCGGCACAACGCCAAGACCTATGTCCCGAACATGGGCGAGGGCCCGATCCAGTACATCAGCAAGGTCATGGAAGGACCGGTCGAGTAGCCGCCGGCGCCTCCGTCCGCTCGCGCTCCGGCCCGCCGAAGACCTTCGGCGGGCCGTCGCCGTTCCAGGGCGCCCAGCCCGGGGAGCCCGTCGTCGCGAACCGCACCCACGCCGCGTGCATCTCGTCGGCGAGCGCCTGGGGGGCGGCCGGACCGGCCAGTGCGGCGGCCTCGGGCACGGACAGGGTGTCGAACACGAAGCCCAGCTCCAGGGCGTGGCAGGCGCCGAGCCCCGGGACGCCCGAGCACCAGGCGAACTCGTACAGGAAGCTCGGCGCCGTCCGCCGCACCGCCGCGAGCCTGCGCAGCGGATCGCGCAGCAGCCGGTCGGTGAAGAGCTGCCCGGCGAGCTCGGCCGGTCCGGCACCGGGCAGGGCGTCGCGCAGCTCCTGTACGGCGGCCCGGTCCTTGCCGGTGCGGGCTCGGGCCAGCGCCACGGCGAGCGGGCCCAGCCGGTCCAGGAGCCGCATCCCGCCGGTCGGGGCGAGCCAGAGCCGGTACTCCTCGGTGGTCCATCCGAACAGCAGCGGGATGTCGTCGGAGGGCGCGTCCGTGTCGGCGGTCAGGGCGTCGATCGGGTCGACGGGCAGCGTGTCCGGGTCGACGACCAGGCCGAAGGCGGGGCCGCCGAGGAGGGGGCCCGATCGGCGCAGGACGGCCGCCTGGGCGGCCAGCAGGTCGGGCAGGGAGGTGGCGGTGAAGGCGTCGGCGGTGGCCTCCGCCTTCAGCAGCGAGGCCATCCGCCGGACGATGGCGCGCACCCTGGAGCGCGCCGTCGCCTCGGGGGCTCCGCTCTGCAGGGCCGCACGGTGGAAGAGTCCGGCCGCGCGCGGGGCGGCCAGGAGGGCGCCGATGCTGATGGCCCCGGCGGATTCGCCGAAGAGGGTGACGCGGCCGGGGTCTCCGCCGAAGGCCCCGACGTTGTCGCGGACCCATTCGAGGGCGGCGATCTGGTCCAGCATGCCGCGGTTGGCGGGTGCGTCGGGGAACAGCCCGTACCCGAGGACGCCGAGGCGGAAGTTGAAGGAGACCAGCACCACGCCGTCGCGGGCGAAGGCGGCGCCGTCGTAGACGGGCACGGCCGAGGAGCCCCGGGTGTGCGCCCCGCCGTGGATCCACACCATGACCGGCAGCCCGGCCCCGGGGGTCGGGTCCGGCGTCCACACGTTCACGTTCAGGCAGCCGTCGCCGGGGATGACCGGGTCGGTCAGCAGGGCCGCGAACGCGGGCGGGTAGGGCACCTTCGGCGCGGTCGGGCCGAAGGCCAGGGCCTCGCGCACACCGTCCCAGGCGGCCGGTGGCGCGGGCGGCGCGAAGCGGAGGGCGCCGACGGGCGGGGCCGCGTACGGGATGCCCAGGAAGACGGAGACCCCGTCGGCCCCGGTACGGCCCTCGACCAGGCCGGCCCCGGTCCTGACCCGTGGCCGGTCCCGCCCGCCCGCGACGCCCTCTGTGCTCATCCCGTCCTCCTGCCGCTGTACCGGTCCCGCACGGTCGCACAGCCGTCCAACGGGTGACAAGGCGTGACCGGCCCGGGGACCGGCCCGGTTGGACGGGCATGCGAATCCTGCGTATCCACCACACTCTGCCCGTCCTGCTGCTGGCGGGCATCTCGTGCGTCGCCGGTCCGGCCCACGCCGCAGGGCCGGATTTCCAGTACGTCGGCCAGGACGACCGGGTCCACGGGCTCACCGCGCCGCGGGGCTGCGTGGCCGCGGAGGGCGGCGGCGGCCGTGCGGTCACCAACGCGACCCGGGGGACGGCGATCCTCCATCAGGGGCCCCGCTGCACGGGCCGGGTCGTGGGGACGTTGCGGGCCGGGGAGGCCACTCAGGTGCGGCCCTCCTTCGCCTCCGTCGATTTTCCCGTCACCGGGTAGGCGCGGGGGCCGTGACCCCACGGCCCTCCCGGCGTTGTATGCCATGTCAAATGCCACAGACTCTGTGGCGCCCCACATCTCACGAGGAGATCTTGATGTCGCGTATCGCGAAGGCATTCGCCATCACCGCTGTCACCGGTAGCGCCGTGGTCGCCGGTGCGGGCCTGGCTGTCGCCGATGCCGGAGCGCACGGTGCGGCGGTCGGCTCCCCCGGTGTCCTGTCGGGCAACCTGCTCCAGGTTCCGGTGCACGTCCCGGTCAACGTCTGCGGCAACACCGTGAACGTCATCGGTCTGCTGAACCCGGCGTTCGGCAACACCTGCGTCAACGCCTCGGGCGGCGGCGGCCACCACACCGAGGGTGCGGGCTACGGCCACTGATCACCTGCTCGGCCGAAGGGCCCCCGCCGTACGGCGGGGGCCCTTCCCCTGTGCCCGTACCCGGCTCCCGGCACCTGCGCGGACGCGCAGGCGGGGGACGGGTCATTCGTAGCGGTACTGGCCCTGGTGGCCAAGGACCTCGCGCGGGGTGACGTCCCACGGCGGCATCGGCTCGTCGAGGGCGATCACCCGGCCGCGCTGGAGGTCGCCGAGGGGCAGGGGCGCCGCCGGCAGATAGCCGGAGCGGGGGTGCTTCTGCTGCCAGCGGTCCCAGAGCAGGTCCACGAAGGCGTGGTGCAGCCAGAACGCCGGGTCGTTGGGCGCCGTACCACCGGTCATGTGTCCGCCGATCCACTGGTGGACCTTGTTGTGGTTGCGCCAGCGTTCGCTCCTGGGGGCCGCCCAGCCCTCCAGCTTGTTGCGGAAGCCGCCCGCCGTGGCCGTGGAGTCCCAGGGCGAGACGTCGTAGACGGGATCGTCGATCGCCCACTGGAGTTCGGCCGGTGTGGGCAGGGCGATCGGGTTCTGCGGCCGTCCCAGGTTGCGGGTGAGGAACGCGGACTCCGTGATGCCCACCGTCACCGTCCAGTTGCCCTTGTCGTAGGCGAACGGCCCGTTCATCACCTTGCGGTCGGCGGCGCGGCCCGTGCCGCCGAGGAAGTCGTCCGCCCAGAGCGAGGAGACCGGGCTGGTGTCGGTGGTCCAGTCCCAGTACGGGACGGACACGCCCGGGTCGATCTGCCGCAACTGCTTCTCGAACTCCAGCAGGTAGAGCCGGTGCCACGGGAAGAAGGACGGCGACATGTGCCCGACGCGCAGCTTGCGGTCGCGGTCGGGCACGAAGTACTTGTCGTGAGTGCGCACCAGGGCGTCGTAGGCACCGCTGCGTTTCAGCTCCAGTACCGCCGCGGTGAAGCGCTTCTTCTGGGCGCTGGTGAGGTTCTTCTGGTTCTGCCGGACGTGCAAAGCGGGGGTCCTCCCGTTCCCGTGTCTGTGTCAGCCGTGGTGCGGGGCCGCGAACGCCAGCTGGGCCGTCCCCAGTTCGTCGACGGCGGCCCGGGCCAGTTCCAGCGGGGTCGGATAGGACTGGAAGTGGTTGATCCCGCTGAGGTAACTGCCGTCGGCCCGGCGCATGACGTGCAGCGGGCGTCCGTCGATGCGGACCCCGGCGACGTCCACGGCGATGTGCCGGCCGCGGTAGGTCTCCTCCTCGGCGAGCGGCGCCGGGGTGAGGGTCTGCCGGGGGCGGCGGGCCCGGAGCACGGGGGCCAGGGCCGCACCCGTACCGGCCAGCACGGCCGCGGTGAACGCCGCGCGCAGGAGCGCGCGTCGGGTCAGTGGTGCGGCGGCGGTTGCTGCGGACATGCGGTCTCCCTCGCTCGATGGCCGGCGGCTACGGGTCTAACGCCGCGCGGCGGGCGAGGTCACCCGCGGGCGCCCGGGAGCCGCTTGTAGAAGAGGGTGGTCGGGTGCAGCCGGCCCGCCGGGTCGGTGGCGTAGTCCGGGATGGTGCCCGCCTCCGTCCAGCCCGCGCGGCGGTAGACGCGCTCGGCGCCGCTGCCGGTCTCGGTGTCCAGGAACAGCAGCAGCACTCCGGCTCGGACGGCCTCGCTCTCGGCGTGCGCGAGGAGGGCGCCGGCGGTGCCGCGGCCCCGGGCGTCCGGGTGGACCATGAGCTTGCGCAGCTCGGCGCGGTGGCGGCCGTTGGGCTTGGACTCCCGGTACCAGCTGACGGTGCCGTCGAGGGGGCCGTCGGTGCCGGTACGGGACACCCACAGGGCGAGGGACCCGTCCTCGACGGCGGGCAGCAGGGAGTCCCACCACGCGGCGGCGTCCGCGTGGTCGATGCCCGCGAGGAAGCCGAGCGAGGAGCCGTCGGCGACCACGGCGTGCAGGAGGGCGGCGAGTTCGTCGCGATGGGAACGCAGGCCGGCGGCGGACAGCCGGGTGATCACGGTGGTCATGCGGCGAGCATAGGGATCAGCCGGGGACGCGCCGGAGGCGGGGCAGGTGCAGGTCGCGGAAGATCGCCGCCAGCCGGAGGGCGAGGACGAGGCCGGCGGCGACGGTGATGGCGGCCGGGTCCGGGGCGCCGGCCCCGCGCAGGCCGAGGTAGGCGGCGGCGCCGGCGAGCGCGGCGGTCGCGTAGACCTCCTCGCGCAGCAGCAGGGGCGGGAACTCCCCGCACAGGACGTCGCGGACGACCTCGCCGGTGACTCCGGTCAGGACCCGGCACCCCGGTCGGAAGTACGACCGCGGCGCCGGGCGCGGGCGGGGCACCGCGGTGCGCGACGGCGGGGCCCCGCGTCGTGCGGGCACGTGTCCGGTCCGGCACCCGTGACCCCGAAGCCGCACCGGCGCGTCGGCGCATCGGCGCAACCCGCTACGGCGCCGGGAGTTCCGCGAAGTCGGCCACCAGGCCGCGGTGGTGGCCGGCTGTGCCGAAGGCGAGGGAGTCGGCCTTGGCCCGCTTGAGGTAGAGGTGGGCCGGGTGCTCCCACGTCATGCCGATGCCTCCGTGGAGCTGCACGCATTCCTCGGCCGCACGGACGGCCACGCCCGAGCAGTGGGCCTGGGCGACGGCGACCGTCAGGGGTGCGTCGGGGGCGCCGACCGCGAGGGCGTCGGCCGCGGCCCTGGCGGCCGCGCGGGCGGAGGCCACGTCGAGCCAGAGCCGTGCCAGCCGGTGTTTGAGGGCCTGGAAGGAGCCGACGGGCCGGTTGAACTGGTAGCGGCCCCTGACGTGTCGAACGGTCTCGGTCAGGCACCACTCGGCGAGCCCGACCTGCTCGGACGCGAGCAGACCCGCCGCGCAGAGCAGGGCTCCGGCGACCGCCGCCCGGGCCGTGGCGGGGTCGGCGAGGCGGGTGCCGGAGGCCGCGTCGAGGGTGACGGTGGCGAGCGGACGGGTCAGGTCCAGCGGGACCGTCGGGGTCACGCCGGACGGTGATGCCGGGACCGCGTAGAGCCCGGTGTCGGCCAGGACGAGCAGTACGTCGGCGGCCACCGCGTCGGCCACGGCGGTGACCGTGCCGGTCAGGATCCCTCCGCCGGCGTCCCGCACAGGGGCCGGCAGGCGGGCCCCGGGGGCGAGGGTCAGCGGCACGGCCGGGGCGCAGACCGTGCGCCCCGCCGCCAGCTCCGCCAGCAGCGCGGCCGCTTCGGCGGTGTCGCAGCCGAGCAGGATCTCCGTGGCGAGCACGGCGCTCGTGAGGTAGGGGACGGGCGCCACGGCGCGGCCCAGCTCCTCCAGCACCACGGCCGCCTCACGGTGGCCCGCGCCCAGTCCGCCGAGCTTCTCGGGTACGAGGAGCCCCGCCGTGCCGATCTCGACGGCGAGGGTGTGCCACAGGGCCGGGTCGTGCGGCCGGCCGGTCTCGGCCCGGGCGAGGACCTCCTTGGCGTCGCACCGGTCGGCGAGGAGCGAGCGTACGGCGGCGCGCAGTTCCTCCTCGGTGTCGGAGTAGAGGAGGCCGGCCGGGGCCGCCGGCGCTGTCGGTGCCGTCATCGGGAGAGGTCCTTCCATGCGAGGTCCTTGTCGTCGCGCGGCTCGGGGGGCAGACCGAGGACGCGTTCGGCGACGATGTTGAGGAGGATTTCGCTCGTTCCGCCCTCGATGCTGTTGCCCTTGGCGCGCAGGTAGCGGTAGCCGGCGTCGCGGCCGGTGAAGTCGACCAGCTCCGGGCGGCGCATGGTCCAGTCCTCGTACAGCAGGCCCTCCTCGCCGAGGAGTTCGACCTCCAGTCCGCTGATCTCCTGGTTGAGCCGGGCGAAGGTCAGCTTCATGCCCGAGCCCTCGGGGCCGGGCTGGCCGGCGGCGAGCTGCTGGCGCAGCCGTTCCCCGGTGAGGCGGGCGACCTCGGCCTCGACCCACAGTTCCAGCAGCCGCTGGTGGAGGGCGTGGGTGCGCAGTTCGGGGCGCTCGCGCCAGGCCGCGGCGACGGGTGCGATCATGCCGCCCTCGCGCGGGATGCGCATGCCGCCGATCGAGACGCGTTCGTTCATCAGGGTGGTACGGGCGACCGCCCAGCCCTCGCCGACGGCACCGAGGCGGTGGGTGTCGGGGATGCGGACGCCGGTGAGGAAGACCTCGTTGAACTCGGCCTCGCCGGTGATCTGGCGTAGCGGCCGCACCTCGACGCCGGGGGTGTGCATGTCGCAGAGGAAGTAGGTGATGCCCTGGTGCTTGGGCAGGGCCGGGTCGGTGCGCGCGACGAGGATGCCCCAGCGGGCGTTGTGGGCACTGGAGGTCCACACCTTCTGGCCGTCGACGGTCCACTGGCCCGCGTCCTCGTCGAGGACGGCGCGGGTGGCGAGCGCGGCGAGGTCCGAACCGGCGCCGGGCTCGCTGAAGAGCTGGCACCACACCTCCTCGCCCACCCACAGGGGCCGCAGGAAGCGCTGCTTCTGCTCCTCGGTGCCGTACGCGAGGATCGTGGGCGCGGCCATGCCGAGGCCGATGCCGATCCGGCGCGGGTCGTTGTCGGGGGCGCCGGCGGCCTCCAGTTCGGCGTCGACGACGGCCTGGAGGGAGCGGGGCGCGCCGAGGCCGCCGAGGCCCTCGGGGTAGTGCACCCAGGCGAGCCCGGCGTCGAAGCGGGCGCGGAGGAACTCGGTGCGGCCGGTCCCGGCGGGCGGGTGCTCGGCGAGCAGGTCCCTGGTGCGGGCGCGCAGTGCCTCGGGGGTGAGCGGGGTGCCGGTGGTCATCGGGCCGCTCCGTCCAGGCCCGGTACGACGACCAGGCGGCCGGTGGTGGTGCCGTCGGCGAGGCGCTGCACGGCGTCCGCGGCGTCCGCGAGCGGGACGCGTTCGCTGACGAGCGGGGTGACCGCGCCTTCGGCGGCGAGCCGGGTGAGCTCGGTGTGGCAGGCGAGGACGGCGGCGGGGTCCTTGGCCGCGTACAGGCCCCAGTGCAGGCCGAGCATGGAGTAGTTCTTCACGAGGGCGTGGTTGAGGGCGGGTGCGGGGATGGTGCCGCTCGCGAAGCCGACGACGACGATCCGGCCCTCGAAGGCGACGCATTTGGCGGAGGCGGCGTAGGCGTCCCCGCCGACCGGGTCGTAGACGACGTCGGCGCCGCGTCCGCCGGTGAACTCCTTGACGCGGGGGGCGATCTCCTCCGCGGTGCGGTCGATCACCAGGTCGCAGCCGAGTTCCTCGGCGGTGCGGGCCTTGTCCTTGCCTCCGACGACCCCGATGACGGTGGCTCCTGCGGCCTTGCCCAGTTGGACGGCGGCGCTGCCGACCCCGCCGGCGGCGGCGTGTACGAGGAGGGTCTCGCCGGCCTGCAGGCCCGCCCGGCGGTGCAGGCCGAACCAGCCGGTCTGGTAGCCGATGTGGAGGGCGGCCGCCTCGGCGTCGTCGAGGGTGTCCGGGGCCGGCAGCAGGGCGCGGGCGGGTGCGGTGACGTACTGCGCGAAACCGCCGTGCGGCAGGCTCGGGTTGGCGATGACGCGACGGCCGTCCTCGGTCTCGCCGCAGATCTCGACGCCGGGGGTGAAGGGCAGCGGCGGTGTGATCTGGTACTGCCCGCGGACGAGCAGCGCGTCGGGGAAGTTGACGTTCGCCGCGAGCACCCTGAGTCTCACCTCGCCCTCGCCGGGCACCGGTTCGGGAACCTCTTCGAGGCGCATGGCCTCGCGGGGCTCGCCGGGGGTGTGTACTCGCCATGCCTGCATCCGGGGCCTCCAGCCGCCGTCGAGGAATCCACTCCGGCCGCATACTAAGCGGTCGCTTGCCCTCCTGTGAATCACCGGGAGGAGTGGACCCCCGGCCGGTCCGAATCAACACGCGTCATTCCGGCCACATCCGTCCCGTCATCAGGCAGGATGTGGCGTGCACGTGTCATGACTCAACGGGGAACAGCACCTGTCCAGGGGGGACCACCACATGAGAAGAAGCATGTCCGCGGCCGGAGCCGGCGTCGTTCTGGCGGGCCTGATCACCGCGGCCGGGCCGGCCGTGGCGGCCGGCCCGACGGCCGGCGCCGCGGCCGGCGCGAAGTGCACGCCGAAGATCCAGGTGCTCGGCTCGATCGGGGACGAGTCGTACACGCGCGACATGCAGCGCAGCCAGGGCGTCTTCGACCTCGGTGCGGGCGATCTCGCCGTCGGCGTCTCGGGCCACAAGCCCGTCTACTGGACCGGCACCGCCGTCCACCGGGTCCCGCTGGCCGATCCGAACCAGTCCGGGCAGGTGCTCGCCGTCAACGCGCACGGCCTGATGGTGGGCATCCTCCGCGGCTTCGGCGGCACCTCCCTGTTCACGTACCAGGCGGGTGCCGCGGCGATCACCCCGCTGCCGGACAGCGACGGCTCGGACCTCGAGGCCGACATCAACGACGCCGGGTACGTGGTCTCCCGCTCCGGCAGCTGGACCGCCACCGTCTGGAAGGACGGCCGGAAGGTCCGCGAACTGCCCGTCCCGGCCGATGCGGGCCCGGGCACCCGGATCACGATGGTCACGGGCATCAACAACCGGGGCGACATCCTCGGCATGGCCACGCAGGACCACGAGGTCCCCGAGACCGGCGAGCACCTGGAGAACACCTACCCGGTGCTGTGGCCGGGAGACGGCACCGCCGCCCGGCTGCTGGCGCCGTCGGGGAACGACGCTTACGTCCAGGACCTCGACGAGAGCGGCCGGGTCGTCGGCTACGACTGGGCCGGCCCGTGGCACGAGTACCGCCCATGGGTCTGGGAGCCCCCGCTCACCGGTCCCGGCACCACGCCCGGGGGGCTGAGCTCGCACCCGTACGCCACGTTCGAGGCGATCAGCCCGACCACGAACCTCAGTGTCGGCACGGCCAAGTTCCACCCGGACGAGATGACCCTGCCGGACCAGGCGCTCCTGCGGGCCGGTTCCGGCCCGGTCAAGGCCCTGCCGCGGCTGGCCGCGGGGCAGGCGAGCATGGCCGACGCGGTCTCGGACGCCGACCGGGTCGGCGGGGCGGCGGTCAACGCGAAGGGGAAGCTCAAGCCGGTGATCTGGACCTGCACGACCCGGCAGGCGTACAACCCGGGCAGCTAGTCGGGGGCTCGCGGGAATGGTGAACCGGGCGTCCGCGCACCATTGACGGACGCATGGAGACCCCCGCGCGGCCTTCCCGCGCCGCCGCCCGGCGCCGCCGCCCGGCCCCCGTACCTACGCGGGGCAGGTGGTCCTCGTGACCGGCGGCGGCACCGGGCCGGGCCGGCGGGGGCAGGAGGGTCAGCGGGGGAAGACCTCGAACGCGACCGCCGGACGGCCGCCGAACCGCGGCGCCACCCGCTCGGCGTTGCCGGTGAGGAAGGTGCGGACGTAGTCCTCGGGATCCTGGTCCGTCAGTGCCGCGATGTAGGCCTTGTGCTCCAGCAGGGACAGCACCGAACGCTCCAGGCCCGGACCGGCGTCGGCCGCGTGCGTGGGCGTGCTGGTACCGGCCACCGCCACCCAGCGGACTCCGTTCCACGGCTCCAGGCCCTGCTCGGAGATGAGCTCCGGGAAGATCCACCGGTTGCCGGCGTCGGCGGCGGCGTCCAGGGTGGCCCGGCCGACGGCCTTGTGGTCGGGGGTGTTCCAGTAGCCACCGCCCTGCTCACCGCCCCACGTGTCCCGGTGGTTGAGGGTGATGACCAGTTCCGGCCGGTGCCGGCGGATGGCCGCCGCGATGTCCCGGCGCAGGCCGAGACCGTATTCGACGACGCCGTCGCGGTGGTCGAGGAACTCCACCGCGGACACCCCGACCACGGCGGCGCTCGCGCGCTGCTCGGCCTCGCGCAGCGAGGCGCAGGCGTCGGGGGCGACGGAGTCGATGCCCGCCTCACCGCGGGTGGCCAGGAGGTAGACCACCTCCCGGCCACCGTCCGTCCAGTCCGCGACGGCTGCCGCGCACCCGTACTCCAGGTCGTCCGGGTGTGCCACGACGGCGAGGGCGCGCCGCCAGTCGGTGGGCATGGGCTCCAAGGGGGCCTGCTGATCACGTTGTTCGGTCATGCGTCGCACCATAGGCGAACGGGCCGCCAGGGGCGGGCAGCGGCCCTCGTGGACTCCGGCGCGGCCCGCCGCCCCGGCCCCGGACGGACCCGCTGAACGCACCTGCGGGCCCGTCCGGCTGACGTGTACTCAGCCGATGGGGCGCGGCGCCGCCTCGATCCCGGAGGCCGTCGCACGGAACCAGACGGCCTTGCCGTCGGCGCCGACGGCGGCCAGGTCGGCGCGACCGTCACGGTCGAGGTCGCCCGCGGAGACCAGCGTCGGGTACGCTGCCCGGCCGAGGCCGGAGCCGATCTTCACGCGCTGCGCCGTGGCCCAGCCCGTGGGGTCGAACCGGCCGGAGGCGTCCATGGCTCCCCGCACGGCGAAGAGGTCGCCCGAGGCGTCGTCGCGCACCCACAGGTCGGTGGCGCCGTCGCCGTCGGTGTCGCCCGGGACGAGCACCGAGACGGCGTCCCAGCCTGCGTCACCGACGAGGACCGGGGCGCCGTTCATGTCGAGGTAGCCGGAGCGGCTGCCCGTGTAGGCCCAGAGCTTGGCGCCCTGCTTGACCAGCAGATCGGGCTCGCCGTCGCCGCCGAGGTCGCCCGCGTCGACGATGTCCTGGGCGTCGGACCAGTGGTCGTTGCCCTGCACCGGGTCGCTCTCGAAGACGCTCAGGACCATGCCGTCGTGCGGACGGACGCTGCCGAGGCCGTTGTTGGGGAGGACCCGGATCTGCTTGGCACCCAGTCCCTCGACGGTTTCCAGCACCAGCAGGTCGTTGTATCCGTCGTCGCCCCAGTCGCCGCCGGCTGCGATCCGACTGCCGGGGGCGAAGGAGGCCCCGCCGTCGACGGGCGCGGCGAAGGTGCCGTCGGCCCGGCCGGCCGAGAAGCGGAGCCTGCCGTCGGGGCCCAGGGTCCACAGGTCGCGCAGGCCGTCGCCGTTCAGGTCGCCGACGGCGTCGCGGATCCCGCCGTTGCCGAGGGCCCAGAAGTGGTACACCGTCTGGTCCGAGCGCCGCCCGGCCCGGTCGACGCTGTACGCGTAGAGCATGTTGGGGCCGGATGCCGTGGGCGTGATCACGACGGCCGCGCCCGGCGCCACCGTGACCTCCCGCGGCTCGGACACCGACCAGTACACGATCTTCTCGATGTTGTCGGCACCGCCGGTGCCGAAGGTGAACGTGCCCGGGGTACGGGCCTTCCCGGTCACGGCGGGTGCCCCGTTCGAGGCGTCGGGGAACTCCGGGGAGCTGATCACCGGCGGGGCCGGGCGGCCGATGGTGGCCTCCAGCTTCGCGCTCGCCGGAGCGAAGCGCTTCCAGGCCGAGGCGTCGGACTCGTCGGAGGCGAACAGACCGACGGTGACGGAGGTCCGGGACGCGGCCGCCGCCTCCTTCACCAGCGCGGTGGCGTCGAACTCCAACTCGCCCGCCGCGCAGCCCGCGCCGCCCTTGGCGTCGGTCACCGTCGCCAGCCGGACGCCCTTGGCCGGCTGCAGCTTCCACGTGGTCTGCGCCGAGACGGTGCCCACGCTCCACAGCTCCACCGGACGGCCCTCGCAGGACGCGGACCCCGTGTTGGTGATCCGGAAGGTCGCCCTGGAGACGGTGGCGCCCTTGAGCGCGGTGGTGTCCAGGGTCAGGTAGGCGCGTGAGAGGCCCTGGGCGCCGCCCTCGTTGCCGACGCGGAGGTCGTCGGCGGTGTTCCAGTAGGACCGGTTCGGGTTCTTCTTGGACACGCGCGTCCAGGCCTGTGCGCCGACGGGGGTCTCCCCCGTCCCCGCGGCGCTGACGGCCGGCGCGGCGACGGCGGCCGGTGCCGCTCCTGTCACCACGCCGGTCACGGCCAGTCCGCCGGCCAGGGCCAGCGAGACGGCGCTCGACATCCTTCTCGACATGCACGCTCCACACATGGGTCGGTCCCTCAGGGTCGAGGCCCACCCTAACCGCGTGATCAACTTCTGCGAGAACGATTATTTCAGGCCACCATCACACCCGTGACCTGCGAGGACGCCGGTCATACCGCATCGTGCACGAGGGCCAGAAGCCGGTCCAGGACGCGTGGGCCGCCCGCGCGCAGGCCGTCGTGCTCGAACTCGTCCGTCACCCAGGTGCGCAGGCCGCGGATGGCGCGGGCCGTGCGCAGGGAGTCTTCCACGTCCACGTACATGTCGTCGTGGTAGACCGCGGCCGCCACCGGCACCTCGTTGGCCGCGAGCCGCTCCGGGTCGTAGAGCGGCTGCCATCCGGTACGGGCGGCCAGGAGATCGGCGGTCTCGCGCAGCGGGGCGAGCGCCGGGTCGGTGGTGAAGTGCCAGGGGTGGATGGTCTCGCCGGTGAAGAGCAGGGGCTCGTCGCCCGCGAGAGCCTTGCCGGCGTCGAAGCGGGGGTGATCGGCCCGGACGCGGTCGGCCGCCCATGCGGTGGGCGCGGCCGGGTCCTGGGCGTAGATCGCCTCGTGGAGCAGTGCGTAGAGGGGGTGCCCGGCGAAGGAGAGGAGGGCGCGGGCGCCCTCCAGGAAGGCGTCGGAGAGGGCGGGGCCGCCGGGGGCCGGGACGAAGGCGTCCTCCAGCAGGTAGTGGAGCTGGTGGCTGCCGTCGCCGCCGCCGAGGAGGATGCCGAGGGACTGGAAGGCCTCGACCGTCAGGACGTGCCCGCCGGGGAGTTCGGCCGGCCGCTCCGCGAGACGGGCGGCGATCCGGCGGGCCCGTTCGACGTCCATGGGGTAACGGGCGTAGTGGGCCAGGTTCTTGCGCTCGATGCGGGGGTAGGCGGCCCGGTACACCTCGTCCGCGGTGGCGGCCAGCGCCGGGAGTCCGCCGGTGATCAGGGCGGCGGTGAGCCCCTCGGGCGCGCTGGAGAGGTACCGGACCGTGCAGAAGCCGCCGAAGCTCTGACCGAGCACGGTCCAGGGCGCGCCGCCGGTCAGCCCGGGCCGGATCGCCTCCGCGTCGCGCACGATGGAGTCGGCGCGGAAGTGGGCGAGGTAGGCGGCCTGCTGGGCGGGGGTGCCGCGCAGGGGCAGCGTCTGGCGGTTCGCCGGGGTGGACCGGCCGGTGCCGCGCTGGTCCAGCAGGAGCACCCGGTAGTCCTGCAGGGCGCGCTCCAGCCAGGCCTGCCGGCCGACGAAGCGGCGGGCACCGAAACCGGGGCCGCCCTCCAGGTACAGCAGCCAGGGCAGGCTCTCCGGGTCCTTGCCGGTGGCGACGACCTCGCGGCCGTACAGCTCGATCCGCTCGCCGTCCGGGCGCGCGTGGTCCAGCGGGACGGAGAACCGGTGGTCGGTGAGGACCGTGCCGGGCTGACGGTAGCTGTGGACGACGGTCACGGAACGGCCCCCAGGGGTACGAGGTGAGGTGCGGAAGGCCCGCGCCGCGGCCGGACGGGGCGCGGGCGGACGCGGCGGTCCGCCCGAGTCTAAGAGGTGGATCGCGGCGCCCCCGCTGCCGGGCCCGAGGCGTCCTGCGGGCAGCAGGATCCGCCGGGACCCGGTGTATCCCTCCAGCCGGGTTGCGCAGCGCCTCGGGCGAGTCGGGCGAGGGGTCGTGACATCGCCCGACGGGTCTGGACCTGGAGGGTCTCCGGGCCCCGGACCGGGCGGACCGGACCGGACCGGACCGGGCGGACCGGACCGGGGCCTTCGGGGCTGCGTCAGAACTCGACGACCGAACGGAGCACCTCGCCGCGCTCCATCCGGGCGAAAGCCTCCTCGACGCCGTCGAGGGGGATGGTCTCGGAGACGAAGGCGTCCAGGTCGAGCCTGCCCTGCAGGTAGAGGTCGATCAGCAGGGGGAAGTCCCGCTCGGGCAGGCAGTCGCCGTACCAGGACGACTTCAGGGCGCCGCCGCGGCCGAAGACGTCCAGGAGGGGGAGTTCGAGCTTCATCTCCGGAGTCGGCACTCCGACCAGGACCACCGTCCCGGCCAGGTCGCGTGCGTAGAAGGCCTGCTGGTAGGTCTCGGGGCGGCCCACCGCGTCGATGACGACGTCGGCACCGTTGCCGCCGGTGAGGCCCTGGACCGCCTTGACCACGTCGTCCGTGCGACCGTTGACGGTGTGCGTGGCGCCGAGGCCGCGCGCCCACTGAAGCTTCCGGTCGTCCAGGTCCACCGCGATGATCTTCGAGGCGCCGGCGAGCCTGGCGCCCGCCACGGCCGCGTTGCCCACTCCCCCGCAGCCGATGACGGCGACGGAGTCGCCCCGTCCGACGTTGCCGGTGTTCAGGGCCGCGCCGAGGCCGGCCATCACTCCGCAGCCGAGGAGTCCGGCGGCGGCGGGAGCCGCGGCCGGGTCCACCTTGGTGCACTGACCGGCAGCAACCAGGGTCTTCTCGGCGAAGGCCCCGATGCCGAGGGCCGGGGAGAGCGGGGTGCCGTCCTCCAGCGTCATGGGCTGGGTGGCGTTGTGCGTGGCGAAGCAGTACCAGGGACGTCCGCGCTTGCAGGCGCGGCAGTTGCCGCACACCGCACGCCAGTTGAGGACGACGAAGTCGCCCGGGGCCACGGAGGTGACGTCCGGGCCGACGGACTCGACGATGCCGGCCGCCTCATGTCCGAGCAGGAAGGGGAACTCGTCGTTGATCCCGCCTTCGCGGTAGTGCAGGTCGGTGTGGCAGACCCCGCAGGCCTGCACCCGGACGAGTGCCTCGCCCGGTCCGGGGTCGGGCACGAGGATCGTCGTCGTCTCCACCGGTGCGCCCTTGCTCCGGGCGATGACCCCTCGTACGCGATGTGTCACGTCGTACCCCGTTCTGTTCGATCGGTCTGGATCAACGAACGTACACGGACGGCGCCCGGTAAGGGAGTTGTGTCACGCTTCGGCGCGCGACCCGGCCAGATCCGGCGGTACGGCGGCGCGAAGTGCCTCGCCGAAGGCGGCCACGGCGGGGTGGGCCCCGGCCCCGCTGCGGAAGGCCAGGCCGGTGCGCCGCTGCATCACGAGCCGGGTGAGGCGCACAGCGGGGTCGGCGGGTCCCGTGGCACCGAGCTGGGGCACGACGGCCACGCCCTGGCCCGCCGCGACCAGCGCGAGCACGGCCGCGAAGTCGTCCATCCGGTGGCGCACCCGGGGCGTGAAGCCGGCGGCCTGGCAGGCCCGCACCGTCATGGTGTGGCAGAGGGTGCCGGGCGTGGCGGTGATCCACGGCGATGCGGCGTGCGTGCGCAGGACCGCACCCTGATCGGGCGGCGGGCAGACCTCTGCACCCGGCGCCCCGGGCGTTCCGCCCGTCGCGGAGGTTCCCCGCGCGGGCTCGGCCAGGTACATCGCCTCGCCGTACAGGGGCTCGGTGGTCAGTCCGGGCTCGCGCTCGGCGGGTACGAAGTCATACGCGTGGACCAGTGCGACGTCGAGGTCCCCGGCCCGCAGGGCGTGGGCGACCGCCGCCGGATCGGTCTCGCAGACCATCGGCTCCAGCCCCGGGTGGCGCCGGGTCAGGGCCACCAGCGCGGCCGGGACGATGGTGCGGGTGGCGGTGGGGAAGGCGCCGATCCGCAGGGCCCCGGAGAGGCCTCCGCGGGCCTCGGCGAGATCCGCGTCGGCCTGCTCCAGCCGCTCCAGCACGGCCTCCGCGTGACGGACCAGGTTCTCCCCGGCCGGGGTGAGGCGGACCCGCCGCCCGGTGCGCTCCAGCAGGGGCAGACCGGCCTCCCGCTCCAGCACGCCGAGCTGCTGGGACACCGCCGAAGGGCTGAAGGAGAGGGCTTCGGCCACGGCGGCGATCGTGCCGCGGCGGGCGAGTTCGCGCAGCAGGCGCAGGCGCCGTACATCGAGCATCGGCTCAGCTTACGGGTTGGGTAAGAAACGTGAACTGGATTCGGTGCTCGGGGTACGTGAGGCTCGTCGTCATGGCACAGGACACGGCACAGGACACAGCTCGGGACACGGCTCAGGACATCGCACTGCGCACCGCACAGGACGCGACGGGGAACACCCCACAGGACCTCGCGGGGACGCTCCCGCTCCACGGGGTCCACGTACCGCTCGTCACCCCGTACGCGCGCACCGGGGAGATCGCCGCCGGGGCCCTGGAGGCGCTCGCCCACGAGGTGCTCGACGCGGGCGCCACCGGCATCGTCGCCCTCGGCACCACCGGGGAGACGGCCTGCCTCGACGAGGCGGAGCGCGACCTCGTCACCGACGTGTGCGCCCGGGTCTGCGGGGAGCGGGGCGCCGTCCTGACCGTCGGCGCGGGGGCGGCCGGCACCCGGGCCGCGGAGGCCTCGCTGGCCCGGTTGGTGCAGTGGCCGCAGGTGGGGGCGGCGCTGGTGGCCGTTCCCCCGTTCGTACGGCCCTCGGCGGCGGGGGTGGCGGCGCACTTCGAGCGGCTGGCGGGGGTGAGCCCCGTACCGTTGATCGTCTACCACGTCCCCTACCGCACGGGGCAGCCGCTGGACGCCGCCACGCTGCGTTCCCTCGGCGCGCTGCCCGGGGTCGTGGGGGTGAAGTACTCCTCGGGCGGACTCGACCAGGACGCGGTGGAACTGCTCGGCGACCGGCCGGCCGGCTTCCACGTGCTGGCCGGGGACGACGTGTACCTGTCGCCGATGCTCGCGCTGGGCGCGTCGGGCGGGATCATGGCCTCGGCACACCTGGCGACGGAGCGGTTCGCCGAGCTGGCGGCGGCCTGGCGGGCGGGGGACGTGCTGCGCGCCCGGGCGCTGGGGCACGCGCTGGCGGGACTGTCGGCCGCGGTCTTCGCCGAGCCCAATCCGGCCGTCGTGAAGGGGGTCCTCCACGCCCAGGGGCGGATCCCGACCCCCGATGTGCGCCTTCCGCTGCTGCCGGCCTCGAAGGCGGCGGTGGCAGCCGTACTGGAGCGACTGGCGGCCCTCCGCGGGGCCTTCTCCGCGTAGGAGCGCGCGGGGAGGAAGCACCCGCCGGAAAGAGTCCTGGATGGGCGATTTGACCTCTACGCGCGAGTCGCCCGAATGAGCCCACCAGATACCGGACTTACCCCTATTGCTCCCCGAGTCCCCGCCTCGTGACGTCAGTCACGCGGAACACTTCAACATCATTTCCCGCACGAGGCCGATTCCCTTTTCCCGGAAAGGGAATCGGCCTTTTCGCCGAGATGCCCACAAGGTCATTTCCGGGGCGGATAGCGGGATGTCGATCTATCGGTGGAATTCGGGGCTTGTTCCCGCCCGGCGGGCTCACCTACGGTCACCTCACCCCAGCTGGCGAGACGGCCGAATACGGCCCCGCCAGCCGGGTCTCCCGTCCCCCCACGTGAGGAATTGCGCCATGCCTGCAAAGGGTAAGCACCGTCGGCCGAAGCAGAACCCGATCACCCGCAAGCTGGCCCTCGCCGGCACAGGTGGCGCGGCTCTCACGCTCCCGCTGATCAGCGCGACCACCGCAGGCGCGGCCGGGACGGGCGCTCCGGCCGCCGCGGTGACCACCGTCACCGCGGCCACCGCGGCCACCGCCGCCGTCAACGTGGCGACGGCCCCTCCCACCACGTATTCCGTGGTCGCGGGCGACACCCTTTCGGAGATCGCCGCGGACCATTCCGTCAGCGGCGGATGGAAGCAGCTCTACGAGGCGAACCGCGCCGTGGTCGGCGACAACCCCTCGGTCATCCAGCCCGGCATCAAACTGACCATCGGCACCCAGACGAAGGCCGCCACGGCCGCCCGGCCCGCCGCGAAGGCCGCCGCCAAGCCGGCCGCCTCCTACCCGAACAATCTCGACGGGTGGATCCGCGAGTCCCTCGACGTGATGGCCAAGCACGGTATTCCCGGCACCTACAACGGAATTCACCGCAACGTGATGCGGGAGTCCTCGGGCAACCCCAGGGCGATCAACCTCTGGGACATCAACGCCCGTAACGGAATCCCCTCGAAGGGCCTGCTCCAGGTCATCGACCCGACCTTCAAGGCCTATCACGTACCCGGTACGTCGACCGACTCCTACGACCCGGTGGCCAACATCACCGCGGCCTGCAACTACGCGGCCGCCCGCTACGGGTCCATCGACAACGTCAACGGCCCGTACTGACCGGGCGCAGGGACGCCCTCCGGGAGGCCGCGGCGCGGAGGAGGATCCGCAGGGGCGCCGCGGGACCGTACCCGACGTCCCGGCGCAGGGCGTCGGCCCCGGCCCGCTCGACGGCCGTCAGCTGGTGGGCCATGAGGTCCGCCATGGTGGCGACGACGGGACGCAGGCCGGGCTCGGCGAGGTCGAGGATGCCGTGGGTGGCGTCGAGTGCGGCGCGGGCCCGCCGGCTCTCAGCCGCGAGGAGGGCGCGCACGGCAGGGGTGTCGCGCGCCCGCTCCAGGTCGGCCCGGGTCACGGAGTACTCCTCCAGGCGGGCGAGCGGGAGGCAGAGCCGGCCGTCGGCGAGGTCGCCGTGGAGGTCGGCCAGGAAGTCGACGCGCTGGGCCGCGTCGACGAACCGCCGCCAGCCGGCGGCCTGTTCGGGATCCGGGCCGCCCTGGTACTGCAGTCCGGTGAAGACCAGCACCCCGGGCCAGGCGTACGCGTCGAGGTAGGCCTGAAAGTCGGCTTCGTCGGCGAAGCCGTCGAAGGCGGCCTCCGCCGTGGCGGCGCCCGCGAGGAACCTGCTCACCCAGTGCCCGGGCAGGCCCCGGGAGTCCACGGCGTGGGCGTAGGCCCGCAGCACGGGGTCGGGGCTGTCCCCGGACTGCAGGGCGGCGGCGACCCGCTCGGTCAACGCGGCGAGGCCCGCGGCCCGTTGCTGCCGGGTACCGGTCTCGGCCACGTCGTCGACCAGGTTCATGAAGGCCAGCCCGGCGGCGAGGTACGGCACCAGGGGCGGCGTGGCCAGCAGCCGCAGCGCGAGGTACGGCGCGGGTTCACGACGGAGCACCCGGCGGGCGGCATGCGTGTAGTCCTCCCGCAGCCGGGTGCCGGATATCCCGGCCGTCGTGAGGGTGGTGCGCCAGCTGGGCATGGTGGTGGTGCTCCTCAGGATACGCGCGGGCGGTTCCGGTGCGGGCCCGCGGTCGGTCGCGGGCCCGGGGTCAGGTGGCGGGCCCGGGGTCGGTCGCGGACCCGGGGTCGGGGTCGGTCGCGGGCCCGGGGTCAGGTGGCGGTGACCTTCCGCAGGCTTCCGTCGGTCTTCCACAGGACGTAGCCGCCGCGGCCGTACTCGTCGCTGAGGTAGGTACGGATCGAGGGGACCTGGTCCATCATCCAGGGGTCGACGATGACGTGGCGCGAGGTCGGCGTCTCGACCTTCAGGTCCTTCTTGGACTGCTCCAGCATCCCGGGCAGGGCGTCCCAGTTGACCGTGGCCATGTCGATCAGCGGCTCCCCCTCCTCGACCGTGCCGTCCGGTCCCGTGCGCGAGGCGGCGCCGTCCCGGTACTGCCACGAGTCGACGGTCTCGGCGCCGGCGGCGGTGGGGATGGAGGCGAGGATGTAGCCGTCGTAGAGCGTCATGTCGACGAAGGTGGTCGTCCCCGTCTCCTTCTTGAACGCTTCCAGGGCGGTGCGGACGTTCTCCGGCGTCAACATGCCGCCCTTGGGCGCGTCCGCCTTCTGCGCGCTCGCCCTCGGATCCGGGGCCGAGGAGGCCGACCGCACGGGCGGGGCGGCGGCGGAGGAGGTCGCGTCGCCGCCCTTCGCCTCGTCGTCGCCGGAGTTCCCGTCGGGCAGCAGCTGGACGATGCCGAACACACCTGCTGCCAGGACCGCGGTGAGGGCGGCGCCGATCAGGAACGGTCGCCGGCGCGGGGCGGAGCCGACCGGGACGGGCCGGGTGGGCGCCGCGTACGGGGAGGCACCGGAGCCGTACGGCGGCGCGGTGTTCGGGGTGTTCGGGGTGCTGTTCGGCGCGTACGGACCGAACTGCCCGTACGGGCCGGGCACGGGCGGGGAGGCGACGGCAGCGGCGGGCGGGGTGACGGGCGCGGGACCGGAGCCCGAGCCGTGGCCCGAGCCGTGGCCGGCGCCGGAACCGAGAGCGGCGCTCGCCTCCCGGAGCAGTTGTTCCAGCTGTGCGCCGTCGGGGCGTACGGCCGGGTCCCGTACCAGGAGCCGTTCCAGTACGGGCCCCAGCGGGCCGGAGCGCACCGGCGCGGGGATCGGCTCGTCGAGCACGGCGACGACCGTGGCCAGGCTGGTGGCCCGGCGCAGCGGGCTCACCCCCTCCGCGGCCACGTACAGGAGCATGCCCAACGACCACAGGTCGGAGGCCGCCAGCCCCTCCTCCCCGCGGACGCGCTCGGGCGCGATGTACTCGGGCGAGCCGATCAGCACGCCGGTCGCGGTGAGCCCGGTGGAGTCGTGCAGGGCGGCGATGCCGAAGTCGGTGAGCACCGCGGAGCCGTCCGGGCGCAGCAGCACGTTGGCCGGCTTCACATCACGGTGCAGGACGCCTTCGGCGTGGGCTGCGCGCAGCGCGGACAGTACGTCGAGGCCGAGCCGCACCGCTTCCGCGGGCGGCATCGGGCCCGACTCCAAACGGTCGTGCAGGGAGCCGCCCTTGACCATCTCCATGACGATCCAGGGGTGGCCGTCCGCGCCGTCCGCCGGTTCGACGATGTGGTGGATGGTCACGACGTGGGGGTGGGCGAGGCGGGCGAGCGCGCGGGCCTCGCGGACGGCGCGCTCGCGCATCTGATCGGCCAGCCCGGGCTGGGCGGCGGCGGTCGCCGGGTCGGGCGGGCGCACCTCCTTGAGCGCCACCTCTCGGTGCAGGGCGATGTCGCGCGCCCGCCAAACCGTACCCATGCCGCCGCTGCCCAGGGGCGCAACCAGCTCGAAGCGCCCGTCGACCAGCTGTCTGCCGGCCTCACTCGTTTCCATGGCGGAATCGTAGGCGGCGCCTGTGTCAGCAGCGGCGGCGGTCCACCGTCACGGTGCCCTGGACGGTGTCCACGGTGCGGTCGTAGCACCCGCCGGGTGCTTGTGCCCCGTACAACCGGTGGCGGGCGGAGGTGGTGGCCACCGCGTGGCGCTGGTCGCGCGGGACCTCGTACGTCGCGCCGCGCGGCCAGGGTAGTGGGCCCGGTTCCGGCGGCTGCGGGGGCAGCGGTCGTACGGCCGGACAACGGCCGGATCCCGGCGGGCCGGACCGGTGCCCCGGGGGCACCGGCGACGGCGAAGCGCTTCCCCGGAGTGCCCGCGACGCCCTGGATCAGCGGGATCCGACGGACACCCCGCCTCCGGGCACGGCCAGTTCCGCCTGCCCGGGCGGCACGCGGACCGGCGCGGCGCCCGTCGGCGCGGCCGGTGCCCGGGTCAGCAGGACCACGCCGCGCGCCGCCACGAGCGCTCCGGCTCCCGCCAGCACCAGCCCCGCCGGCCCGCCCTGGAGGCGTTCTCCGAGCAGGACCGCGCCGATGGCGGCCGCGGCGAGGGGGTTGGCCAGGTTGACCACGGCGAGCGGGGCACCGAGCCCGCCGCCCCGGTAGGCGCGCTGCGAAAGCAGCATCCCGCCGACCGCGAACACCACGACGAGCAGGGCCACGGCGACGACCCGGACGCTGAGCAGGGAGCCTCCGCGGCCGCCCGCGACGGCCACGGTCTGGGTCAGCGCGGAGGCCACCGCGGACGCCAGTCCCGAGGCCGTGGCGTGCCGCAGCCCCGAGCCCGGGTCCCGGACCGCGGTCAGGGAGAGGATCACCGCGGTGGTCGCCCCGGAGACGGCGAGCGCCTCGACCAGCGTGAGGGTGTCGTCGGGGGCGGGTCCGGAGGCCGGGAGCAGCAGCAGGCCGAGTCCGGCCACGGTGGCGAGGGTGCCGCGCCATTCGGTGGCCGCCACGCGGCGCCCGGCCCGGCGCGCCCCCATCGGGACGGCGGCCACCAGGGTGAGCGCGCCGAGCGGCTGCACCAGGGTGAGGGGCCCGTAGCGCAGGGCCGCAGCGTGCAGCAGGGCCGCGGCCGCGTTCAGCCCGGCCGACCACCACCAGACGCCGGAACCCAGCAGCGCCCCGGCGCTGCGCGCGACACCGGCACGGGCGAGCCGTTCCTGGGCGACGGCGCCCGCCGCGTAGGCCACGGCCGAGGCGAGGCAGAGGCCGACGGCCAGGACGGTGTCGTTCACTTCCCCGCTCCCGCTCCCGCGGCCGCGACGGCGCCCTTCTGGCGCGGGAATGCGGGTACGGCACCCTCCGCGCCGTCACCGGTGCCCGCGTCCGAGCCCGCGTCCGAGCCCGCGTCCGTGCCCGTGCCCGCGTCGGTGCCCGTGCCCGCGTCCGTCCCGTCCCGGCCGCTCGCACGCGGCCGCGGGACCAGCAGCAGGGCGGCCCCGAGCAGGACGGCGGCGACGATCGCGTCGAGCCAGTAGTGGTTGGCGGTGGCGACTATCACCAGGAGGGTCACCAGCGGGTGCAGCAGCCACAGCAGCCGCCAGGGCGAGCCCTTCCCGCCCTTCTTCCCGCGGGTCGCGACGATCATGCCGATGGCGAGCATGAGAGCCCAGCCGAAGTGCAGGGAGGGCATCGCGGCGAACTGGTTGGCCAGGGTGTCGGCGTCCGGTGCGGCCCGGTAGACGGTGGGCCCGTAGACCTGTCCGGTGTCGACGAGCCGGGCGACGGGAAGCATCCGCGGGGGCGCGAGGGGATGGACGAGGTGCAGCACGAGCGCGGCTCCGGTGAGCACCGCGAGCACCCGGCGGGTCCACAGGTAGTGGGCGGGGCGGCGAACGTAGAGCCAGATCAGGAAGAGCGCGGTGGCCGGGAAGTGGACGCCCGCGTAGTAGGTGTTCGCGGTCGTCACGAGCGCGTCCCCGTGCAGCAGCAGCCGCTGCACCGCGCCCTCGCCGGGCAGGTGCAGGGCGCGTTCGGCGTCCCAGATCCGTTCCGCGTTGCGGAAGGCCTCGCCGGTGCGGTCGGCCGAGAGCAGCCGTCCCGCCTTGTAGACGGTGAAGAAACCCGCGACGAGGAGCAGCTCGCGTATGAGGCGTCGGCGGGCTGCTCTCGGTCCGGCTGCCGGCCCGGCAGGCGTGGTGTGGGCGGTCATCCCCCGGTCTCTCTTCCTGTTGCGCACACAGCGACACGCCAGTGTATCGATACATTGGCGTATCGATACGTTCGTGTACCGATACGGTCGCGTTCCCGTACACTTCGAAGCAGGACCCCGCGCCCGAGGCGCACCCCGAGGAGAGCCGCACCCCATGACGTCGACGCCGCCCGCCGCGCGCCGCTCCAAGATCACTCCGGAGCGGGAGCAGGAGTTCTACGACGCCGTCCTGGAGCAGCTGCGCGAGCACGGCTACGAGGCCCTGACCATGGAGGGCATCGCCGCCCGGGCCAGCTGCGGGAAGTCCACGCTCTACCGGCAGTGGCGGACCAAGCCCCAGCTGGTGGCCGCCGCCCTGCGCTCCGGCCGGCGGGGCACCCTCGCCGCGGTGGACACCGGGAGCCTGGCGGGCGACCTGCGCGAGGCGGCCCGGATCGCGGCCGGCACCTCCGGCCGCGACACCCGGCTGACGCAGGCCCTCGGACACGCCGTACTCAGCGACGAGGCACTGCAGGCCGCCCTGCGCGAGGCACTGGTGGAACCCGAACTGGCCGCCTTCGACGCGATGGTCGGGCGGGCCGTGGCCCGCGGAGAGATCACCGCGGACCATCCCGCGGTGGAGTTCCTGCCGGCCCAGCTGATGGGCGTGCTCCGCATCCGGCCCGTGCTGGAAGGGCGGTACGCGGACGCCGACTACCTGATCCGGTTCGTGGAGGCGGTCATCCTCCCGGCCCTGGGTCTCGCACCCGAGCTCCCCGCCCGGCCGGCGGCCGGCCGGACCCCCTGAACCGGCGGGCCGTCGTCCCGATGACCTGACGTCGGCCCGCCCGCGCTGCCTCGTGGGGACGGCGGCAGCGCGCCACCCGGACCGGGCGGCGGCCACTCACCCGAGTGACCGCCGCCCGCTCTGAGCGGCCCCGCGGCTCTGAGCGGCCCCGCGGCGGTCTCCGCCCTCCGCCGTGTTCAGCGGACCCCGCCCATGGCCCGGGTGAACTCCTCCGGGTCCGCGTCGAAGCCCTCCAGCCGCAGCTCGAACGACCAGGCGCCCGAGGCGTCCCGGGTGAACTCGGCGACGGTGGCGGCGGTGGCGCCGGACACGCCCGCGAAGTCGCCCTGGGCGAGGTCGGTGTACCCCTCCCTGATCCGGAACCCGGTGCCCGCGACCTCGGCGAAGGTCTTCGCGCCCGCCGCGCCCCGGCCCGTTCCCGCACCGGAGTCCTGGATGACCACGCCGATCACCACACGGCCCTTGTCCGGCGCCATCCGGTGCAGTTCGACGGTCATCACCTCGTCGAAGCCGAAGCCCTGACCGGTGTGACTGTCCCGGTTGAGGGTGATGGTCCCGTCCGGCGACCGGCTGCCGAAGTGGACGAGCTGGACGGGAGCGCCGTGCGGATCGGCGGCCGCGTACACCGCGGCGACTATGTCGAGGTCGTTCGCGGGGGTGCCGGCCGGGCTGGGGTCCCACCGCAGCGCGACCTCCACCTTGGCCAGTCCTTTACGTACACCGGTCACCGAACTCCCCCTTCGTCTGCGGGCATTGCCCGCTCATGATCCCACGGACGCCGCCTCCGGGCCCGAACGGCCGTACGTTCCCGGCCAGTCGGGCCGATCCGGTCGCGCCGCGCCCTCGGGTCGGCTACCAGTCCCCGTCCTGTACGGGCCGGCCAGGCCTCGGGGCGTTCCCTAGCGGCTCGACCTGGCCGGGAGCCGGCTCCACCCACGGGTCGTGGTCGTCACCGAGCCACTCCCCCACCGGCTTGACCCCGCTCAGGGCGTCGGTCGGGGCCAGATCGGCGGCCGACTCGTCGTAGTAGTCGAACCAGGGCAGCCCCGCCTTGGTGTAGGCGGCCCGGTCGACCGGCGAGGGCGGAGCCTCCTCCCCGGTGATACGGCGCCACGCGGGCGGGGGCACCAGGTGCACGAAGACCCGGGCGGCCGGCTCCTCGGCCCAGTCGGAGAGCGGGCGCTCGTCCCGGTAGACCTCCTGACGCATGCTGCCGCCCACGCCGAGCCCCATCGCAGGAGCCGCGGGCGGGCCCGACCTGCCGCCCGGGCGGGCCGAACGGGGCGCCCCGGCCGGTGCGGGCGGAGCCGTCATCGGCGCCGGGACCGGGCCGCCGAAGGCGCCGCCCATGGGGGCCTGCACGGGCGGGCCGCCATAGAGCCCCTCGCCGCCCACCGGGGCCGGCGGCGGGGGCTGGGGCGGGGTCAGGCGCGCCCGTTCGACGCGGTGCCACTGCGCCAGCGCCGCGCGGCCCAGCTCGAACGCCTGGAGCTGCACACCGCCGGTGGTCTCCTCCCCCGTGACCTGTCCCTCGACCGTGGCACCGAGCCCCAGGGGTACGGCGACGAACTGGCGCACCGTCCCGTCCCCCGAGTTGATCCCGTCCAGCCAGGGCTGCCGGGGCAGCACCACGTAGTTCTGCGGGCTGCGCGCCAGACGGCCGCTCCAGCGCGCGCCGGAGACGGCGCACACCTTGCCGACGCCGACCTGGAGGGCGGCGGGCGCCCGGGTCCCGCCGAAGCTCAGCCACATCGCCTCGCGCAGGTACACGGGCAGCATCACGCCGCCCTTCGCCAGCCACTCCGGGGGAACGGTGTCCGGGTGGTCCTCGACCCTGCGCAGGGGGAATTCCCCCAGTCCCGGCGGCAGCGCGTGCGTTCCGGATTCGGGCAGACGCAGGGTCCGTATGAACCGGATCTGCACCCCTTCTCCCAATAGCAGCGCATTTCCGTCCACCCGTACCGAACCCGTTCCCACACCCGCCCCTTTCTGCTGGTCAGACCCGGTTTCACCGAACAAATTACGGTCGAGCCGGATCGTTATCCTCAAGTTTTGCTCAAATGTAGTGACGCTAAGGGCGCCCTCTTCCTAGCTTCCTCGTACACGTGTCTCGACGTGTCGTACGTTCCCGCGGTTCCACACGCCCGGCGATCCCGGTGACGCGTCCCGCGTTCCCCCCAGGAAAGAGTGCAAGCATGAAGGTTCCCCAGGCCGGCGCGGTCGCCGCAGTGATCGCCCTCGCCCTGACCGCCACCGGGTGCGGCGGTGGAGACGAGGACAAGGGGACCCTTCCCATCGGCATCAAGTTCGACCAGCCGGGCATCGGCATGCGGGAGACCGGCGGTGTCTTCAGCGGCTTCGACGTGGATGTCGCCACCTATGTGGCCAAGGAGCTCGGCTACAAGCCGGAGCAGATCGAGTTCAAGCAGGTCCTCAGCAACGACCGCGAACTGCTGCTGCAGTACAACGAGGTCGAATTCGTCGTCGCGAGCTATTCGATCAACGAGAAGCGCAAGGAGAAGGTCGACTTCGCCGGCCCGTACTTCGTGGCCCACCAGGACCTGCTGACCCGCGCCGACGACACCTCCATCGCCAAGGCCGAGGACCTCAACTCCAAGACGATGTGCTCGGTCACGGGTTCCACGTCCGCCGAGAACCTCAAGAAGAACCTCGCCCCCAAGGCGGCCCTGCTGGAGCTCGGCGGGTACTCGGACTGTGTCGTCGCCCTGCAGGAGGGCCGCGTCGACGCCCTGACCACGGACAACGCGATCCTGGCCGGGTACGCCGCCCGCAAGGGGAACGAGGGCAAGTTCAAGCTGACCGGCCAGAGCCTCAGCAACGAGAACTACGGCATCGGCGTCAAGAAGGGCGAGAAGGAGCTCCAGCGCAAGATCAACGAGGCGCTGAAGAAGATGGTCCAGGACGGGTCCTGGGAAGCGGCCGTGAAGAAGAACTTCGGCCCGAACTACAAGTACGAGCCGGCTCCGGCGATCACCACCGGCAGCTGACGCGGGCGGGAGCGGTGGCCGTGACCCCTCGGTCGGGGGTCACGGCCACCCGCGCGTTCCCGGTCGGCGGACGACCCGGGGTGCGCCGGTTCAGACCACGGGGGCCTTGCCGCGCAGAACGGTCAGGAACTCCCTCATCCAGCGCGAGTGGTCGGGCCAGGCCCTGGCCGAGACCAGGGTGCCGTCGACCACCGTCTCGGAGTCCTCGAAGTCGGCGCCCGCGGCTTTCATGTCCAGTTCCAGCGCAGGGTACGCGGTCACCCTGCGCCCGGCCAGGCCACCTGCCGCGGCGGTGATCAGCGGGCCGTGGCAGATCTGCGCGATCGGCTTGTCGGCCTCGGCGAAGGCGGCCAGGATCCGCCGCACCTCGGGATCGTTGCGCAGGTACTCCGGCGCGCGGCCACCGGGGATCACGAGGGCGGCGTAGTCCTCCGTGACCACGTCCGTGAAGGCCAGATCGGCCGGCCAGGTGTAGCCCGGCTTCTCGGTGTAGGTGTCGAAGCCCTCCTCGAAGTCGTGGACCACGAACCGCAGCTTCTTCACCTGCGGCGCCGCGATGTGGACCTCGTACCCCTCCTCACGCAGGCGCTGATACGGATACAGCACCTCCAGCGATTCGGCCGCGTCGCCGGTCACGATGAGGATCTTCACTGCCATGGGCTGCTCCAGACAAGGCCGTTCACGGTCGGGGCGGCCCCTGCGGGGCCATCGCTACCCTGCCCGCGGTCATGGGGGCGCACACCCCGGGCTTCCACGTCCCCGACACATGTTTTTTGCCTGATGGGCACATGACAATGCCATCCTCGTTCGGCCACCTGATCCCCCGCCAATTCCCCGGGCGGGGACGGTGCGTACGGAGAGGTACCCCCCACCCGATGAGAATCTCGCGCCTGACCCCCTGGGCGGCCGGACTCGCCGCCGTATCCCTGTTCGCCGTGCCGACGTCCGCGTCCGCCGCCCTGCAGGACACGGCGGCGCCCCGGACCCCCGTGGCCGCCCCCGCCACGGCCGCCTCGTACGACACGTACTACGCGCCCGCCGAGGGCAAGACCGGGGCCGCGCTGAAGGCGGCCCTGCACGACATCGTCACGTCACAGTCCAAGGTGACCTACGACGGTGTCTGGAACGCCCTGAAGGTGACCGACCAGGACCCCGCGAACCCGAACAACGTCATCCTCCTCTACTCCGGCCGCTCGCAGTCCAAGGCGACGAACGGCGGCGGCGTCAACGACTGGAACCGTGAGCACGTCTGGGCCAAGAGCCACGGCGGCTTCGGTACCGCCACCGGACCGGGCACCGACCTGCACCACCTGCGGCCCGAGGACGTCACCGTGAACAGCACCCGCGGCAACAAGGACTTCGACCTCGGCGGCAGCCCCGTCGGCGAGGCGCCGGGCAGCCGGACCGACGCCGACTCCTTCGAGCCCCGGGACGCGGTCAAGGGCGACGTGGCGCGCATGCTGCTCTACATGGCCGTCCGCTACGACGGCGGCGACGGCTTCGCGGACCTGGAGATGAACGACAGGGTCAACAACGGCTCGGCCCCGCTGTTGGGCAGGATCAGCCTGCTGAAGCAGTGGAACCGGACGGACCCGCCGGACGCCTTCGAGCAGCGGCGCAACCAGGTCATATTCGACGTGTACCAGCACAACCGCAACCCGTTCATCGACCACCCGGAGTGGGTCGACGCCATCTGGTGACACCGGACGGCGGCCCTCGGCGCCCTCCGGGGGTTAAGGCGGCCTCCGGGGGTTGACGCGCGGCAGGCCGGGTATTCGCAGGCCACAGGCTGCGGTCCGCGCCCGGCGGCGGCAGCCCGCGGAGGTGCGCCGTGATGGACGGAGCCGGCCTTTCCGATCGCGAGCAGCGCGTCCTCTCGGCGATCGAGGCAGAGCTGAGGACCGACCGTGCCCTCGACCGCATGCTGCGGTCGGGACGCCGGCGCCGCCGCGCCGGCTGGGCCGGGGTCTGGGGCGCGGTGACGGTGGCGCTGTTCGTCGCGGCTTCGGCCACCGTCTCCGAACCCCTGCTCCGGGGCTGCGCCGCCGCCTTGACGCTGACGGTGGTCACGGCGCTGCCGCAAGCCGTCCGGTGGGCCGCCGGCCGCAGACGGCCCGGGCGGCACCCGGAGGGCTGAGCGCAGGGGCGCGGGGGCTCAGAGCCGCCCGGCGAGGGCCTGGAAGTCGGCCCAGGACAACTGGGGCGTCCGCGCGTCCCAGACCTTCTGCGAGAGCGCGGCCAGCGGCATCCGGATGCCGGCCGCCACCTGGTCCTGGGTCTGCGCGCCGGACAGGTCGGCCCAGACGGCGAGGCGGCCGCCGAGGATCTGGCCGTCGTAGGAGGCGGGCACGGGGGTGGTGCCGCGCAGCACCAGCGGGGTCCACTGCTCGTAGATCCGCCGGCCGGTGGGGTAGGTGAACTGGTTCGGCTCGCCGAGCACGTAGTACAGGTACTCGTCGTTGAGGTTCACGAGCTTGCGGCCCTCGCGCAGGTACTCCAGCGGCGGACGGGCGCCTATCTCCTTGCCGGTCCAGTACTCGACCTGGATGTCCTCGGCGGCGCTGGTCACCCCGCCGGCGAAGAACCCGTCGTTCCACGCCTTGAGCGCCTTCCCCGAAGGGCGGACCACGTCGGCGCGGTCGTTCAGCCAGCCCGTGGCCAGGTCCTGCACGCGCGCCGAGGGTCCGTAGCGCTCCTGCGCCGCCCGCGCGAGCTGGGGGAAGGAGGCCTGCGGATCGCGGACGACCAGCGCCTGGTACTCGTCGGCGCCGAGGTGCCAGGCCCCGCCGGGGAAGAGCGGCCGGTACTCGCGCAGCAGGTCGTCGATCAGCTCGGCCGAAGCCGGGTTGGATATGTCCACCGCGCCCTTGACGGCCCTGCCGTTCACGTCCCGCAGTTGCAGGTCGGGGTGGGCGCGCAGCACCGCGCCGAGGTGGCCGGGCGAGTCGATCTCCGGGACCACGGTGATGTGCAGCCGGGAGGCGAGCGCGGTGATGTCGCGTACCTGCGCCTTGGTGAGGTGCGGGGTGGAGACGATCTCGGGGTGGCTGTCGGACTGGATCCGGAAGGCCTGGTCGTCGGAGAGGTGCAGGCCGAGCTGGTTGAGCTTGAGGTCGGCCATCTCGCGCAGCCGGTTCTTTATCCAGTCGGGCGTGAAGTGCTTGCGCGCTATGTCGAGGTTGAGTCCGCGCTGGGGTTTGGCCGGGGCGTCGCGCACGGTGCCCTCGGGGGCCGAGCCGGAGGCGCGTACGGCCTGTTTGAGGGTGCGGGTGCCGTAGAAGACCCCGGCCTCGTCGGGGCCGTTGATGCGTACGCGGCCGTCCTTGACGGTGAGGGTGTAGGACTCGGGCTTGCCCGTGCCCTCCACCGAGAGTTCCACGTCGCCTGCGCGGGGGGCCGCCGCCTCGCCGTACTGGAGGCCCAGTTCCCCGGCGAGCAGCCGGGCCTCGTCGGAGAGGGCGGCGGTGTCGTCCTGTGCGACGAGCACCCGCGCCTGGGGGGCCGGCTTCCATCCGGGGCCGCGGGCCGGTTGGTGCTCCCGTACGGCCGGGATGGTGCGCGGGGCGGTGGACAGGGCGTACGTGGGGGACGGGGGGGCCGGCGGGGTGGGGGCTGCTGCGGGCGGGGCGGTCGCCGGGCCGGAACGGGCCGGGGTCGCGGGGCCGGGGGTGCGTACCTCGTCGGAGGCGGCCGTGCAGCCGGGGAGGGCAAGGGTGACCAGCGCGGCGACACCTGCCGTCGCGATCGTGTGGACCCTCCTGTGCCGCTTCGGTTTCCGCATCATGTGCCCGTGTCCCCCGTACCCAACGTGGCACGGGGGACACGGGCGCGCGACCCGGCGCTCTCGGACGAGGGCGTCGATCGCCGCGGTGGCGGACGCGTGGTCCTGCTCCGGGGAGCCGCCGCCGACGCCGACGCCCACGGCGCCGATGAGCCGGCCGTCGCGGTGGACGGGCAGGCCGCCCGCGATGAACAGCAGGGGGCGGTCGAGGACCGTGGGCGGGGTGTGGAAGGGGCCCCCGGGCCGGACAGCGTCCGTACGAAGGGGCCCGTACGAAGGGGCCCGTACGAAGGGGCCCGTACGAAGGGGCCCGTACGACGACCTCCGCACGACGGGGTCCGCTACCGGGCGGCGGGCGGCGGGGACGACGTGACCGCCGCCCCCGGGGTGACGGACGAAGGGCGTGGCGGCGTCCCCGGTCCCGGCCTCGAAGGGGAGGCCTGCGCCGACGGGCTCGCCGACGGGGTGGGCGTCGGGAACCCGGACGGGCTCGACGACGGGTCCACGTCCGGGGTCGGGGTCGGGGTCGGCCGTCCCGAAGAGGGTGACGGCGGTGAGCCGGTGGCCGGTCCCGGGGCCGTGACCTGCGGCGGAGTGGCGGGCAGCAGTGGACCGGGCTCCGCGTCCGCGGCGAACAGCAGGTATCCGATCCCGGCGGCCGCGGCCGCCACCAGACCCGCGAGGGGCAGCGCGAACCGCCGCAGCCTCTCCACCGGCCGCCGTCCGGCCCGTGGTCCCGGCGGGCTCGCCGGACGCAGCCGGCGGACGTCGATGCTGTCGGCCCGCGCGTCGAGCGCCCGGCGCAGCCTGCGCTCCACGGGGCGCTCGCCCGGGTGTTCCCCCAGGCAGTCACCGAGGCGTTCGCCGTCGGGCGTCATATCCGTCCCTCCAGATTCCGTTCCAGCGCGTCCAGGCCGCGACTCGCGTTGGACTTCACCGCTCCCCTGCTGATCCCGAGCGTGGCCGCGATCTCCGCCTCGCTGAGGTCGGCCCAGTACCGGAGCACGAGGACCTGCCGACGGCGGGGTGTCAGCCGGGCGAGCGCGGCGAGCACCTCGCGGTGGGCCTCGTCCAGGACCACGTGGTCCTCGGCGGACGGAACGTCGACCGCGGGCGGCGGGGTCCAGGCCCGCATGGTGCGCCTGCGGCGCAGCACGGAGCGCGCGGTGTTGACGACCGAGGTGCGCAGGTAGCCGAGGGCGTTGTCGACCTCGGTGATCCGCTCCCCGTGACGCCGGTACAGGGCGGTGAAGGCGTCCTGTACCACGTCCTCGGCGGTGGCCAGGTCATCCACGAGCAGCACCGCCAGCCGGACCATGGCCAGCCGGTGCGCGTGGTACAGATCGGTGACGGTGGGCGGCCCGGGGTCGTGGCCGCCCGGGTGGCCGGGGGCGTGCGGGGTCCCGTACGACGAGGCGTGCGCCGGACCGTACGGCCGCGGCGACACCTGCGGGGCGGGGGAACGATCGCGGCGCAGCAACGACCACAGGCCCCGCCACGCCCGGAGGGGACCGGGCGTGAGGGGGCCGACGGGTGATGCGAGGTGGAGCACGAGGTTCCTCAGCTGTTCGCGCGGCGCCGCACGGCGTAGAGGGCTCCGGCGCCGGCGAGGATCAGACCGGTCGCCCCCGCCCCCATCGCGGCGGTCGTCGCCGAGGAGCCAGTATGCGCGAGCTCGGCCCCTTCACCCTCGACGGGTGCCGGGGCGGGAGACGAGGGCGACGCGCCGGGCGCGGTACCGCCGCCCGCGCTGCTCGGGGAGGCGCTGGGGACGACGCTGGGGGACGCGCTGTTGCCGTCCTTGCCGGTCGGCGGGGTGCTGACCGAGGCGGAGGGCCTGGGGCCGTCCTGGCTGGGGGAGGCGCTCGCCGGGACGCTGACCGAGGGGGAGGGCGCGGCCGAGCCGCCGCCCGCCGCGTGGGCCGGGCCGGCCAGGGCGACGGCCGCCCCGGCGGCGGCTGCGGCGAGGGCCGTGCGGCGGACGGCCGGGGGGACGGCCAGGGGGACACGCTTCAGGTTCTTCACGGTGGTTCTCCACGGTCGGGTCGGGGTGCGGGACTGCGCCCCTTCACCCCCGCACGACGCGCGACCCCGCGGGAGGTTGCCGCGGTTCCCGGGAAATTTTCCGCCCGGCGGTACGTTGTCCGCGGACGACCGGTGCTGTCCGCCTTCTCCGCACGGGCCGACCTGCGGCTGCCGTTCGCCCCCGGACTGTCCGTGGTCGCGATCACGCCCGCACCGGCGCCCTCCGGCCGCGGTGGGCGCGCGGGCGGTGGCCACGGGTCCAGCCCGCGTACCGGTCCCGCCGGCACCGGCACGTGGATCGAGGTACGGGCGGACCAGGGCACGTACACACCGGTCAGGGCCTGCGGCGGGCGTAGCAGAAGAGATGCTCCTCGGGGCCCGCGAGGTCGTCGGCGGGCCGGAACACGGCGGTGTGGTGGTGCAGTACCTCCAGGCCCCGGTCGGCCAGCCGGGCCAGGTGGGCCTCCGTGGAAAGGCTGCTGACCGTGACCGCGTGCCCCATCCACTCGATGTCCAGGCCCCGGATGTCCCCCGGCACCGTGGCCATCACGAAGTACCCGCCGGGTACGGTCCACGAGGCCATCCGGTCGAGCGCCGCGGCGACCTCCGGCTGGTCCATGACCAGCAGCGGGAAGAAGGAGCACACCGCGTCGAAGCCGCCGGGCGGGGGCGTGTAGGTGCGCACGTCGGCCCGTTCGAAGCGGGCTCCCGGGACCCGGGCGCGGGCCAGGTCGACCATGGCCGCCGAGACGTCGATGCCGGTCACCTCGCAGCCGGCCCGGACCAGGGTCTCGGCGGTGGGCCGGCCGGTGCCGCTGCCCACGTCCAGGACGCGGGCTCCGTCGGGCAGCCGGGCGGTCAGCCAGTCGAGGGCCTCGATCTGGCCCGGCACCTGCCCGAACACCTCCTCGTAGCGCTCCCCCAGCGCGTCGAACACCTCGGCCGCTGACTTGCGTCGGCTCATCGGGCCTCCCCCGTCGTCGTCGGAGGAACCACCGTACAAGGACGGTCAGCTGGAGCCGGGGACGAGGACGACGGCCGTCCCGTAGGCACACACCTCGGTCCCGACGTCGGCTGCGTCGGTGACGTCGAACCGCATCATCAGCACGGCGTTGGCGCCCCGCGCCTTCGCCTGCTCGACGAGCCGCTCCATGGCCTGGTTGCGGGTCTGGACCAGGGTCTTGGTCAGGCCCTTCAACTCACCGCCGATCATCGACTTGAGTCCGGCGCCGATCTGGCTGCCCAGGTGACGGGAGCGCACGGTGAGACCGAAGACCTCGCCGATCACTCGCTCGACCCGGTAGCCGGGCACGTCGTTGGTGGTCACGACGAGGACGCCGCTCTCGTGCGCGCCGACTCCACCGCCGTAGTCATCGATACCCATGGCACCCACTCTTGCCCCGCCCGCCCGCAACCGCATCCGGGAACCCCCGCAACCGGCTCGGCCGAGCGGCCGCCCGCCGTCCCGAGCGGTCGCCCGCCGTACCGGGCGGCGGCGGGTCCGGCGGCCATGGGTCACACCGGGCCGGACCATCGCGATGGTCTCGCTCGCCGGCTCGGCCTTGTCCCTCCCGACAGCGGGATTCCGTCGGACGCGACGCGGGCACCGGGACGCGCTCCGGTGGACAGATTGGTCATATCGGGCTAAAAGCCGGTGAGGCACCGGGGCTGCGGGCTCCGGCCTCGCCATAGTCGTCCGTGGCAACCGCTCGTTGCCATCCCGCGCCGCGTGCCGCGGCCGGTCGGACGTCTTCACAGAGGAGTCGGCTCATGCTGATGCCCACCAGAACCATCCTCGCTCTCGCCACCGGAAGCCTGGTTCTCGGTCTGGTCGGGGCGGGCGCCGCCGTCGCGGACGAGGGCCCGCGGGAGATCATCGTCGGCCAGGTGCCCGCGTCCGCGCAGCCCGGCCAGTACCCGTACGACAAGTACGCCACCGGCAAGGTCGTCTCCAAGGGCCCGCTGAAGGTCCGCAGCAAGCCGACCACCGAGTCCCGTGCCATCGGCCACGTGAAGCCGAACAGCAAGGTCGAGATCGAGTGCAAGAAGTACGGCCAGAAGGTCGACGGGAACCGCATCTGGTACCGCCTGCACGAGGACCGCAAGGAGTGGGAGAACGGCTCCGGCCGTGAGGACCGGCAGGAGTGGGAGAACGGCTCCGGCCGCGAGGACCGGCAGGACTGGCAGAACGGCTCCGGCCGCGAGGACCGCCAGGACCGCCAGGACCGCCAGGACCCCAACCGCGCGAAGGCCTACGAGAAGGAGCGCTGGGTCTCCGCCCGCTACGTCAAGAACCTCTCCGAGGTGAAGTACTGCCGCTGACCCCCGGTCCGTCCACCGGGCGTACGGCACGCGGTCCCACGCACCGCGCACCGTGCGCCCGGACCCGTTCCCGCAGTCCGCGGTCGGCCGTGACCACGACCACGGAGCAGCCGGCCGCGGTCCGGTCCGCGGCCAGCTCGACGATCAGGTCGTCACCGCTGCCGGGCGCCGACTCGACCCGTACGCCGGGCACGGAACCGACACCCCGGGCGGCGCCTTCGACGACGAGGATGATCTCCTCGTCGTCCTCCCGGAGCCCCTCCCGGGAGGCCAGCCGGTCACGCAGCCGTTCGGCCGCGCCGCGCCGGTCGCGCCACCAGCCGTCCGG
Organism: Streptomyces sp. NPDC090021; assembly: GCF_044748225.1. Lineage (NCBI taxonomy): Bacteria > Bacillati > Actinomycetota > Actinomycetes > Kitasatosporales > Streptomycetaceae > Streptomyces > Streptomyces sp. NPDC090021. Next base: position 46,683 of record NZ_JBIVFO010000031.1, on the reverse strand, counting down.
CACGGACCCGACGACGTTCGCGGCGTCGACGATCAGGACGTTGCTCACACGGGCACTCTAGAAGTCGCCGTAGTTGACCTGCCAGGTGGGCAGGCCCATCCGGCGCCAGATCGCCACGACGCGGTCCCTGTCGTCGAGGGACACCCGCACCGCGTAGCGGTGGCGCACGTGGGCGTCGAACAGCTCCGCCTTGACCACGTCGTCGCGGCGCGTGTCACCCGCCGCGCGCATCCACAGCTCGTCGTACGGCACCCGGTGCCGGCGCAGCCAGGCCTCGGTCTGCGGCCGGTACTCCTCGCTGCGGCCCGACAGCAGGACGATCGTGTCGCCGTCCGCACGCCGGAAGACGTCCAGGGCGTGCCGTACCGGCTCGTTGAGCAGATCGAGCTCGCAGCGCGTGAAGTCGTACGGACCCCGGTCGCCGGTCAGGGCGAGAGTCCCGTCGATGTCGCACATCACCGCCGCCGGCAGCGCCGGGTCGGGGACGTAGGCCGTCACGGGCGGTGCGGCCACCGCGCCGGAGCCGTTCATCCACTCCGTCGTCAGACGCCAGCCGCCCTTGCGGGCGTTGCGGTGCTTCTCGGCCAGGATACGGATGATCTCCTCGCCGACCTGGCGTTCGCGGGCGGCGTCCCGGCGCAGGCACTCCTCCAGCGGGACGTCGGTGAAGTCGTGTACGACGAAGGTCGCGAGACCGCCGGCCGCCGCCTTGAGCCGCTTCGGGATGTTCTTCGTCAGGTGCGTGTTGTCGACGACCACGTCGAAACCGCCGTCGACGGCCGCGCGGACGGCCGCGTCCTGGACGGCCAGCACGGTCTGCTCGTGGGCGAAGCCGCGGCCCCGCCCGGGGTCCGGCAGGTCGAGCATGGCCCGCAGGTCGTCGAGGTTGACGCGCCGCATGCGGCCGCCGGCCTCGGCCTGGAGGGCCCGCGCGGCCGTCGTCTTGCCGGAGGCGGGCAGCCCCGTCATCACGTGGACGACGGGCAGCCGGGTCTCGCGCTCCGCGGGGCGGTCGGGCCGGTCGGCCGACGGCGCCGGGATCCGCGGCGTCGCCTGCGGCGCGCGGCTGGGCGCCGAGGCGGGCGTCCGCTCCCGCGCGGGCACGGGAGCGGGAGCGGGCCGGTTCTCCTCGGTCACGGTGCCGTTCTCCTCGTCGGCGATGTACGGGTCGGCGGCCTCCGGCCGCACCTGGCGCCAGGTCGTGAGCTCGGTCGACCGGCCGTCGAGCCGCATGAACATCGCGGGCCGGACGGAACGGTCGGGCAGCTGCGCGACCGCCCGGGCGAAGTCCCCCCGGTCTGCGGTCAGGTGCGCGAGGCCCGCGTAGGCCTCGTCGATCGCGCGCTCGTGGCGGGCCGCCGCCTCCTCCAGGCCGGCGACGACCTCGCGCACCCAGTGGTCGAATTCGTCGGGCACCTGCTCCAGCAGGGCGTCCAGGGGCTTTCCGCCGGACCCCTCGATGTCGGCGACGGTGCAGTTCAGGCCCTGGGCGAGCTGCTTGGCGGGCAGGCCGGCGAAGCGCTGGACGCCGTGGCCGCGCCAGATGTCCCGCGCGGTCACGCCGGTCAGCACCTTGTGGAGCCGTACGTATTCGGACAGCTTGGCCTTGGCGCGCACACCCGAGGCGAAGCGCAGGACGAAGCCCTCGGCGTCCATGCCGCTGGCGGAGGAACCGCCGGGCAGGGTGTTGGACTCGGTCAGCGCGAGCAGTTCGCCGAGGGGCATGGCGGGCCACACCGTGACGACGGAACCGATGCCCTCCCAGTGGGGCGCGGCCTCGGCGAGCGGGACCTCGGTGCCGTCCGGGCCGAAGGCCGCGAGGAGCACGAGGTCGCGCCGGTCGCCGTAGTCGACGACGATGCGGTTCTGCGGGTACAGGATCTCCGCGAGGTAGGTGGTGCCCGGGTGCAGGGCCGAGGTGTCCGCGCCGTCGAGCCGACGCTGTGCCCAGACGGCCTGGGCGCTGATGAAGGAGCCCTTGGAGGCGACCCGCCAGCGGCCCGCGTAGTGGAAGACGATCGCGAGGCTGCCGTCGACCTTGTCGTAGACCTCGAACGGCTCGTCGGGCAGGGCCGGGGCGTACGGCTGTCCCGACTCGTGCTCGCCGACGTTGAAGAACTTCGGCAGCGGCAGGGCGACGACCGCGCCGGTCTCGTCGTCGGCGACGAGACCGCGGCAGCGCGTGGTGACCTCGTTCCAGACGCGCTCGTACTGGGCCGTCCGCGTGTACGTGTAAATGGACAGCGGCAGCTCGGGGTGCGACTTGCGGGTGACGTACCCGGCGTCGATCGAGTCCGCCAGCGCCTGTGCGGGCAGCAGGTCATGCAGAGTCAGGGTCTCCTGGCTCATGAGGTCCTCCCGGATTGAGATGGCTCATTCTCGCCTGCGGGAGGGGGTGCCCGGTAGTCAATTCTTCCTGGTCGGGGCACCTCCCAGGCGGTTGATGTCCGCCGGCCGCAGGATGTGGCCGGGAACCTCGGTGCCGGGAGTGGCGACGGCGATCATGGCGCGGCCGAAGGCCTCGGAGGTGACGACGAGGTCCGGCGCGAACCGTCGCAGCAGCGGGACCAGCGGTGCGGTGACGGCGTACAGGACACGGTAGAGCCGGGTCCTGGAGGGGCGGGGCGGGTGGGCCCCGGTGGGACGCGGGGGTCCCACCGGGCCCTGGCGGCCGTCAGTGGGAGACGCAGAGCTCGTTGCCCTGGGGGTCGGCGAGGGTCGTCCAGATACTGGGGCCCTGGCGGCCCTCGTGGAGGTGCTTCGCTCCCTTGGCGACGAGGCGCTCGACCAGTTCCTTCGGGTCGTCGTCACCGGTGCGCACGTCGAGGTGCACCCGGTTCTTGACGGTCTTGGCCTCGGGGACGAGCTGGAAGAGGATGCGGGGAGCGCCTTCCAGGCCGTCGGGGTGGCGGATCGCCGCGCCCGCCTTCCAGACGAGGGTGCCGCGGTGGGTGGTGGTGTCGTCGTCGGTCGCGTGACCGGCGGCGATCAGGCCGCGGATGAACTGCTCGTCGCTGGGCTCCACTTCCCAGCCGAGGGCGTCGGCCCACCAGTCGGCGAGCGGGTGCGGGTCGGGCGAGTCGATGGTCACCTGGAACGTGTACGCCATGCCGGGACCCTACTGACCGGGCGTCGGCCCCGCCACAGGACATGCTCCGTCACCTCGGCGGGCCGTCACCTCGGCGGGCTCTCCCGACGGGCCGGGTGCCGGACGGCCAGGAGGGAGTTGGCCAGTACGGCGACGGTGAACAGCCAGGTGGCCACGGCGATCCAGAGCAGGACCTCCCCCAGCGGCAGCAGCCGGGGGACGTTGGCCGGACCCGCGACGGAGAGGCAGGCGGTGGCCGTCATGCCGAGGGGGAAGACGGTGGCCCAGCGCCGGATGTCGTAGCGCGGCCGGGGATGGCGCAGTTCGGCGGTGAGGAGGACGACGTACCAGGCGAGGGACAGGGCGAGCGTGACGAGCGTGACGGTACGCAGGGCCATGTGCGCCGAACCGGACCATACGGGTGACGCCGTGAGCCTGGAGCCGGCCAGGGCGGAGATGGAGAGCGCCCCGCCGGCCACCCAGTGGTCGCCCGCGCCGCCCACCACCTCGCGCAGGTCGAACCTGAGGAGCGCGGCGACGTACAGCAGCAGCCCGAGGCAGAAGGCGGCCAGCGCCGCCCGGTCCAGCCAGGTCTGCCCGACGGCGGTGGCGAGGACCGCCGCGAGGACGGCGAGCCCCTGCGTGGCCACGCAGCCGAGGAACGCTCCCCCGGGCATGCGCCGACGCCAGTGCGCGAGGACGTTGAACAGCAGGGCCGGCCAGAGCAGCGCCGCCAGTACGAGCAGCGCGGCGGCCACGGTCTGCAGGCCGAGCAGCGAGAGGCGGGTGCCGATGACGGTGGTGGCGGCGACCGCCGTCAGGGCGGCCGGGGTGTCGGCCTCGGCATGGAACCTCCCGCGGTCGCCCACCAGCCGGGCCGTGAAGTCGAAGGCGAGGACGAGCCACAGGGCGACGGCAATGACCAGGGCGATCAGTGACGACGTCTCGTGTCCCGTCATGTGCAGCGCGACGGAGATGATGGCCGTGGCCATGACGGCGGCTCCCGCCGCCGGCGGGAGCCCGGCCCACCAGCCCGCCCCGGGGAGGATGCTCACCTCTCCAGCGGACCCCACGGGTCGGCGGACCGCCAGCGGGCCGGGCCGACCGGTGCCCAAACCTCTTGCGCGGAAGATCAACAGAACGTGCACGCGGTGCACAGGCCGGGGTACCTCCCGGTTCTAGGGTCGGTACGGAACGAAGACCTGCCGGTCCGTCACAGGGGAACGGACCGGCGGGTCCCCTCGCCGCCACCGCCGCCACCGCCGTCGGCCCGTGCCCCGGCGGCAGCGGAGCCTGTGGTCTCGGGTGGAGGTGGACAAGGTCGCGGAACTGACCGCCGCGGGCCGGATGCGCGAGCCCGGGCTCGCGCAGGTGCGCAGGGCTCAGGCCGACGGCCGGCGGGTCGGCGCCTACGCCTCGCAGCGGACCGCGGGGGTGCCGGAGGACCTCGCGGCGGCGCTCGAAGCCCACCCCGGGGCCCGCGCGGCCTTCGAGGCGATGGACCGGACCCGGCGCCACCTGGTGGCCCTGCCGCTGCTCCGGGCACTCACGCCGGAAACCCGGCGGGCCCGGCCGGAGCGGGCCCTACGGCTGCCGGCGGGCGACTCCCCGCAGTGATCCGGGTGCGGAAGCCCTGTCCGCACCCGGCAGAAGACGTCGGGCCCGGCCTCCCCCACGAGGGAAGCCGGGCCCGGCGGGAATCCCGACCGCAGCGGGTCAGGACTCCTGGTTGCGCGCCTTCTCGGCCCGCTCCTCGTTCCGTTCCTTGATCCGCACCGCTTCCTTGCGGACCTCGGCCTGGGTGGCCCGCTCCCGCTGGAGCCACTCGGGGGCCTCCTGCTTGAGCGCTTCGATCTGTTCCGTGGTGAGGGGCTCCGTGACTCCGCCGCGCGCGAGGCCGGCGATGGAGACGCCCAGCTTGGAGGCGACCACCGGGCGGGGGTGCGGACCGTTGCGGCGCAGCTCCTGCAGCCACTGGGGCGGGTCGGCCTGGAGCGCACTCAATTCACTGCGCGAGACGACACCCTCCCGGAACTCTGCGGGGGTGGCCTCAAGGTACACGCCCAGCTTCTTCGCCGCGGTCGCGGGCTTCATCGTCTGGGTGTTCTGGTGCGACGTCATGAGGTCAAGGGTATCGAGCGTGTGCACGGGTTCCGACCACGCCCGGTAACCTTGCGGGGTGACAGGCTCGGAAGTACCCCAAGCGTTCCGGCTCGCTTATGTCCCCGGCGTGACCCCTGCCAAGTGGGTGCGGATCTGGAACGAGCGGCTGCCCGACGTCCCGCTGACCCTCGCCCAGGTCTCCTCCGCCGAGGTGTTCGGCGTCCTGCGTGCCGGAGACGCCGACGCGGGGTTCGTCCGGCTCCCGGTCGACCGTACGGACCTCAGCGCGATCCCCCTCTACACCGAGACCACGGTGGTCGTCGTCCCCAAGGACCACCTCGTGGCGGCGGCCGAGGAGATCACCACCGAGGACCTCGCCGACGAAGTCGTGTGGCAGCCCCTCGACGACACCCTCGACTGGGAGAGGCTTCCGGGACGGCCCGCGATCGAGCGGCCCGCCACGACGGCGGACGCGATCGAGCTGGTGGCGGCGGGCGTGGGCGTGCTCGTCGTGCCCCAGTCCCTGGCCCGTCTGCACCACCGCAGGGACCTCACCTACCGGACGGTCACGGACGCGCCCACGTCACGGGTCGCGCTGTCGTGGCCGCAGGCGGAGCCCACCCCCGACCTGGTGGAGGAGTTCATCGGGATCGTCCGCGGGCGGACGGTGAACAGCACGCGGGGTCGTCAGCCCACCCCCGCGCAGCCGAAGGCTCGGCGGGGGCGCCCCGAAGCGGGCGCCGGCAAGGGCGGCGGCGCGGCCGGGGCGCGGCGCGGGACCGGGGGCGGCGGCGGGGCCGGAAGGTCCGCCTCCGGAAAGTCGGCGGGGAAGAACCAGCGCGGCGGCTCCGGCGGCGGCAAGGGCGGCAGCGGCGCCAGGAGCGGCAAGCCGCGCCGGCGCCCGTAGGCCGGCCCAGCGGCCGTCCGGGACCGGCACGGCCGACGCGGGGCTGCGGGGCCGGGCCGGCGGCACCGGAACGCCGGCGCGTGGTGACGGGCTGGTGGCGACGGGCGCGTCCCGCGGCGGCGGAGGCCCGCTGGTCCTGCGCGGCTCCGGCGGGGCCGTGGGCCTCGACGTGGCCCGGCCCGCGCCGCCGCTGGGCCTCGCCGGGCTCGTGACATCGACCGTCACCGCCCAGACCTTCCCCTTCGGGCCGGGGGACGTCCTGCTCCCTGTACACGGACGGCGTTCTGCAGGCACGCGACCGGGCGGGCTCCTTCTACCCCCTCACGGAGCGCGTCGCCGCCTGCGGCGGCATGCAGCCGCAGGCACGGCTGGACCTCCTGTGCGGGGACCTGCTCGCGCACACGGCCGGGAACACCCTGGACGACGACGCCGCGATGGTCGCGGTCCGGCGGCCCTCGCCGCCCTGATCCGCTCCCGGCCGGGGCCCGTCCTGCGGGGTTTGCCAGAATCGGATCATGCTGACCATCGGGACGATCGTCATGGGCGCCGCCGACGTGCGGCGGGCCGCGGAATTCTGGTCCGGGGCGCTGGGCTACGTACCCCGCGACGGCGAGGTGGACGAGGGCTGGACGGTCCTGGTCCCCGCCGACGGCGGCGGGCCCGCGCTGGCGCTCGGGCGCAGCACCACCCCCGTCCAGGAGCGCCCCCGCGTCCACCTCGACCTGTACGCGGCGGACGCGGCCGAGCAGGCGGCGGAGGTGGCACGCCTGGTGGCCCTGGGGGCCCGGCACGTGGACTGGGACTCCTACCCGGAGGACCCGGACTTCGTGGTACTGGCGGACCCGGAGGGCAACCGCTTCTGCGTGATCGACGCAACCCACGGCTGACGCCCCCGACCTCCCACGCTCAGCGCATACGGGACCGTGGTGCCCGGAGGTCGAGGAGCGGCGAAAGCCGCCTGGTGCAGGTCGCCGATGCGGCGGTGGTGGAGGCCGCTCGTCCCCGCCTCACGTGCTGCCGCGGCATGGGCGCGGTGTCGTCGAGGAACAGGCGGTCGACGGTGACGCCGAGCGCTCGGCGGCGATGCGCTGGACCTGTGGGTCGGGCTCGGCGAGGCCGATGCGGGCGGTGTTGACGGCACGGTCGGCGAGACCGGCCGGTCCCTGTCGCTCCAGGTCCTGTCCGAGCCGGGTGGTCGCGTCGGAGACGAGCGAGACGGAAGCGACCTCAGGCAGGTCCCGGAGCAGGGTGACCACTTCCTGATCGACCGTGGGCACGAGCTCCGACCAGGCCCTGACGACGGCCGGGTCCTGTGCCGCCGTACCTTCGGCACTGCGGGGGACGAACACTTCTGGCGGCGCTGGAACCCGGCCTCCATCCAAGAGTGCGGCGAGCCGCGGTCCTTGGGCCGGAAGGGCTCCACGACGGTGCTTCCTTGGCCCTCCCTTTCCCCTTCCTTAAGCGGAACCTAAGGCTCATCGAGGGTGCACCGAAACGAACGAATGTCCGCTTCGGTGCGGATAGCGTGCTGCCGCAACCCCAACTCCCCAGTAACACAGAGGCAGGCACGCACATGGGCAGCACAGTCGGTCACCGGCGCAGGACGAGTCGTACGGCGAGGGTCACGGGCGCGATCGTGGCGGCGGCGGTGATCGGCGGTGCGGCCCTCACGCTCACCGGGACCGCCCACGCCGGTTCCGTCGGCGCCGTCTATACGAAGTCCAGCTCCTGGAGCGGTGGTTACACCGGGCAGTACGTCATCACCAACAGCTCCGGCCAGGCCCGGTCCGGCTGGACCTTGGAGTTCGACCTGCCGGCCGGCACGAAGATCGACTCGCTCTGGAACGGCACGCATACGGTCGCGGACCGGCGCGTCACCGTGAAGCCCGCTACCTGGAACGGGCAGTTGGCGGCCGGCGCCTCCGTGACCGTCGGCTTCGTCGCGAGCGGCTCCGGCGCCCCGGGCGACCCCACGGGCTGCCGGATCGACGGGGTGAAGTGCTCCGTGGACCAGGGCGCTACGGCCCAGCCGAGCGGGCGCCCCACCGCCCGCCCCACCGCCACCGCGGCCCCGACCACGGCTCCGACCGCGCCGCCCACCTCCGCCGCGCCGACCCGGACCGCGTCGCCCTCGCCCACGGTGACCGCCCCCGCCCCGGTCGGCGGCGGCGCCCGCTTCGCCCCGTACGTGGACACCTCCCTCTACCCCGCGTACGACCTGCTCGACACCGCGGCGCAGACCGGCGTGAAGGAGTTCCACCTCGCCTTCATCACCTCCGGCGGCGGCTGCGCACCGCTGTGGGGCGGCGTCACCGACCTGGCGAACGACAGGGTCGCCTCCCAGATCGGTGCGCTGCGCGCCAAGGGCGGCGACGTCCGGGTGTCCTTCGGCGGTGCCGCCGGGCACGAACTGGCCCTCAACTGCGCCACCGTGGACCAGCTGGCCGCCGCCTACGGCAAGGTCGTCGACCACTACAAGCTCACCAAGGTCGACTTCGACATCGAGGGCGCGGCCCTGCCGGACACCACCGCCAACACGCGCCGTGCGCAGGCCATCGCCAAGCTCCAGAAGTCCCACCCGGGTCTGGACGTGGCCTTCACCCTGCCCGTGATGCCCGAGGGCCTCACCCAGCCGGGGGTGGCCCTGCTGGCCGACGCCCGGAAGAACGGCGTCCGCGTCGACGCCGTCAACATCATGGCGATGGACTACGGTCCGGCGTACAGCGGGGACATGGGGCAGTACGCGATCCAGGCCGCGACGGCCACCCAGGCCCAGATCAAGGGTGTGCTCGGCCTCTCCGACGCGGCGGCGTGGAAGGCCGTGGCGGTCACACCGATGATCGGCGTCAATGACGTGACCAGCGAGATCTTCACCGTGGCGGACGCGACGCAGCTGGTGGAGTTCGCGGCGTCGAAGGGCATCGGCAGGCTGGCCATGTGGTCCTCGACGCGCGACAAGCAGTGCGCGGCCGGAGCGGTCAACCACGCGGACGCCACCTGCAGTTCGATCCTGCAGCAGCCGCTCGCCTTCACCCGGGCGTTCGCCGCCCTCAAGTAGCGGACGCCCTGGCCGGCTTCGGCCGGATCAGGCCAGGATGCCCGCGCGGGTGGCGATGTCGAGTGCCACGTCGACGCGCGGTGCGGGGCGGCCCCCGGCGGTGCCGGGGGCGGTCAGCAGGGCTGTCACCGCGTCGGTGTCGGCCCTGCCCTCCCGTACGAGGGCCGCAAACCGGTCGACGACCTCGGCGAGGGCCCGCCCGTGCACGTGGGGGACGTCGAAGGAGGAGGCCGTGAGTCCGAGGAACTCCTCGTGCGAGCCGACCCAGGGTGCGGCTCCCTCCAGCCCGTCCTCGCGCATCTCCTCCGGGTAGGGGATGCGGTGCCAGGCGTCGTCCTCCCACCAGTAGCTCCCGCCCGGTGCCGCGGTCCGGCGACCCGGAGAACGGCGGCGGCTTCGGCTTCGGCATCGTCGAGGAGCTGACATCGTCGGTGACGGTCCGGTCGCACACGGTGGGCAAGTCCGTCCCGGGCCGTCTGGCACCCGAGACGATTGCGGGCCGCCTGACCCGTGCCGGTCCGGGGGCATCGCCTGTACGGGCCGGGCTGGCCGCGGGCGAACTGGCCGTGGTCGCTGCCCGCCACGAGCTGCCCGACCAGCGGGTGCGTACGCACCCTTCGCCGACCCGGACCGGACCTACGGCCCGTCCCGGCCGGGGGTCCGGCCGGGACGGGCGCGCTACGACGACCCTCAGGTGTTGATGCAGACGTTGCCGGCGGCCGGGTTGAGCGCGCCGACCAGGTTGATGCTGTTTCCGCACACGTTGATCGGAATGTGGATCGGGATCTGGACGACGTTGCCCGAGAGGATGCCCGGCGAGCCGACCGCGTAGCCCTCCGCGACGGAGTCCGCCGAGGCCGAGGACGCACCGCCGATGACCGCCAGGCCCATCACCAGGGCGAGGCCCGCACTCTTCCAAACACGCGACACGTGGAATCTCCTTGTCGTGCAGGACGGTGCCGGAGCACCGCACGGCCCCGAGGGGGGCCGCCCCTCCTTCTTCGGCAGCGGGCCACCGCCGACCGAAGCCCGGACGGCCCCGTTCCCTCGAAGTGGTGTCCCCCGCGCCCTCCGTTTGGAGGCATCCGCGCCCGCCACTCCTCCCGCACCGCACAGCGGCCGCTCCCCCGGCCCGGATTCCCCGGCCGGCGGGACACGTTCCCCTGTCGGCCGGGAACGGCGGACATCCAGTCTCGCCGGCGCCTGCCCACGCGTGGGATCAACGCGTCAAGGGGGAAGTGCGACCGACCGGGAGGTCGACCCTCCAGCGGATCGGTCGGGGCCGGTGGATCCGGCACTCGCGGTGGCCGTCGAGGAGCCGGACACACCCGAACTCGCCGACCACACCCTGCTCCTGGCACGAAGAGCCGACATCACACGGCGACGCGACCTCCTCGAACCCCACCGCTGCGACCTCGCCCACCACCCCACCACCATGAGGACCCGGTGGAGCGGACGGCGGGCGGTGAGCCGATGCGGCGCAGCCATGCCTGGTGCAGGCGATGGTGCCCGGGCCGGCCGGGGATCCCGCCGGGCTGCGGCGAGATCGGCGAGGTGCGCCTCACGCTGGCCTGAGCACCGGCCGGGGCCGCGTACGGCGAGCACCCGGTGCGGGTCGACCGGACCGGGTGCTCGCCGTGCCGTCGCGTCACGCGGGCTTCTGTGTCACGCCGGCTTCTGCGACCAGCTCGCGCACAGGGCCCAGATGATGAACACGTCGATCGCGATGATGATGATCGACCACCACGGCTGGTAGGGCAGCCACAGGAAGTTCACGATGATGCTGAGGCCGGCGAGGGCGATGCCCGCGCCCCTGGCCACGTTCGAGCCGAGGAACAGCCCCACTCCGGTCAGGACGACGACGAGTCCGACGATGAGGTGGATCCAGCCCCACGCCGTCAGGTCGAATTCGAAGACGTAGTTGCCGAGGCGGGCGTACACGTCGTCCTCGGCGATGGCCGCGATGCCCTGGAAGATCGCGAGGCAACCGGTCACGACGAGGAGCACCGCGGCAAAGAACGTGCCGACCGCCCCTCCGGTTCCGTCGCCGCCGCTGGACAGCGGTGTGGTGCCCGGCGCGGGGCCGGTGTTCCAATTTCCCCCGGTCGGTGTCGACTGGCCCATCGAACTCACCTCACAGTTGGCGGTACCGCGCCGGGCACACTTCGAAAGTGTCGTCCGGCCGACGGCTTCTCGTGATCACCCGAAGCGGGTGGTCCTCCCTTCCGGGTCGGGGAAAGGTGCGGCGTCAGGCGGGTACCTGGCGCATTTCGAGCACCCGCAGGCCCAGGGACTGGAAGCGCGTGAGGAGCCCGTACAGGTGTGCCTCGTCCGCCACGATGCCGAGGAGGAGCGTCTGCTCCCGGACCGGGATCCGGTCGAGCTCGGGGAAGTTCGCGGCGAGTGTGTCCGGCACGACGCCCGAGATGCGGAACTCGTAGCGCATGAGAGCACTCACTTCTCTCCGAAGGAAGACTTCAGGTGGCTTGCGCCGCCATCGTCGGTCCGGGTCCCGGCGCCCCGCATCGCCCGGTACGGGCGAGAGAGGGCCGCGCGTCAGAGCAGACCGAGGTCCTGGGCCCGGTGGACGGCGTCGCTGCGCCGGGTCACTCCGAGCTTGCGGTAGATGCTCTTCAGGTGGGTCTTGACCGTGTTGGCCGACACGTACAGCTCGGAGGCGATCTCCTCGGTGGAGAGCATCCGTGCCGCCTGGCGCAGTACGTCGGTCTCCCGCGCGCTGAGCGCCTCCACGACGGGCGGCGGCTCCTCGGCCGGGCTGCCGGTCCGGCTGGCGGCGGGCCGGCCGGCCGGGCTGCCGGTCCGGCTGTCGGCGGGCCGGCCGGCCGGGCTGCCGCCGGCCGGCACCTGCCCGGTGGCCTCCCGCAGGGCCCGGCGCGCCCAGGGCCCGCCCTCGGCGAACGGCCGGCGCAGTTCCTCCGGCCCGGCGAGCTCCACGGCCTCGGCCAGCCGCCGGTGGGCCGCTGCGGTGTCGCCGTCGGCCGCCGCGATCCGGGCCCTGAGCAGGCACGCGCCGACCCTGACCGGCAGTGTCAGGCCGTCGTCCGCGGGCAGGGCCGCGAGCTCCCGCACGGCGGGCTCGGCACGGCCGGCCGCCATCAGGGCACGGGCGCGGGCCAGCGCGTGCTCGGGCCGCCCGGGCGGTACGGCGTCCAGCGCCCGCAGGGCCGCTGCGGTGTCCCCGCGGGCCAGATGCGCGGCGGATTCGGCAACGGCCAGCTCGTCCGCCGCCCAGGCCCGGGCCGGCGGCGCCGTCCCCGGCGGCCGCGGGCCGCTGAGGACGGCGAGCGCGGCCTCGCCGTCCCCCTCGGCCGCCGCGATCCGGGAGCCGATGACGGCCGCCACCACCGCGACGGCGGGCTCGGGGCGGGGCCCGGCGGCTGCGGTCGCGACCGCCAGGTCCAGGTGGGAGCGGGCGGCCTGCAGGTCGTCCTGCTCCAGGGCCACGCCCGCCAGGACGAGGTGGCCGGTACCGGACCGGCGCCCGGGCGGCAGGGCCGACTGCTCGGCGACGGCGAGGGACGCCCGGGCGTGTTCGGCGGCCCGCCGCAGCCGGCCGCACATCAGTTCGGTGAGGGCCAGCGAACCGAGCGCGTCGCAGAGCGGCGGGCAGAGTGCCGCGAACTCCGTTCCCGGGCCGTTCCCCGGGTCCGCTCCGGGATCCACCCCCGGGCCCGCCCCCGGGTCCGTTGCCGGGTCCGTTGCCGGCCGCGTTCCAGGTCCTCCGCAGGCCTCGACCGCGGCCGTGAGGGCGCTCTGCGCGCCGTCGAGCCGTCCGGCGCCCAGCCGCACCGCGCCGAGGGCCGCCAGGAGCAGGGCGCGGACCTCAGGGTGTGCGGCGACCAGCGGGGCGGGCAGCTCGCCGAGCACGCGTTCGACGTAGGCCGCCGCCCGCTCGGCGGCCGACGGGTCGCCGGTGGCACGCCCTGCGAGCACCTCAAGGAAGGCCCGGCTGAGCCGGACGGCCGCGCCGGATCGGGGGCCCAGGTGGGAGTCCGCGCGCCGCACCATGTCCTCGTAGCCGGGGAGGTCCTGTACGACGAGCCGGGTGGCCGCGCCGACCAGTGCGGGGGCCGCGCCCTCCACCTCGGCCGGCAGGGTTGCGAACGCCCGGTTGAGCTGCTCCGCCTCCAGGCCGGTGAACAGCCGGCCGATCGCCAGGGCGTCGACGAGCTGCCCTGCGGCGAACGGCCAGTCACCGGCGGCCGCTCCCTGGAGCACCGCTTCGGTCAGCCGGCCGGTGCCGGCGAGCCAGCGTGCCGCGCGCCCGTGCAACTGCTGCTCCAGGCCCGGGTGACGCTGACGCAGGTGGGCGCGCAGGACCTCGGCGAACAGGGGGTGCAGCCGGTACCAGGCCGATGCGTCGATCTGTTCCAGGAACGCGTTGTCGCGGGCCAGGCCGGCGAGCGTCCGGGCGGCGTCGTCACGGCCGGTCAGCGCGTCCGCGAGGTCGGGGTGGACGCGGTCCGTCACGCAGACGCGCAGCAGCAGTTCCTGGGTGGCCGGCGGCTGCGCGTCGAGGACCTCCCCCAGCAGGTAGTCGGCGATCGTGGTGCGGTCGGCCGCGAACTGGCGTACGAAGGCCTCCGGGTCGGGGCTGCGCTGCATCGCGAGGGCGCACAGCCGCACTCCTGCGGCCCATCCCTCCGTCCGCTCCAGGAGGAGCCGGATGCCGTCCTGTGAGAGGTCCAGCCGGTGCTCGCCGAGCAGCGCCTCGGCGTCCGCGTGGGTGAACCTGAGGTCGGCCTGCCGGATCTCCGCGATCTCCCCGGCAGCCCGGTAGCGGTGGAGGGGGAGCAGGGAGTCCGTCCGGCTGGTGAGCACGATGCGCAGTCCTCCGGCGGCGTGCCGGAGGACGAAGTCCAGTCCTTCCGTCATGGCGGGCGGCTGGGCCGTGTCGAACTGGTCGAGCACGAGGACCACGGGCTGCGCGGACTCGGCCAGCCCCGCGGCCAGGCGCACCAGGAAGGACTGGGTCACCCCCTCGGCGCGGGTCGGTCTGCCCACGGCTGCGGGCAGCTCGACGCCGCCCCGGTGCAGGGCCTCCAGGACGTACGCCCAGAAGACGCCCGGGGCGTCGTCGGGTTCGACGGTCAGCCACAAGGGGGGTCGTGGCGTGCGGCCTCCGGCCGCCGCCCAGTGGGCGGTGAGCACCGTCTTGCCCGAGCCGGCCGGACCGTTGATCAGGGTGAGCGGGCCCTGCACCCCGGCCGTCAGACGTCTGAGCAGCTCGGGCCGGTGGACGAGGGTCTTCGGCACGGCCGGTGCGGTGAAGCGGGCCGTGAGCATCGGATCGCACTGTGGTCGGGCCACAGCCTCCACTGAAGCCGTGATCGGTCGTGATCACCACTCGTGTCACCCGGTCCGGGTGAGGTGCGGGCTCACTGCGGGACGGCGGCGGGCTCACTGCGGGACGGCGGCGGGTCGTCGGGGGTTCGCAGGTGGTGCGCCAGCAGGGACTCGTGGGCCAGTACGTATCCCAGGGCGACGCCCATGGTGACGACGACGAAGAACATGATCAGCCAGGACAGGACGACGAAGACCAGCCCGAGGCCGCCGAACTGCTGGAGGCTGTGGTTCAGGGCGCGGGGCATGTAGAACCTGGAGCCCCAGCTGATGAGGCCCGCTCCCACCGCGACCAGGACCGCGCCGGGCAGCAGGGGCAGCCACGCGATCCGCCCGCCGAGCAGGAGGTGCTGGGTCCACCACCACAGCAGGACGCCGCTGATCAGCGAGACGACGGCGCCGAGGACGGGGCCGGCCCCGAACGCCTGCTGGACGGGCCCCTGGAACAGCAGGGCCGTCAGCCAGACCAGCAGCCAGGCCATCCAGCGCCAGGCCGCGAGCCGGGCACCCGCCTTCGGAAGGTGCCACGCGCGCTCGCAGGTCCGCTGGAGCGCACGGCTGCAGGCGGTCGCGGACAGCAGCGTGACCACGACACCCACCACCCCGGTACTCGCGAGGGTCGCCGTGTCCTCACCGCTGTTGTGCACCACCGAGCGGATCTGGTCCAGTGCCGGGCCGGTGAAGCCCAGGGTCGCACTGACGGTGGCCACGAGCTGTTCGCGCATCCAGTCGGGTGCGATGGCCCCGATGACGAAGATCGCGGGAATCGCGCCGAGGAAGGCCTGCGCGGCCAGCCGGGTGGCGCAGTCCAGCAGGTTGACACGGGCGAACTGTTCGAGGATCCGGCCCAGGAACGGCGTGTACTTGCGCATCCAGCCCGGCACAGTGAAGCGGGGCGGCTTGTCACGCGGTTCCGACACAGTGAGGGCTCCTTCCGCGGACGGCGCCTGTCGGCTGCGGCTGCCTCCATGAGAAGGATGGGTCAGCGCCGGATGTCCGGCACGTCGGCAGGGCCGCCCGCGCGGCGAGAAGGGAGCGCGGTCGCGGAGACCGCACACCTACGATCCGGGCCGAGCCCCTTGGGAGAAGGATCGATGGAGATCATCTTCCGAAAGCTCCCGGACAACCGGCACGACCTCGAAGTCCCGCGGCCGGCGGGGACCGGACGTGCGGCTGATGGCCGGGGCGACGGGTCCGACGATGCCCCACGACCTCGTGCACGCGACGGTCGGGGGCGCGCTCGCGATCACCGACGGGTTATGGGGTGCCATGGCGCGGGGCGCCGCCTCCGAGGGGTTCGAGAGGGCGGCGCCGACGCGCCACCGCCGGTCGGGGATGAAGGTCCTGCGACGCGGCGATGCGGTGACGCGGTGATGCGGGCGGAACTCTGCGTCAACTGGGCCTACCGTGTCCGGTCCGGCCTGATCACGCGGGGCAGGAGGGTGGGGCGGAGCCCGCTGGACGACCGTCAGGTCGCCCTGGCCTGCGCGGCGCTCGACCGTGCAGCCGAGCGCCGGTCGGGGGTGGCGGAGGGCGGAACCCTCACCTGGCGCTGGTGAGGACCGGGCCGCGGCCGGCGTTCCCACCCGGCGCCGGCCCCGTACCCGCCACTCCCCCGCTACAGCCCCTGGGGGCCGGTGTACAGGCGGGCGATACCGTGCTCCAGCGGGCCGAGTTCCCTCCCGGGGGCCGTGTCGAGGGCGGTGATCTCCGCTTCCACCGCCGCGAGTTCCTCCGGGCTGCCCGTGATCGTCAGCTGGTACCGATAGGCCTTGAGAACGACGACCAGCAGCTGCAGCCTCCCGGCCTCCAGGGAGTGCATCCGGCGTGCGGCCGCGACCGCCTCGGCCCGCAGGGCGAGGGCCGTGCCGGGCTGATCGGCGAACTCCTGGTGGCCGTAGGCGCACAGCGCCCGGGCCAGCAGGGGCAGGTACGCGAGCGGGCTCACCTGTGCGAGCACGCGGTATGCGGCGACCTCCTGTCGGACGGTCAGGGTCTGGGAACCGAGGAGGGCCACTCGTGCTCGGAGTATCGCGTCGTGACTGATGTGCGCCGTGTGAGTCATGACGATGATTCTGAAAGCCGCACAGGGGCCCGAACAAGGACAATCGACTGTGCCCTTGATCCTACGAAAACCCGCTCTGACCTGTCATGATGGATACGTCTTCACCCCTGCGCCCACCCGGCGCCCTCGGCGGTCGAGTCAGCCGGCGAGGAAGGACAGCCGGACCTGACGGCGGGGGTTGTCCCGGTTGGTGTCCACGAGGGTGACGGACTGCCAGGTTCCGAGTTCCAGCGTCCCGCCGATCACCGGAAGCGTCGCGTGGGGCGGGACGATCGCGGGCAGGACGTGGTCGCGGCCGTGGCCCGGGGAACCGTGCCGGTGGCGCCATCGCCCGTCGGCGGGCAGCAGGGACTCCAGGGCGGTGAGCAGATCGTCGTCACTGCCCGCCCCCGTCTCGATGACGGCGAGCCCGGCGGTCGCGTGCGGCGTGAAGACGTTCAGCAGTCCGCTCCGGCCGCGCGCCACCTCCCCGAGGAAGGCGACGCAGGCGGGGGTCAGGTCGTGGACGGTCTCCCGGTCCCCGGTCGTCACGTCGATGGTGCGCGATACGAAGGTGTCGGCCATGGCGCCATCCTCCCGCCGCGCCGCCGCGCGGCGGCGCAACCGCGCCGGTGCCGGCGGCCGGCCCGGCCGCCTACGATGGTCACGGGGCGTGATCACGGACGGGGGCGGGCCGGTGTCGGAGGATGCGGGGGCTCCGGGCATGCCGGTGTCGGAGCTGAAGGCGCTGAAGGAGCGGCTCGTCGCACTCGACGTGGCCGCCGGGCGCGGTGGGCGGCGGCCGGGGCGCTTGAGGCCGTGCGCTGCGCCGACCGGGGCGGGCCGGTGTGGGACGCCGAGGAGCGGGCCGCGCTCGCCGAGCTGTTGCAGGTCGCCGCATGGATCACCTTCGATGCCGAACAGCAGGCGATGTCACGGTGGTTGCACCTGCGTGCACTGGAACTGGTCTCCGGGGACCGCGAGTCCGGACCGGCGGAGGTGGAACCCCTCATCCTTGCGGTGCTGTCGATGCAGGAGGAGCACCTGGGCCGGCCTGCTGGTTCGCTGCGCATCGCCAGGTCCGTACTGGCCCGCACGGACCTTCCGGGCCGGGTGGCGGCGATCTTCCAGGTGCGGGCGGGTCGGGCCCTGGCCCGTCTGGGGCAGGGCCCGGGGGCCGGACGGGCCCTGCGCATCGCCGGTGAACTCCTCGCGGACGGCCCCTCGGACCGGGATCCCGCGTGGGCCTGGTGGTTCGACCGGCCGAGCTGGAAGGCCACGAGGGGCTGGCGCTGGCCGCCCTCGGCGATCCGGAGGGCGCCGCCGCGCTGCTGTACGGCGCCGCGTACGCCGGTGGCGACGGCCCCGCCTACCGGGTGCTGTTCGCGGCCGAACTCGCCCGCGTCCTGGTCCGGACCGGCGACTGGCGCGAGGCCGAGGCGGCGATGTCCGGCCTGGTCGGCGCCGTGCCGGGTGCCGGGTCCGTCCGTGCGTTACGGGTGATGGGCGATGCGGTCCGGCTCGTCGGGCAGGCGCACCGGGTGCCGCGCCGCGCCCGGGACACCGCCCACGACCTGGACCGCGCCCTGAGCCGCCTGAGCGTCCCGAGCGGCGGGTGAGCCGTCCCGGACCGCCGGCGGGTCGTACTCCATGCAGACCAGGTCCTCGCGCGGGTCCCACGAGCCGGTCGTCCGGAAACCGGACCGTTCGTACACGGCGATCGCGGATCTCCGCCAACTCCACACGGACAGGCGGACGGTGGTGACGTCATATTCGGCGCAGCAGGCGAGCGCCGTACGCAGGAGCAGGGTGGCGACACCGCGCCCCCGTCGGGCCGGATCGGTCCACACCCGCCTGATCTCCGCGATCCCCTCCTCCGGAGCGGTCACCACGAGACAGCCCGCCGGTACGCCGCCGTCGACGGCCAGGAACACCGTGTCGTCCGCGAAGGCGGTCCGCGGGTCCTGGATCTCGGCCCGGTACCGCGCGGGGAGTGCGGTCGCGTCCGCGACGGGCAGCCCCTTCTCCGCTTCCGTACTCAGGTGATAGTCCGTCAACATCGCTGCCAGCGCTGCGGGTTCACCGATCAGGCGGCCCTCGCTGCGGACGACGACCGGCGGGGCGTGGGGGTGCATGGCGAGATCATGTCATCTCCGGCTCACTGCGCGCTGTGCCGGTGCTCCTCGTCGCACGCCGGCCACGGCTCGTCGGCGGGCCGGAGCAGCGGGCCGCCCACACGGCTGTCGCGCGCCGTCGGGCGTCCGGGGCGGGGATGCAGCCTGGTCGCCGTCGCACGATGGGCGGACAGTCCGGGGAACAGGGCCTCGATGTCGAGCTGCCGCGGTGGGGTCCTGAAGATCATGCGGCCGAACCTACGAGGCGGCGACGCGGGGTGCGTTCTCTGGGTGTGGGAAGGCAACTGCAGCGGGCATACCTTTCATACTTCCCCCCACCGCTCATACAGCCTTCACTTGAAAGGATGATCGGTGACCTCTCAAAGCATTCATCAGTCCTCTACAGGGCATGGACCGGTCCTCCGTGGCGAGCCGGCGGTGGAGTGGGCCACGGGCACGGTGATGGCCCTGGCACCTTGCGGGGCCCGTGAGGCACGGCTCGTACTGGCGGCCGCCGCCGAGCTCGTGCGCGTCCCGGTGGCGGACTTCGCGGCCGCGGTGGTCGCGGGCGCGCCCGGGGAACCCGTACCGGCCCGGTGGGGGCGGGCGCTGCGCCGGGCGGTGGAGGCACTGCGCAACCCCCTGCCCGGACCGGAGGGCGGGCGGGGCGTCGGCCTGCTGCCCAGCCGGGCCCGGACCGAGGACGCTCTGGCCCGGTTCCGGGCGTCCCGGGAGCGGCTCGCCGCCGCCCCGGGCGATGCGGCGGCCCGCAGCTTCATGGACGACGCCGCGTACACCCTGTGCGTGCTCATGGGCCGGTCGGCCGTCCACGAGGCCGTCCTGGCCGCCGAGCGGCATCTGGCGGGACCCGACTGACCGTCCCCGCCGGCACCGCGGTCTCAGGTGTCGTCGTCGAGTGCGGAGGCGAAGCCGATGCACTCGACGTCGATCTGGTCGGCGAGCTCCACCAGCACTCCGGACAGGTCGCGGGCTGTCTGCCCGTCTCCGCGCAGCTCTCCGGATTCGGCCGAACGCTCCCAGTCCGCCGCGAGGCGGCGCAGGAGGGTGGTCACGTGGTCGGCGGGGATCAGCATCACGCCGTCCACGGTGGGGATCAGCGGTATCGACACGTGGATCATGGCCGGCCCTCCCGGAGAACCCTTGTGCGCGGCGGCTACCCGGTCGACGGCGGGTCAACCACCCTGCGCGGCCCGGAGCGGGTCGTGTGCGGCGGCGGGCACCGGGTAGGCGCCGGGCGTACCGGATCGACCGCACACCGCCCAGGGAGTGATCATGCCTCGCGGTTCCAGCCCCAAGCGTGAACGGCAGTACGAGCACATCAGGCAGAGCGCCGAGGAGCGCGGCGAGAGCCCGGAGAGGGCGAAGGAGATCGCCGCGCGGACGGTGAACAAGGAACGGGCCCGGGCCGGTGAGTCCGAGACGGCGAGCCGGACGTCCCTGGAGGACATCTCCTCCGGCCGGCGCGGCGGACTGCGCTCTCACGAGGGAGCCGGGGGCCCGACCTACGACCAGCTCTACGAGGAGGCCAGGCGCAAGAACATCCACGGCCGTTCCTCGATGGACAAGGCCGAGCTCAAGCGGAAGCTGGGCCACTGACACCGACGACGCGGGAGGATGCGATGACAGGGCACGGGCAGGCCCACGGACGCCGGCCGACCACCCCGTCTCGGGCCCAGGGCGAGAGCGGGGACCAGGAGGCCCGCCGGGAGGCGGACCGGGCCGTCCGGTGGGACACGGGCGGCGGGGACGGCGAGGGGGCGGGCGCGCACGCCGCGAAGCGGCAGCGTCCGGGCACGGGGCGGGAGGAGCAGGTCCGCCCGCACCCCCCGCGGGACGGCCGTCCAGCTGCGGGGAGCGGCGACCGCTGACCCGCCGGCCGGGGCGCTCCCTAGGCCGGTCGGCTCAGGCGACGGATGATCGGACCGCTGCCGGGGTAACCGCACGGCGTGATCACATTCGGCGTCGAAGAGGAATACCTCTTGGTGGACCCGGTGACGGTGCTGCCGGTCCCAGGGGCCGAGTACGTCCGCAGGGCGGCCGGTCTCGGTCCGCTCGCGGAGGACGACGAGGTCCAGGACGAGCTGCTGCAGGCGCAGGTCGAGGTCGCCACGCCGGTCTGCACGGAGCTGGAGGAGGTGGGCGGCCACCTCCTGCGGCTGCGGCACGCGGTCGCGTCCGCCGCCGAGGAGCACGGCTGCCGGGTCGCCATGGCCGCGGCCGCGCCGCTCAGGGACGCCTCGGCGGTACCGGTCACCCGCAAACCGCGCTATCTGAGGATGGAGGGCCAGGCCCGGCAGCTGGTGGACGAGCAGCTGATCAACGGCATGCACGTGCACGTGGGGGTGCCCGATCCGGAGACCGGCGTCGCGGTGCTCAACCGCATCCGGGTCTGGCTGCCGACGCTGCTGGCCATGTCGGCGAACTCCCCCCTGTGGGACGGCAAGGACACCGGCTTCGCGAGCTGGCGCACGATCGTCTTCGGCCGCTGGCCGGTGAGCGGCCCGCCCCCGTACTTCGACGGCCTCGCCGACTACGAGCAGCGGATCGACGCCCTGGTGGCGTCGGGGGTGATCACCGACCGGGGCCAGCTGTACTGGCAGGCACGGCTCTCCGAACGGTTCCCGACCGTGGAGGTGCGCTGCCTGGACGTGCAGTTGCGGGCCGAGGACGCGGTGATGCTGGCCGGTCTGGTGCGCGCCCTGGTAGCAGTCGCCCTCGCCGAGGAGAAGGCCGGTGCCGAACCGGCCCGGTGCCGGCCGGAGCTGCTGCAGGCCGCCAACTGGCACGCGGCCCGGCACGGCCTGAACTCCACGCTGGTGGACCCCGCCGGCCGCTGCCGCAGCAGCGGTGACGTGCTGTACTCCCTGCTGGCCCACGTCACTCCGGCGCTGGTGGAGTCCGGTGACGAACGCGAGGTGTCCTCGCTCGTCCACCGGCTGCTCCAGGAGGGGACGCCGGCCGACCGGCAGCGCCGGGCCCTGCGGGAGGGCGGTATGCCGGCCCTGCGGAGCCTGATCGTGGGCGACTCCCCGTCCGGCTGAGCCCCGGAGCCCGCCGCGGGGGGGCAGGGCCGGGGCGACAGGCGTCGGCGCGGGTGGGGATGCGGAGGTTGCGCAGGTTCGGGGATGCCGAGGCGGGCGGCGGGCGCCGTGCGATGCTGGTGCGTATGACCCTGGAAGACCTGGTGAGGCTGCGCCGTGCCCGGGACGTGATCGACCGCGACTACGCGGAGCCCCTGGACGTTCCCGCACTTGCGAAGGTCGCCCTGATGTCGCCGGGTCATTTCTCCCGCAGCTTCCGCGCCGCCTTCGGGGAGACCCCGTACAGCTATCTGATGACCCGCCGCGTCGAGCGCGCGAAGGCGCTGCTGCGGCGCGGCGACATGAGCGTGACGGAGGTCTGCTTCGCCGTCGGGAGCACCTCGCTGGGGTCCTTCAGCTCACGCTTCACCGAGCTGGTCGGCGAGAGCCCCAGCGCGTACCGGGCCCGCGAGCACGAGGCGGGCGAGGCCATCCCGGCCT
Organism: Streptomyces sp. NPDC090021; assembly: GCF_044748225.1. NCBI lineage: Bacteria > Bacillati > Actinomycetota > Actinomycetes > Kitasatosporales > Streptomycetaceae > Streptomyces > Streptomyces sp. NPDC090021. The sequence continues at coordinate 24,463 of NZ_JBIVFO010000031.1, read as the reverse complement.
GCGTCGCCAAGTACATGACACGACCGGTGAGGGGCGGCGGACCGGCCGGGAATCCGGTCGGGAATCCGGTCAGGAATCCGGTCGGGGATCCGGTCAGGAATGGAGAAGCGAAATCGGCGGGCGCCTCGTAGCGTCGGAGCCATGAACATCAACCTCTCGCAGTGCTTCATCGCAGTCGACGACCACGACAAGGCGATCGCGTTCTACCGCGACGTCCTCGGCCTGGAGGTGCGCAACGACGTCGGGTTCGAGGGGATGCGCTGGGTGACCGTGGGGTCGCCCTCGCAGGACGTCGAGATCGTCCTCGAACCGCCGCTCGCCGACCCCGGCGCGCCCGCCGCGGACCGCCAGGCGATGGCCGAGCTGCTGGCCAAGGGCATGCTGCGCGGCGTGATCTTCTCCACGGACGACGTCGACGCCACCTTCGAACGCATCCGGGCGGCGGGCGGCGAGGTCATGCAGGAGCCGATCGACCAGCCGTACGGTGTCCGCGACTGTGCCTTCCGTGACCCGGCGGGCAACATGCTCCGCTTCAACCAGCCCCGCAAGCAGTAGGACCGCCACGCCCCCACGGGCCGCGGTCTCGGTCGCGTCACCCGGCGTGAACCGGGCCGCGGCCCGCCCCCACGGATGGAGAACCGCCCAGCATGGCCACGAGGAAGAACGCGCAGCCGCCCGCTCCGCACGCTGCCGACAGTCACGATCTGATCCGCGTGCACGGCGCCCGCGTGAACAACCTCAAGGACGTGAGCATCGAGATCCCCAAGCGCCGGCTGACGGTCTTCACCGGGGTCTCCGGTTCGGGCAAGAGCTCGCTGGTCTTCGACACGATCGCCGCGGAGTCGCAGCGGCTGATCAACGAGACGTACAGCGCCTTCGTACAGGGCTTCATGCCGACGCTGGCGCGGCCCGAGGTCGACGTACTCGACGGTCTGACCACCGCGATCATCGTCGACCAGCAGCGCATGGGCGGCGACCCCCGTTCCACGGTGGGCACCGCGACCGATGCCAACGCGATGCTGCGCATCCTGTTCAGCCGCCTCGGCAAGCCCCACATCGGCTCGCCCAAGGCGTTCTCCTTCAACGTCGCCTCCATCAGCGGCGCGGGGGCGGTCACGGTGGAACGTGGCGGACAGACGGTGAAGGAGCGCCGCTCCTTCAGCATCACCGGCGGCATGTGTCCGCGCTGCGAGGGCCGCGGCTCGGTCACCGATCTCGACCTCACCCAGCTCTACGACGACTCCAAGTCGCTGAACGAGGGCGCCCTCACGGTCCCGGGCTACAAGCCGGGCGGCTGGAGCTACCGGCTCTACAGCGAGTCGGGGCTCTACGACCCCGACAAGCCGATCCGCAAGTACACCGAGCGGGAACTGCACGACTTCCTCCACCGCGAGCCGGTCCGGATGAAGATCGCGGGCATCAACATGACGTACGAGGGGCTGATCCCCCGGATCCAGAAGTCGATGCTCGCCAAGGACCGGGAGTCGATGCAGCCCCACATCCGGGAGTTCGTGGACCGGGCGGTCACCTTCACGACCTGCCCCGACTGCGACGGCACCCGGCTCACCGCGGCGGCCCGCTCGTCGAAGATCAGGAAGGTGAGCATCGCCGACGCCTGCGCAATGCAGATCAGCGACCTCGCCGCCTGGGTCGACTCCCTCGACGAGCCCTCGGTGGCACCGCTGCTCGCCACGCTCCACCACACCCTCGCGTCGTTCGTCGAGATCGGGCTCGGCTACCTCTCCCTCGACCGTCCCGCGGGTACGCTCTCCGGCGGCGAGGCGCAGCGCGTCAAGATGATCCGCCACCTCGGTTCCTCGCTCACCGACACCACCTACGTCTTCGACGAGCCCACCACGGGCCTGCACCCGCACGACATCCAGCGCATGAACGGCCTGCTGCTGCGGCTGCGCGACAAGGGCAACACGGTGCTCGTCGTGGAGCACAAGCCGGAGACGATCGCGATCGCCGACCACGTCGTCGACCTCGGCCCCGGGGCCGGCACGGCGGGCGGCACCGTCTGCTTCGAGGGCAGCGTGGAGGGGCTGCGCAAGGGCGGCACCATCACCGGCCGGCACTTCGACGACCGGGCGGCCCTGAAGGAGACGGTGCGCAGGCCCACCGGCACGCTCCCGATCCGCGGCGCCACCGCGCACAACCTGCGCGACGTCGACGTGGACATCCCGCTGGGCGTCCTCACCGTCGTCACCGGAGTCGCGGGCTCGGGGAAGAGTTCGCTGATCCACGGTTCGATCCCGGCCGGCGAAGGTGTCGTCTCCATCGACCAGGGGGCGATCCGCGGTTCCCGGCGCAGCAACCCGGCGACGTACACCGGTCTGCTCGACCCGGTCCGGAAGGCCTTCGCGAAGGCGCACGGGGTCAAACCGGCGCTCTTCAGCGCCAACTCCGAGGGTGCCTGCCCCACCTGCAACGGCGCGGGAGTCGTCTACACCGACCTGGCGATGATGGCGGGTGTCGCGACCACCTGCGAGGACTGCGAGGGCAAGCGGTTCCAGGCCTCGGTGCTGGACTACCACCTGGGGGGCCGCGACATCAGCGAGGTGCTCGCGATGCCGGTGACCGAAGCCCTGGACTTCTTCAGTTCCGGTGATGCAGCCACGCCGGCCGCGCACCGCATCCTGGCCCGGCTCGCCGACGTCGGGCTGGGCTACGTCAGCCTCGGGCAGCCGCTCACCACGCTGTCCGGCGGCGAGCGGCAGCGGCTGAAGCTCGCCACGCACATGTCCGACAAGGGCGGCGTCTACGTCCTCGACGAGCCGACCACCGGGCTCCATCTCGCCGACGTCGAGCAGTTGCTCGGCCTGCTGGACCGGCTCGTCGACTCGGGCAAGTCGGTCATCGTCATCGAGCACCACCAGGCGGTCATGGCACACGCCGACTGGATCGTCGACCTCGGCCCCGGCGCCGGCCACGACGGCGGCCGGATCGTCTTCGAGGGCACTCCCGCCGATCTCGTCGCCGGCCGTTCCACCCTGACCGGGGAGCACCTCGCCGCCTACGTGGGCGCCTGACCGCCGGACGCGGCCGCGGAAGCCTCACCAAGCCACGGCGGCCGCGGAAGCCGCGTCCGATCAGTCGCGCACGGCGCGTACGTGGGGCGGGCCGGGCCGGGCGCCGCGCGGAGGGCTTGCCGCGTGACGCAACGCGGTTCCCCCGTCGTTTCCCCTGCCGTTCCCCGCGCCGTTCCCCCGTGGCGGCGGCCTGCGCCCCGGCCCTGGCCGCCACGGCGCGCCCTTCGGGGCGTCGGCACGGATTCCCGCCAACTCTGCCTATTCCCAGGCGGGTTGTGACCGCTCTGACTATGTTCTACGGGGCACATCAGTTCGCCCCAGGAGGTCAGATTGCAGTCCAGGCGCTCACGCGCGCTCACTCGCCTGTTACGCCGCTCCCACCTGCTCATAGCCTTCGCCCTCGGATCCGTGCTGCTCGGCCTGACCCCGTGGCTCGGGGTCACCAGCACCGCTGCGGCCGGCCGCACCCCGGGACCGCGGGCCGCGCCCGTGCCCACCGACCAGCAGGCGGCGGTGCAGTCGCCGCACCACGGCGTCGCACCGGCGAACGCGATGGAGCCGACGGCTCCCGTTCTGGACCGGGCCGGCTGGACGGCGTCGGCGAGCGACGAGGAGACCACCGGGGAGAACGGCCGCGCCGCCAACGTCCTCGACGGCAACGCCAACACCATCTGGCACAGCAAGTGGACGTCCCCCGCCGCTCCCCTGCCGCACAGCATCACCATCGACATGCACCGCACGGCGGTCGTCTCCGCCCTCGTCTACCGGCCGCGGGCCAACGGGCCCAACGGCCGCGTCGGCGAGTACGCGATCAGCATCAGCGCGGACGGGCAGAACTGGGGAACCCCCGTCGCCACCGGAACCCTCGCGGACGACGCCACATCCAAGACCCTCGGCTTCGCCCCGACGGGCGCCCGGTTCGTCCGGTTGACGGCGATCACCGAGGCCGGCAACCGCGGGCCCTGGACCTCCGCCGCCGAGATCGACCTGCTGGGCGACCCCGGCACCCCGGCCGCCACCGTCGACCTGTCCCGGGCCGGCTGGACGGCGACGGCCAGCGACGAGGAGACCACCGGGGAGAACGGCCGCGCCGCCAACGTCCTCGACGGCAACGCCAACACCATCTGGCACAGCAAGTGGACGTCCCCCGCCGCTCCCCTGCCGCACAGCATCACCATCGACATGCACCGCACGGCGGTCGTCTCCGCCCTCGTCTACGCTCCCCGCGCTGACGGTCCCAACGGACGTGCGGGCGCGTACACCGTCTCGACCAGCACCGACGGCACCTCCTTCGGCTCTCCGGTGGCCTCCGGCACCTGGCGGGACGACGACACCGTCAAGACGGCCACCTTCACCCGCGCCGAGCACACCCGGTACATCCGTCTGACGGTGACCAGTGAGGCCGGCGGCCGCGGTCCGTGGACCTCGGCCGGCGAGATACGTCTGAGCGGGCCGGCCAGCCCCGCCGTGCACGGTTCCTGGGGCCGGATCATCGGCTTCCCGCTGGTACCCGTGGCCACCGCCGCCCTGCCCGGGGACAAGCTGCTCGCCTGGTCCGCGTACGCCGTCGACCGCTTCGGCGGCAGCAACGGATACACCCAGACGGCGATCCTGGACCTGAAGACCGGCAAGGTCACCCAGCGCCGCATCGACAACACCGGCCACGACATGTTCTGCCCCGGCATAGCCATGCTGGCGGACGGCCGGGTCCTGGTCACCGGCGGCAGCAACGCGGAGAAGGCCAGCATCTACGATCCGGCCACCGACTCCTGGTCCGCGACCACCAGCATGAACATCGCCCGCGGCTACCAGGCCATGACGCTGCTCTCCACCGGTGAGGCCTTCGTCCTCGGCGGGTCCTGGAGCGGCAACGCCGGCACCGACAAGGCCGGTGAGGTCTGGTCGCCGGACACCCGTACGTGGCGTTCACTGCCGGGTGTTCCCGCGTCCAAGGCGCTGACCGCCGATCCGGCGGGCCCCTACCGCGCCGACAACCACATGTGGCTGCACGCCACTTCGGGCGGCAAGGTCCTGCAGCTGGGGCCGAGCAAGCAGATGAACTGGATCTCGACCAGCGGCCAGGGCGCCGTCACTCCCGCCGGCACCCGTGCCGACAGCCAGGACGCCATGACCGGCAATGCCGTCCCGTACGACATCGGCAAGCTGGTCACGCTGGGCGGCTCCCCGGCCTACCAGGACTCCCCCGCCACGCAGCGGGCGTACACGGTGGGCATCTCGGGCAGCCAGGTCCAGGCGGCCCGCACCGGGGACATGGAGCACCCCCGCGCGTTCAGCAACAGCGTCGTCCTGCCGGACGGCAAGGTGGCCGTCTTCGGCGGGCAGGCCTATCCGGTGCCGTTCAGTGACGCCACCTCGGTCCTGACGCCCGAACTGTGGGACCCGGCGACCGGCAGCTTCACCCCGCTCGCCTCCATGGCCGTCCCGCGCAACTACCACAGTGTGGCCAACCTGCTGCCGGACGGCCGGGTCTTCTCCGGTGGCGGCGGCCTGTGCGGCGACTGCGCGACCAACCATCCCGACGGTGCCGTCTTCACACCGCCGTACCTGCTCAACGCGGACGGTACGCCCAAGGCGCGGCCCGCCATCACCGGGGGCGTGCCCCCGAGGGCGGCTCCGGGTGCGCAGCTGACGGTGAGCACCGACAGGTCCGTGTCGTCGTTCGTCCTGATGCGGGCCGCCGCCGCGACCCACTCCACCGACAACGACCAGCGGCGGGTACCGCTCGTGTCCACGCCCGCGGGAACGGGCGCGTACACCGTGTCGATCCCCTCCGACACCGGTGTGGTGCTGCCGGGGACGTACATGCTCTTCGCCCTCGACGCGCAGGGGGTGCCGAGCATCGGGCAGTTCGTGACCGTCTCCTGACGCGCGGGCGCCGCCCGGCCCGCCCGTGCGGGACCGGGCGGCGCCCCGGAACGCGGCCCCCGGGACACCCGGATGCGGACGGGGAACGTCCCAGAGCACAGCAAGGACGCGGACGCTTTCGAGGACCGCGACATGGACAACTTCATGGCGGAAGTCGCATGGCTCACCCAGGTGGCCGCCGTCTACAGTAAGCTCGGCAGGGCGAGTTGAGAGCTCCCGCCCGGTTTGCATCCCCCGTCGAACCGGGCGGGCACCTCCCGTTCCCCCGTGTTTCCTCGGGCCGGTCGGGTGGCTTCCGCCCGGACTGGCCCGGCCCATCCCCCCCGCGTTGGCGACGGCCATCAGCCCGCCGGAGCACGCGGAGTCCAGCGCATAGCTCTCGCCGTGCAGAGCGAACACCTAACTGACGCTGTTCGGGCCCATGCTGAGGAGCAGTCCGGCCACGGAGGTGCCGTGCAGCCCCTGGACGGCGCGTACGGCCTCCTGGTGTCCGGGGTCCGTCGCCCGGGCATCGAACTCGCCGCCGGCCGGCCGGCGCAGGCGACGAGCGTCGGCCATGCGCGGACCCGGCGGCGGTAGGGCGGTGCGGCGCAGTGGTGGATCGCCACCGCGCCCCGTGCGGCGGCGATCAGGCGCTCGGGGTCCGCCGCGTCCCCGGTCCGGGCCCGGGCCCGGACCGGCGTCCGGACCTGCTGCGTCGACGGCCGCCCCACGCGCCGTCGGGCCGGGCCCGTGGTCACGGGCCCGGCCTCCCCCTCGCTCCGGCGTCAGACGCGGTCAGACGCGGTCGGCCGCGATCAGGACGTACTGGAAGGAGCCGTCCCTGTAGGAGTTGATGAACGCCTCCTCGATGCCCGTGACCAGTGAGGACGTCGCGCGCAGCTCCCAGTAGGGCAGCGTCTGGGGGGTCAGGTCGATGACGGCCTGCGGCACGAGACGGTTGTCGGCCATAGCCCGCATGTACTCGCGGCGGGAGTGGATGTTGCACTCGAAGTGCGCGTTGATCTGCGAGACCCACTTCGAGGGCTGGCCGTAGCGCGGGTTCCAGCAACCGGTGATGGTCACGTACCGGCCGCCGACCGCGAGGACGCGGGAGTGCTCGGCGAACAGGTCGTGCAGGTCGACGTACATGCTCGACTCGTTGTTCCAGGAGGCGGCGGCCTGCCCGGTCTCGAACGGCGTGCTGAGCATGTTGCAGACGCGGGCGCGGACGGAGTCGTCGATGCCGAGTTCACGGGCGCGCTGGTTCGCGAAGTCGGCCTGCTTGGCCGAGAGGGTCACGCCCTCCACCTTGCACCCGAACCGCTGGTGGGCCATGACCATCGAACCGCCGCGGCCGCAGCCGGCGTCCACGACGGTGTCGTCGCGTCCGATGGAGCCGAGGTGGTTCAGCAGGACGTCCGCCTGTGCGGACTCCAGGCGGTGGAGCTCGGCGATCAGCTTCTTCTCGTATGCGCTGTCCTCGGTGTCCCCGAGGGCCTCGTGGTCGATGTCACCGATGCCGTAGTGGTGGTGGTAGAGGCCGTCGACATCGCCGAGGCGCAGGTTCACCGGCCGGGCCTCGTGGTCCCAGTAACGGGCGATGTCCCCCTGGTAGGGCGTCGCCGGGGCGGGAATGAAGGCGGAAGCGGCGGAAGTGGGGGCGGTAACGGTGAGATCGGTGCTGGTCACGAATATATCCATCCTTACCAGAAGTCGGGCAGGCTGTAGCGGTATGTGTTGGTCCGGTGCCAGTAGTGGTTGCCGTCGACCCAGACGGCCACTCCCCGGAGGAAACGGACGACGCGTGGATCGGGGCAGGACAGGGCCAGTTCGGCGGCCGCGGCCTCGAAGGCGTGCATGAGGTCGTTGTGGACCTCGACCGCCTTCAGGTAGGCCTCCTTGTCGGAGAGGCCCTCCCGCGCGGCGATGACCACCGGCAGGTTCAGGTGCAGGCCGGGGCTCTCGAGTTCCTTGGTGTACGAGTAGAGGTCGTTGGAGATGGTGGTGGCGTTGCCCGCGAGCGCGATGACCCGTTGCATGGCGGGCATGGCGTGCAGATCGGCCGGCAGTTCGTAACCGCCCACGGTGTCGGTGATGGTGGGGCAGGGGCGGAAGTTGTTGAACTGGCGCATCGCCAGGTACTCGGACACCTCCGGCACGTACTTCGTCTCGGCCCAGGCGGCCTCGGCGAGGTATCCCAGGTGCAGCCGGGCCATGTCGTGCCGGTACCGGTCGGCCTGCGACGGGGTCGCCGCCTGCGTGAAGTACTCCATGGCCGAGCGGTAGGAGCGCCGCGGCGCGTCCGAGAGGAGCGACTGCGCCCACGCCGGCTGGTACTCCGCCGTCGTGTGGACCGGGTCCAGCGCGGTGTGCGCCAGCAGAAGCCTTCCTCCTAGTCCTACCGGCGAACCTCCGTGGTCCTCGCAGTAGCAGTCGTCGACCACGTTCTCGGCGACCATCAGCCTGGTGGCGATCATGAGGTGGTCGACGGTCGGCGCGTCGGGGTGGCAGGCGACCATGTAGCGGCCCACGGAGAAGCCGTCGAACTGATCCTCCCACTCCGGCGGGTACGCCTCCACCTCGTCCACCGCCCAGCGCTTGATCCGGCGGCTGACCTCCGCCACGCGGGCGGGGTCGGGCTCCGGGACGGGGTGGTGGTAGAGGCCGGGGATCGGCCGGCCCTCCGCCGCGGGCGGGGGCGCGGGCAGCTCCGGTGCCGACGGCACGGCGGGCTGCGCCGCGGGAGGTGCCGGGCGGGGCGTGAAGAACAGTCCCGCCGTACCCACACCGCTGGGACCCCGGATGATCCGCTCCAGGGCGGGGTTCGGTGCCGGGCTCGGTGCCGGGCTCGGTGCGGCCGTGGCAGCGGCGGCCCGCCGTGGCGGCTCCGCCACCAGGTCACCCCCCGCCCCCTCGGCCGGTGCGGGCACTGCCTCGGACCCTGGCACGGAAGCGGGGACGGGAGGGGAAACGGGGACGGGAGTGGGAGCCGGGACGGGAGGGGGGACGGGGTGGAGGGGCCGGGCCGCCGGTCCGAAGGGCAGCGCCGGCCCCGTCGGCAGCGCGGGTTTACCCGCGGGGACTGCCTCGGCGCCGCGGCCGTGACCGTGGGCACCGAAACGGGCCGCGGCGGCAGGCAGGCTCGACTGCGCGGGGGAAGGCCCGGGAACGGGCATCCGTGGCTCCTAGGTGATGGGGTGGGCTGTCCCGGCCCCTCCCGGACGCGATCGGCCTGTCCGGGAGGGGCCGGGCTGACGGCGGCCGCGCGTCAGTCGCGTCGGCGGCCGATCTGGACGTTCTCCATCACACCGAGCGCGTCGGGCACCAGGATCGCGGCGGAGTAGTAGGTGGTGACGAGGTACGAGATGATCGCCTGCTCGCTGATGCCCATGAAGCGCACGGAGAGGCCGGGCTCGTACTCCTCCGGCAGCCCCGTCTGGTGCAGGCCGATGACGCCCTGGTTGTCCTCGCCCGTACGCATGGCGAGGATGGAGCTGGTGTTCTCCTTGCTGATGGGGATCTTGCTGCAGGGCAGGATCGGCACCCCGCGCCAGGCCGGCACCTGCTGGCCGCCGAGGTCGACGTGGTCCGGGTAGAGCCCGCGGGCGTTGAACTCGCGCCCGATCGCCGCGATCGTCTTGGGGTGGGCGAAGAAGAACCTGGTGCCGCGACGGCGGCAGAGCAGTTCGTCCATGTCGTCCGGGGTGGGCGGCCCCGAGTGGGTCTGGATGCGCTGCTTGAAGTCGGCATTGTGGAGGAGGCCGAACTCCCGGTTGTTGATGAGCTCGTACTCCTGGCGCTCACGCAGCGCCTCGATGGTGAGCCGGAGTTGCTCCTCGGTCTGGTTGTGCGGTCCGTTGTAGAGGTCGGCGACGCGCGTGTGGACCCGCAGCACGGTCTGGGCGATGGAGAGTTCGTACTCGCGCGGCTTGAGTTCGTAGTCGACGAAGGTGCCGGGGAGGGCGGCCTCACCGGTGTGGCCGGCGGACATGGCGATCTCGGCCTCGCCGTGCTTGTTCTGCCGCTGGTGCGGCAGGGAGCCGAACCGCTCGACGTGGGCACGGAGGTTCGGCGCCGCGTCGAGCACGGCGGCGAAGTCGGCACGGGAGAGGGTGAGCAGGGTGCCGGAGGTCTCGGCGGTGGCCGTGTAGTCGGCGGTCGCATCGGCGTCCAGCAGCGCGTTCTCACCGAAGCGGTCGCCGTCGGCCAGTACCGCGACGGCGACTTCGTCACCGTACTTGCCGACCGAGGTCTGGCTGATGCGGCCGTGGGCGATCAGGTGGATGCCCTCGGCGGGCGTGCCGCGCTCCACCAGCACCTCGCCGGCGCGGAAGTCGCGCTGGACGCACCGGTCGGCGAGCGTGACCAGCACCTGCTCGTCCTCGAAGCCCCGCAGCATGGCGAGTTCGCCGAGTTCGCGCGGGATCACCCTTACCGTGGCACCGTCCTGCAGGAACTCGATGCGGCCGTCGCCGACGGTGTAGGTCAGGCGGCGGTTGACCCGGTAGGTGCCGCCCTTGGTCTCCACCCAGGGGAGCGTCTTCAGCAGCCACCGGGAGGTGATCTCCTGCATCTGCGGGGCGGACTTGGTCGTCGTGGCAAGGTTGCGGGCGGCCGCCGTGCCCAGACTGGTCTGCTGGGTCGGCTCCAGCTGAGTCTCTGGGCTGGTGTCCACGGTCATCGCGCAGGCCTCTCCTTCGTGCGGGCGGTGATCGGCGCATGCGTGTGCACGTCACCAGTGAAAGAAGAAAAATAGGGTGAATACCCGGGCAATCCCTCTAGATCCGGAAGCACAGTAACCGTCCGCCCATCGGGCCACCCACCAGAAGGGGGAGGGATTACCTCGATTCGGTGATCTTGAGCCTCGCCGCGTTTGATCAGCGCCTCGGCGGTTTCGGACACGGGCACCGCGCGCTTTTCGCCAGCATGGTGACGGATCGTCAAACGGCTTACCGCAGCGACTGGTTGTCGCGGACGTCGGGTCGGTGCGGGGCGGTCTCGTCCACGAGACCCGGATCGACGAGTGTCCCGGCGCAGGCCTTCGCGCGATCCGGGAGGTCCGTCGCCCCAGCCGCGCCGGGCCGGCCGGGGCGATGCGGGGCGGCCTGGGCGCCGTACGCCGTGATCACGCCGCACAGGAGACGTGGCCAGAGCCTGTCCGGCGTGATCACGCGTCCTCGACCCGCGGGGCATCCTCAACCCGGGTGTGCTGGTCGGCTGAGCCGCCGGCGTCGGCGGGCGGGCCGGAAAGATGACCGGGGCGTGCGGCGTACGGTACGAAGAGCTTGTGAAGGAACAGATCCAGCCCTCGACCGTTCGCGTGTTCATAGCCCTCGCCCCGCCCGACGACGCCAAGGAGGAGCTCGCGGGGGCGCTGCGGCCCGCCTACGCGGCGTACCCGGGCCTGCGCTGGAACCGCGTCGAGGACTGGCACATCACCCTGGCGTTCCTCGGGGAGCTCCCGGTCGGGACCGTCCCGCTCCTGCGACCGCCGCTCGCGGATCTGGCGGCGGCGGGCCGGCCCCTCGAACTGGCACTGCGCGGCGGCGGGCACTTCGACGAGCGGGTGCTGTGGAGCGGTGTCGACGGGGACCTCGAAGGCCTGCACCTGCTGGCCTCCGAGGTGCGCGCGGTCGTCAAGGAATGCGGCGTTCCGTTCGAGGGCCGGCCGCTGCGCCCCCACGTCACGCTGGCCCGGACCCGCCGAAACGATCCCGCGTGTGTGGTGGAGGCCGCCGCCGGGCTCGCCGCGTTCTCCGGCCGCCGGTGGCGGACGGCGCGCCTGCACCTGGTCGGCAGCAACATCGGCCGCGGTCCCGGTCCGATCCACTACCGCGACATCGAGGCCTGGAGCTTCCGCCACGACGGGTGAGCCCGGGCCGGCGGTGGAGCGCTGCGGCCTGTGCACCGGCGAGCTCACCGAACCACAGGGGCAGACGCTCGTGTTCTGAACGGACGGGAGTACCGGGATTGCCCCGTGCGGCACGGGGCAATCCCCCGCAGGGGTGACCCCACCCTGTTCGAGCGAGTTTCAGGGCTGCCGGTCCAGGTCCCGAGGGACTGCCGCCGCCGGCCAGAACATCCGTTCACCGACTGCCCCCGCGCCGACCGTGACGGGCCGCGCCCCGAGCCGTTCTTGGAGCCGACCCTCCCCCGCACCTGTGAGGTTCACGTGCCGCCCACCCGCTCCCACCTCCGCGGCGCCGTCGCCGCCCACCTCGAACGCCGTCCCGCCGCACGCGAGGTGCTCGATGACCTGCTGACCGCCCTCGACGCCGGGGCCGATCCCGCCGGCCCCGTCGATCCCGCCCGCCCGACGGCCCCGGCCGGACGCATCACGTGCAGCGCGGTCGTGGTCGACCGGCACCGACGCGTCCTGCACGTCCGCCACCGGCCCGGCGGCAGCCTCCTCCTGCCGGGCGGGCCCGTCGGGCCGGACGACCGTACGCTCCTCGACGCGGCGCTGCGCGCGGTCCACGAGCAGGCGGGGATCCCGCCCGCCGCCCTGTGCCGTACCGCCGAGTACCTGGACGTGCCCGTCGACATCGCCGTCCACGCCGCGCAGGCGGGGCCGGCCGGGGGTGAACCGGCCCGTCGGCACTACGACTTCCGCATGGTGCTCCACCTGGCGGAGGAGAGCGCCGATGCGCCACCGCGGCCCGAAGGGGCACCGGGAGCCGCGTGGCTCCCCTTCGACGAGGTCGGCCCGCCCGCCCTGCGGGCCGGACTGCTGGAGTCCGGACTGGACGGCCGGACCGAGCCGGTGAACGCCTCGGCGTTGATCCACGACGGCGCGGGCCGGTACCTGCTCCACCTGCGGGACCACGTACCGGGCATCTGGGAGCCGGGGGCCTGGGCCCTCCTCGGCGGTGGCCGTGAGCCGCAGGACACCTCCCTGGAGGACACCGTCCGCCGGGAGCTGCGGGAGGAGGCCGGGCTCGAACCCCGCGCCCTGGAGCCGTTCGCGGTGGAACACGCCACAGGAGCCGACGGCACCACCGTCCCCGTGCAGGTCTTCGCCACCCGCTGGACCGGCGATCCGGGCACCCTCACCCTGACCGAAGGGGTCATGCTCGCCTGGCACGACCTGCGGACCCTGCCCCGCCTGCGGCTGAACCCCTCGACCCTCGCCCTGATCCGCCGGCACGCCGCAGAGCAGGGCCCCGAGCAGAGCCCGGCGCAGTGCCCGGAGCACGGCGCGGCGCACGCCCCGGAGCCGGTCCGCGCCGGGTCCGCGAACACGCCCGTCCCCCATATCGTCGGCGTCCACCTCTACCTGGAACGCGACGGCGAGGTCCTGCTCGGGCTGCGGCACCCCGACTCCGCCTTCGCGGGCTCCACGCACCACTTCCTCGCCGGTCACTGCGAACAGGAGTCCGCCGTCGGCTGTCTGGTCAGGGAGGCGCAGGAAGAGGCCGGGATCGTCATCGACCCGGCCGACGTCGACCTCGTCCACCTGGTGCACGTCAGGGACCGGCCCGATGCCCCGCCGCGCATGCAGCTGGTCTTCCGGGCCCGGCGCTGGCGAGGGGAGCCCCGGCTGCGGGAGCCCGACCGGTGCGTGTCGTGGAACTGGTGGCCCCTCGACGCCCTGCCGGAACCGATCGTCCCCTACGCCCGTGCCGCCCTCGAGGGCATCCGCGCCGGACGCCCCTACACCGAACTCGGCTGGAACGGCTCCGGGAGCGCCCGATGACCGCGCCACGCAGGTACACGCTGCCGCTCGACGTGCATCTCCTGCTGCGCCGGGACGGCGGCCGCGGCCTTGAGGTCCTGCTGTCGCGGCGGGCCGGGCCGGTGTACGCGACCGGGATGTGGCACCTGCCGTCCGGTCATCTGGAGGCGGACGAGGACTTCGTCGGGGCCGTCGTCCGGGAGGCGCGAGAGGAGACCGGGGTCGTCGTCGATCCGGCGGACGTCCGGGTGGCGGTCACCGTGCACCACCGTCCCCCGACGGGCTCCTCGTCCCGCGTCGGCGTCTTCTTCGAGGTACGCAGATGGACGGGCCCGCCCCGGATCATGGAGCCCGACCGGTGCGACGGCATGGGCTGGTACGCGCTGGACGCCCTGCCCGCGCCGATGGTCGCGTACTGCCGGGCCGGGCTGGACGCCTACCGGGCCGGGCTCCCGGCGGCCGTCCATTTCCAGCGGCCGGGCGACCCGGTGGAGCACCGGGACGGCGAACCGGGTCCGGGCCGCACCGAGTTCCTCGCCGGCCCCGCTGCCGGCACACCGGGGGGCCGGTAGCGTGCCCGGCACGCCGACAGCACCCTCGCCGGGACGATCGAGCTCGTCCTGCGCGACACGGGCCTCGTGGGGCTGCCGCCCCGGGTCGACTGATCACCCGACGACAGCGGCGGCAAGAAACGGATGAAAGCGGGCATGAGGCCGCACGACCGTGGTAGACGCCCTGCATACCGGTTCGACAGGAACCAGGAGGTAGTCATGATCGTTCTGGGCGTCATCCTGCTGATCATCGGCTTCGTCACGGGGATCTCGATCCTCTGGACGATCGGCGTGATCCTCGTCGTCGTCGGCCTGGTGCTCTGGCTGCTGGGCGCGGTCGGACACGCCGTGGGAGGCCGCAAGCACTACTACTGACGCCGGGCCCTCCTGGCACTCAGGGACGGAAGCGCAGTGGATGGTCCTCCGGGACCTCCACGACGGCGATCCGCACGCCGTCGGGGTCGGCGATCCACATCTCGACCAGTCCCCACGGTTCGCGCAGCGGAGGCCGCAGCACTTCGGCGCCGCGGCTGTGCAGCTCCTCGTAGGCCGCCTGTACGTCGGCGACCTGGAGCCACAGCCGCAGGCCCGGCGCGGGCGGTGCGTCGGACCGTCCCGACACCTCGAGGAAGCCGCCGCCCAGGAAGTAGACCGTGCCGCGGTCCGGCCCCGTGCCGAACTCCCGGTACACGGCGAGGCCGAGGGTCTCGCCGTAGAACGCACGCGAGCGCGCGGGGTCCGTCGGTCGCAGCAGGATCCTGCTGCCCAGTACGTTCACCATGTCCCCACCTTCGCGCACCGCAGCCCCCTTCGTCACCCGGGCCGCTCCGCCCCGCGGCCCCTGCGGGTCCACGCCCGCAGGCGGCCGCGTACCCCGTCGGCGCGCCGGCTGCGGGTGTGCCGGTCGAGTTCCTCCAGCAGGCGCTGCGAGCGCTTCTCCACGCCCAGTTCGTCGAGGACCCGGTCGATCTCGGTGAGCAGCGCGCCGCGCAACTGCCAGTGCCCGGGTTCCTCCCGGGCGGAGGCGAGCAGCAGCTCCGCGAGCCGGTCCCGGTGGGCCCTGGCCACCGCGAGCTCACCGGACAGCCGGGCTTCGGCCTCCTCCGCGTTGGCGCTCACCTGGGCGGTGATCAGCTGGGCGAAGCTCTCCACGGCGACAGCGGTGTGCCGCAGCACCTCGCGTAGCGCCGCGCCGGTGGCGGGCTCGAAGAGCGGGCCGTCGGGGCGGACCTTGGCCAGGTCGGTCAGGGTCCGGCAGGCCACCCGGAGCACCACCGCGCAGATCTCCAGGGTGTCCAGGCCGGTGCGCAGCACCAGCCGGAAGAGCAGGCCCTCCTTGACCCGCGGATTGAGCCGGAGGCTGTCCTCGGCCTGCCGCAGGGCGCTGTCGACCTGTGCGATGTCGTTGTCGAGGCGGCGCGCCTCGTGCAGGCGGGCGGCGGCATGTTCGACCTTGCCCGGGCCCCGGGGTTCCTCTCCGAGGTGGTCGAGCAGCCGGCTCATGCGCAGGGCGAGGTCGGTGATCGCGGCGCCGGCCGGGCCGATCCAGAGGGGTGGCGCCAGCAGGAGGTTGACCAGGAGTCCGACCACCGCGCCGATGAGGGTCTCCAGTACCCGGTCCCAGGCGGTGTCCGCCACCTGGGTGACGCCGAGGACGAGCATGGCGCTGATCGCGACCTCGGGGACGAACTCGTCCACGCGCACGAGGTGGCCCACCACGAGGGACGCCAGGATCAGCAGGCCCAGGCTCCACCAGGTGAGGCCGACCAGCGCGCTGAACCCGATGGCGATCAGGACGCCGACGACCACCGAGTTGACCCGGCGGATGCTGGTGGTCAACGTGGAGTAGAGCGTGACCTGCACGACGAGCAGGGCCGTCAGCGGGGCGGTCAGCGGGTTGGGCTCGCTGCTCAGGCGGAGCGCCACGACGTAGCTGATGACGGCCGCGGCGGTGGAGCGCAGGGCCTGGACGGCGACCGGTTCGCGGCGGCGCCGTGCGACACGGGTGGCGATGCTGCTGATCGTTTCCGGCATGACTGCGCATCTTCCCAGGCCGTGCGGGATGACACGTGCCACAGTGGTCACGTCCGTTCGTGTCGCGATCGTGTCACGAGTGACCGGTGGGGTAGGTGGGGGGGAAGTCCGAAGTCAGCGTCGATCGGATCTGCGAGGGAGCGACAGCCATGAAGGGTACGGAGGACAGGCGGCAGCGGCCGGCCGGGGGCCGTGAGGAGCACCCCCAGGAGCACCCCGGACCGGACCCCGTGCACCCCGAGGCCAGCAAGCCGGTCGCCGGCAAGACCCCGGAGGAACTGCGGATGCGGCAGGAGCGGAAGATGTCCCACCCGGACGAGGAGGACGCCGACTGACGGTCGGTGTCCCACGTCTGTGTCCCACGTCGGGGTCCCACGTCGGCGTCCCACGTCTGTGTCCCACGTACGGGTCAGTGCTCCCAGGGGCCCTCGTCGTAGGTACCGGCCTCGACCTCCAGGGCGAGTTCCTGGAGGACCTCGATGGAGGAGACGTCCGTGCGACCTGTGTCATGGGCGATCGCGAGGCTGGTGAACGCCAGGCTGAATCCGGAGACCATCGTGTGCAGGGCCGGGCCCAGGGCCTCGGCCACCAGCGTCGCCACCTGCTGCGGCGACGCGTCGGCCGGCACGCTGATCGAGGGCAGCATCTCGTTCAGGAGCTGTGTGGCCACACCGGCCGTCCCGCCCGGGCCCTCGGCGTCCTCCCCGGCCTCGGCGGCCCGGCGGATGTCCTGGGCCTCGGTGAGGATCCCGATCACCCGCCTGAGTACGTCTGCTCGTTCCATCCCTCGCAGCGTAGTCCGCCGGGCGGCCGGGTGCGGGTGCGCGCCCGCGGGACCCACCGCACCATGGGCCTGTACCGTACGCGCACCAGCCGGAGGGAGAGCACTCCATGTCCCCCGACCCCGCACCGCACCCGACCGGGAGCCGACTGCTGCTGGTCCGGCACGCCAAGGCGGTACCGAAGGGCGACCCCGCCGAGGACTTCGAGCGTGGCCTGGGCGAGCGCGGCAGGGCCGACGCACCCCGTACGGGCCGCTGGCTGGCGGAGCGCGGCTACCGGCCGGACCTGGCGCTGTGCTCGCCCGCGCGCAGGACGCGCCAGACCTGGCAACTGCTGGTCCCCGCCCTGGCGGACCCGCCGGACGCCGTCTACGACGACCGGCTCTACAACGCGGCGCCGAACGCGCTGGTCACCGTGCTGACCGAGCGCGGGTCGGGGCTCGGCTGTCTGGCGTTGGTCGGCCACAACACGGGCATCCACGAGCTGGCGACCGCGTTGTGCGGCAGCGGCCCGGCGGAGCTGCTGGACCGGCTGAAGGACGGCTTCCCGACCTCCGGCGTCGTGGTGGTGGACCTCGCGGGCGGCTGGGGGGACCTGACCCCCGGCAAGGGGCATCTGACAGACCTGTGGTCACCGGCTCACTGAGCGGGGGCCACCAGCGTCGCCCGTCATCACGCGTGCACGCATCCGGTGCCCCCGGGCGGGCGGGAGCGCTTCCACGTCATCTGACCGCCGGGACGCCGAGGAGGAGGAGGAGGACGAGGCGCCGCGGCTCAGACGTCCAGGTCCTCGGCGGGCGGCAGTTCATCGACGACGTGGACCGCGGCCTCCTCGGCCGATGCCGCTCCGCCGTCGATCCCGACGTCGCGGGCCAGTACGGAGATGTGGCGCTGCGGGGCGGAGTCGTCCACCGCGGCCAGGCGGCCCGCGCGGTCCGATCCGGCCAGCAGGGCGTCGCCGGCCTCGTCGGAGACCTCGTCCTCGTCGGACACCTCGGGCTGCTCCCGGGCAAGGCGCTGCTCCAGCGTCTCGCCCGTGCGCGCCTCGGCGGCGGTCGTGCCCCTGTCGTCGACCGCGAGCGGGCGGTCGAGGGGCACGTAGGCGGTGTCGAGCGTGTCGTCGAGGCCCGGCTCGTCGAGGGTGTTCTCCAGGTCGGGTTGGGCCTCGGCGGACTCGTCGCTCTCCTGCGGCTGGTAGACGTCGTCGCCGTAGGCTTCGTCGGCGCTGCTCATCGGGTTCTCCGATCGGTCGGGGTCGGCGTGCCGCCGGCGGGGGCGCACCGGTCCCGGTGTGCTCAGCCGGGCACGGAGGCGTCCAGCGGGAAGGAGCCGTTCGAACCGGTGAGTTCGAGCAGCCGCAGCAACTGGTGGCTGGGCGCTGCCAGGCGCAGGACGTGTCCTGTCCGGACACCCTGCCGCCGGGCGTCCAGCAGCACGTTGAGGCCCGCGGAATCGCAGAAGGACGAATTCCGCAGGTCGACGATGATGTCGGCACCCTCGGGGGCCTGAGTGAGGGCCGCGGCGAGCGTCTCCCGCAGTTCGCCCGCGTGGTCCAGGTCCAGGTCGCCGCTGACCGGCACCACACAGGGACCGCTGTGGCCGGTGTCGGCGGCGGCTTCCGGAACGGGCGTGTCCTCGGCAGCCATGACGTACCTCCTCGTACATGGGGCACCTGCCCGTCGCGGTTTCTCTCAACCGTCCTCCCGTCCATGGGACCGCGGAGCGGCGCCGAGCGCATACTGGGCGCATGGCGAGCCCGACGACCGCCGTCCGGCGGCTCCGGCGGCAGGCCGGCGAGGCGGTGTTCCTGCGCGTCGCCGGGCCCGACGGATCCCGCAACCGGGAACGGATCCACGCGACTCCCGGACCGCGCTGGTTCGCGCCGGACCGGCCGGTCAGGCGGGTGCACGGGGACGCGTCGATGTTCGTCGGCGGCCTCGCCGCCCTGCTGCTCCAGTCGCTGCACCCCGTCGCGATGGCCGCGGTGGCGGCGCACTCCGGGTACCGCGGCGACCCGTGGGGCCGCCTGCACCGGACCAGCACCTTCCTGGCGGTCACCACTTTCGGTACGAGCGCCGACGCCGAGGCGGCGGTGGCCCGTGTCCGGGCGGTGCACTCCCGTGTCCGGGGCCGGACGGCCGACGGCGTGCCGTACCGGGCCGACGACCCGGAGCTGCTGGGCTGGGTCCACGTCGCCGAGGTGGACTGTTTCCTGCGGGCCCACCAGCGGTACGGCAGGCATCCGCTGGATCCGGCCGGCTGCGACGCGTACCTCGCCGACACGGCGCGGGTGGCCCGGGCGCTGGGCGCGGACCGGCCGCCGCGGGACGTACGGGAGCTGGCGGCGCGGATGGCCGGGTACCGGCCCGCGCTGCGGCCCACGGAGGCCTCCCGGGACACGGCCCGATTCCTGCTCACCGATCCGCCGCTGCCGGGGGCCGCCCGGCTGCCGTACGCGCTGCTCGCGGCGGCGGCCGTGGACCTGCTGCCGGTCTGGGCGAGGACGGCGGTCACGGCCGGTTCGGGGGCCGCGGCCGAGCGGTTGCCGGGCGTGGCCGCCCGCGCGGGCGGCCACGCCGTGACCCGGGCGATCCGGTGGGCGTTGCCGCCGGCTCCCGGTCGTGCGGGTCGGTACCCCTCGTCCGGGTAGCCTCAGCCGATCTCGGTGACATCGGTGACGGCGGTGACGCCGGTGACGGCGGATGAAAGATCGATGGTGCCCGACATGGTGGGAGACTGGGCTGCGCCACCGACACGGCAGGGCGCCCCGCCCCCGTCCCGACCGGAGAAGTGAACGACCGATGACGCTCCAGGAAGGCCAGCGGGTCAAGCTGGCGGCAGACCTCCGGCTGGCCGGGACGGTGTGCACGGTCCAGGACGGCCCGGCGGGCGAGGACGGCCCGGCCGACGAGGACGCCGTCGTCGGTTCGCTGTCCCTGGCGTCGGGCATCGCGGGCACCGTCGAGCGGGTGGACGCGCCCCGGGAGCGGGAGCGGAGCCACGAGGTGCGCGAGTACGCACGGCTCAAGGCCCTCCTGGACGACTTCGGCCACCAGATGCCCCCGGCGAGCAGGCGGCACTTGGAGGAGCAGGTGGCTTCCCTCGAACCCGCGTGGACCGCTCACCGGGAACACGGCCCCCGGGTGACGGTCCGCGTCCGCCTCGACAACGGCTTCGTACTCGACGACGCGCGCGCGGACGTGTTCACCCCCGCCTGACCCTTCGGCGGTGGCCCTCCGGCCGTCCCGGGCGCGGGACGATCCGGCACCCCGACGGGCACCGCTTTTCACTGGGCGGAGACCGGGGGCTCCGGTGTCCGGCGGGCCGGGAACCACCTGTCGGCCGGTGAACCGGTCTTCGTTCCCCGACCCCGGCCGGGACTCCGACGGGCACGGTCACTGGCTGAGCTTCGCCGCCGAGCGTACCGACGGGTCGAGCTGGTTCCCGGTCGTCCCCGCCGAGGACCCGGAGGCCGGACCGGTGGCACGCGCCCGCATCCCCGTCCGGGTCCCCCTCGGCCTGCACGGCTGCCGGCTGCTGCCTGCCGGCAGCCGGCAGCCCACCGAGGCCTGGGCCCGCTGCCAACGTTCCTGTGGTGAACCGGCTACGCCGTCGGGGTGAGTAAAGGCTTCACCCGCGAAAGTTCCGCTCTTCACCAAGGAAGGATCTGCTTCGGGTAAAGAGCCCTGGTGGCGCGGCTCTCTGCCCTCCCTGTGCCGATGCGCTCCTCGGAGGAACCAAACGATGACTTACGGGAACAAGCTGCGGGAACAGATCGCCGAACCGGGCACCACCCCGCTCATCGGGGTGTACGACATGTACTCGGCCTCGGTGGCGGCCGCGCACTACGACGGGATGTTCGTCTCCGGATTCGGGTTCGCCGCCTCCTACTACGGGCTGCCCGACATCGGATTCATCGCCTGGCCCGACATGGTGGCCTTCGTCCAGCGACTGCGCGGCGCCTTCCCCCGTCACCACCTGCTCGTCGACATCGACGACGGCTACGTCGACCCGGAAGTGGCCTGCCACGTCGTGGAGGGCCTGGAACGGATGGGTGCCTCCGGGGTGATCCTGGAGGACCAGAAGCGCCCGCGGCGCTGCGGTCACGCCGACGGCAAGCAGGTGCTGCCACTGACGGAGTACCTGGAGAAGCTGGAGATGGTGCTGGCGACCCGCAAGGACCTCGTCGTGGTGGCCCGGACCGACGCGACGGAGGAGGCCGACATCATTCACCGCGCGCAGGCCCTGGCGGCGACCGACGCGGACGTCGTCCTCGTCGACGGGGTCCGCAGCGTGGAGTGGATCGAGCGGATCCGCGAGGCCGTCGGCGGCAAGCCGCTGCTGTTCAACCAGATCGCCGGCGGCAAGTCACCGCGGCTCTCGCTCACCGAGCTGACCGACCTCGGTGTCGACCTGGCCATCTACAGCACCCCGTGCCTGTTCGCCGCGCACAAGGCGATGGACACCGCCCTCGCCGAACTGCGGCTCGCCGACGGGCGGCTGCCCGCGGCCGAAGGGGGCGAGGAGGTCGGGGTCGGCGAGTCCACGAGGCTGCTGACCAAGAACATCTCGCGCCACCACCCCGTGCCGGTGGCGCGTGAGAGCGTGCAGGTGTGACCGGCGCGCGCATCCGGGCCGCGGCCGCGCTCGCGGCGCCGGGTACCTGGACCGGGGCGGTGGCCGATTCGACCCCTTCTACGCGGGGGTCAACGGCGCCTCCACCCCGGGCCCGAACACCCAGGACATCGTGGCCATCGCCAATGTCCTCGCCATGATCGCCGCCTATCTCCAGGAGGCCCCGCCGTCACCCTGACGGTCCGCCGCAGGCCCCCGGAGCCGAACGGGTGATCACGTCCGTGCCATCGTGTGCTCCATGGGTGAGCGTGTCGAACGGGTCGACGAGCAGGACGAGGTGCTGGGTGTCGTGGACAGGGGTGAGGCGATCCGCCGCGGGTGGCTGCACCGGGTGGCGACGATCGTGTGCCGTGACGGTGAAGGGCGGATCCTCGTGCACCGCCGCCCCGACCATGCGGCCCGCTTCCCCGGGCACCTCAACTGGATGCTCGGAGGGGCCGTGGACGTGGCCGAGTCGTATGAGGCCGCCGCCGCGCGGGAGCTGGCGGAGGAGCTCGGCGTACTCGCCCGGCCCCGCTTCGTGCTGAAGTTCCTGTGCGCGGGCGCAATCAGCCCCTACTGGCTCGGCCTGCACGAGGTGGTCGTCACCGGGCCCGTGCGACCCGACCCCGCCGAGATCGCCCGGCACGACTGGGTGACCGAGGCCGAACTGGCCGAACTGGTCGGCCTGCAGACGTTCGTCCCCGACGCCCGGGAGGCGTTCGACCGCTACCGGCGGGCGGCGGTGACCAGGTAGTAGTCCAGGATCCGCTGCTCCCAGGCGGCCATGAAGTTCCGCGGCCAGGTGCCGGGCGCCCAGAGGCGGGCGAGCCAACGGTCCCAGCCGGGCCAGACGTGCGGGCCGATCGAGTCCGCCCGCACGTCGGCGAAGCCCGCCTCGGCCAGGGCCTCCGCCAGCCGGGAAACGGGCCGGGCGATGTCGAGTCCGCTGGCGAACGTCTCCAGCAGCCCCGCGAGCCGCTCCTCGGGCGCGGGTGCGCCGTCGACGGTGAAGAATCCGGCGACCGCCACCCGGCCGCCCGGGCGCAGGACCCGCGCCGCCTCGCGGGCGAACGCCGGCAGGTCCGGAAAGTGCTGGACGGCCTCAACGCTGTAGAGGCAGTCGAACTCCGCGTCGGCCAGCGGCAGGCTCTCGGCCGCCCCGAGCAGGAAGCGCAGCCGCTGCGGCCGGGCGGCGAGGAGCGGGGAGTTCGCCTCGCGGGCCCGCCGCAGCTGCTGGGGGTGGATGTCCACCCCGGTGATGGTTGCGGGGCCGTACTCGTCGAGGGCCAGGGCGCATCCGAGGCCGAGGCCGCAGCCGACGTCCACGGCGCGGCCGCCGTCGGGGGCGACGGCGTCGAGCACGTGCCGGTACAGGTCCTGCTCGCTGCGGATCCGGTCGTCCTGCGACAGCGGTCCTTCGAGGTCGACGCGGTGCCAGTAGCCGAAGTTGATGAACCCTCCGGCGAACACCGGCACGGTGCTGAGATCGGCCGGTCCGTACGTCTCCCACACCTGGGGCCGTACGAACGGAGCGGTTCGTCCCACGGGGTCCTCCGGCACCACGCCACCGCCTCCTCGTGACGGGGGCGCCGCGCCCCCGAGCCACCAGTGTGGCCGCTGAAACCCCGTCACGACAGAGGGCACGCCCGGCACTCGGCGGTCCCGCCCCGCAGGCCGCTGCGGCCCAAGGGCTGTCCCGTAATCCCCGGCGGGCGCACGACGCCAGCTACGGCACCTCGCTGCGTTGTCGGAACGCCCGAATACGCCCGGTATGGGGACGCTCCTCCGCCTTGCGATGCACCGCATCTGACGCCGTGCGCTGATCCACCGGGGATTACGGGACAGCCCTTAGGCTGCCGGTATGGATCACGTCGACGACGCACCCGCAGACGTGGCGGCGGCTGCCGCGGCCCGGCTGAAGGAGCGGCTCTATGCCACGATCACCATGATCTCCGTGGTGATCGGCCTGGCCGCGTCGGAGCACGTGACCGCCGCGGGGACCGCGGCCACGGTGCTGACCGCCGCCGTCGGACTGTGGCTGGCGACCCTCGTCGCCGACCAGCAGGCCCACCGGGTGGTCCACGGCCGGCTCGCCACCGGAGCCGAGCTGCGGCACATGCTGTGGGTCGGCAGTCCGCTGCTGCTGTCCGCCGTCGGCCCGCTGATCCTCATCGCCTCCTCCGCCCTGGGGGTGATGGACCTGCGCACGGCCCTGTACGCATCGGCCGGTGTGAGTGTCGCCGGCCTCTTCGGATGGGGCTGGTACGGCGGCGTCCGCATGGGCAGCGGCGCGGCCGTCGCCCTGCTCGCGGGCGCGCTCGACGCGGCGATCGGCCTGGCCGTGGCCCTGGTGAAGGCCGCGGCCGGCCACTGAGCGGGACACGGCCGACCGTTCGCCGCATACCGAAAACGCTGCTCGCGGCCCGCCTGCTCGGCGAGGCGCTCCCGCCGCGGCTGCTGGCGGGCATGGCCGTGTCCTTCGTCGGCGCGGTGGTCGTCGGCCTGTCGATGTCGTCCGGGGACGGCGGCTCCACCTCGCTCCTCGGAGTCGTCCTCTGCCTGCTCGCCGCGGTGGCCTACGCGACCGGCGTCATCGCGCAGAAGCCCGCCCTCTCCTACGGAACGCCCCTCCAGATCACGGCGTTCAGCTGCATGACGGGCGCCGTGGCCTGTCTGCCCTTCACCGGCCGGCTGCTCGACGAACTGCCCCGGGCGCCGCTCTCGGCGACCCTGAACATGGTCTACCTGGGCGTGGTCCCCACCGCCCTGGCCTTCACCACGTGACTACTCCCCCGGATAAATCCGGGGACTTCTCGTCAAGCTGGTTGAGCTTGACGACGGGCCAGCCCGGCCCGCAGAACGTTGGAAGCCCCCACGACGTCGGCGTGCGCCTGGTGGCCGCAG